>SKXR01000181.1 GCA_007128275.1 Kiritimatiellia bacterium
AGCAGGCCGCCTATGCGTCCGGCTGTCGTAGCGGCATCCAGCGCACCGCCCGCGCGCCCGCGCCGGAAGGCGCGTACCACGGCATCGGCGGCTGTGACGGAGAACCGGCCGGTCAGGGCATCGGCAAGCCGTTCGGGAGAGGCGGCTTCCGACTGTACCTCTCCGGACAGCGAAACAATCGCATCGGCCACCGGCTGGGTGTCCGGATCCATATCGCGCAGGAAAGCGCCCACATCAAAATCGCGGACCGTAAGATCGGCCTCCAGACGATACGGTTTTGCCCGGTTGTCGGGACGGAAGCGCAGCCCCCCCTTGGCTTGTGTGGTGCTCTCGTCTATGCGGGCCTCGAATGTTTTCAGCAAGGCGGCATACTCATCCACCTGCGCCCGCAGCACGATGTCCCGTACGATCATATCCCCGGGAAGCACCAATTCCTGGATGTCCAGCTCGACATCCGCTTGGAGCCCGGCCCATAGCGGTTTCGGTTCGGGCTCCGCGGGAGAGGGTTTCTCTTCCTTTTCCACTTTCTCTTCTACCTCGGTGTCCGGCGCACTCTCTACTTCCGGTCGCGGTTCTTCTTCCGCGACATCCCTTTCCGGGGGTGTGAAATCAGGATTCTGAAAGGCTTCGGCAAGCACCAGCAGTTGGTCCATCACCACCTTCGCACCGCTTCCTTTTGCCTCCACGCGAAGCAACTCGTCTTCCACCCATAATTCAAGGGCAAGAAGAAGATCGGTAGCCATATCTCCCGTCCGCAGGGTCAATGGCGTTGTCGCACGAATATGGGCCATTTCCTCCATGAGCACGTCCGCCTTCAAGGCGAATTGGTCCAGGCGCCGGTCATCGAGCAACAGCAGATCGGTGAATTGCAGATCGAGATCGGTGCGAAGCGCAGTGGGTGTTCCGGAAGCTTTGACGGTTCCCTGTAAGCGGCCCTCCGCCAGATTGCGAAACGCCTCGGCGGCGGGCTGGGCCAGAAGAGCGGGGAGATCAATATCCATATCGGCAAAGAGATCCAGTGTGGGGTCGTCCGCCAGATCTTCTATCGAGCCTTTCACATTAATGTTCAGGAGGCGAAGATCAGCCTGGTTCAACGTAAGGGCCAACTGATCGATCGCGAGGGTGTTCCCGACATATTCGGCTGAAACCAAAAGCGCTAGCGTGAGGTCCTCGATCACCTGTTCTCCGTTTTGTGCGAGAAAGAGGTTGTCCACCTTGAGTGCACGGACGGTGGCCACGCGTAAGGCGTCACCGTCCACGGATAGGAGCAGTTCCCCGGTGAAATCCGCCAGAGCGAGCTGGATGTCGGGAAGATTCGCGTTGACGAGGTCCACAGGAATGCCGTTCAGGGTAAGACGGGCGAGGGGCGCTTCGGGGTTCGGGACCACGGCCGCGTTCCGGGTGAGATCAAATGCGAAGGATTGTTCGGCGCGCAGGGCCATCAACAAGGTATCGGCGGGCGCGGACAGTTCGACACGGAGCGCATCGACCTCAATCAGCGTCGCGCTGCCCGAGACGTCAAAGGCCGCTTCCAACAGGACGGTTGGCACCGTGGCCAGTTCGGGTTGGAACAGGTCAAGGCGATCCGCTCGAATCGTGCATTCGCCCTGCATGACGGCACTTTCCGCGGACGGATCGAAGACGAACGTCCCGGTCGAATCCAGCATGGCCCACGCTCCTTGCAAGAAGGGATCCACGAGGGCTGCAGCCGCGCGCGTATCTGCTTGCAACGTCCATGCACCGGACAGGGTCTTCTCCTCATATGTGTAGGTGGCCGTGATATGGGCCAGCTCCAGCGGACTGGCGGATTCGGGATCGAGGGTGAGGGTTAATGTGTAGTCCTCGGCGGAGTTGTCCGTTGGTTGTCGAATACCGAGGTGCAGCGCGAGCGGCACGGTTTCGTAGGTTTCATTGGCCAGTACGTCCGCGTTGATGCGCGCATCGATCCGGATCCCTTTGATGATCCCTTCAGGCGATATCGAAAGGCTGAGTGTCTTGTTCAGAGCCGCCCGACTGAGTGGCGCGTCCTCGCTGATATCCGTGTAGGTTAGCGACAGGTTCAGTTCCGGGTCTGTCTCAGCCCGGATGTCGTCACCCGACAGGGTTACGATCACCGTTTGATGTCCGCCGGGTAAAAGAATTTCTGCATTCGCTTTCAAGCGATCAATCGAGAGGGGCGGCCACGGAAGGTCGTCGCGAAAGAGGCCCTCGAACGGAGTGGGCGGTTCGACCGGTTCCGGCACGGGTTTCTCGATCGGGGGGCGGGGCGGCCTCGGAGGCCTTGGCTCCGGCGGGATTTCGGGTGTCGGTTCCTCTTCCCATTGTGTCAGGTCAATATGCAAGTTGGCCATCGTCAGCTCCCCGAAATGGAGGTGCCGCCGGCGTAGCGTTTGGAGAAGGGAGAAGTCGCCGTGGACATTTTCCAGTTGCACAAGCAGACCGTTCTCTTCAAAGCGAACGCCTTCGACGACGATCCCTCCCAGCCCGACATGGACTTTCTCCAAGGTCAGGCCTTCCGGGGCAAAGCGCTGTACAATGTTCTTTTGCAGGCCGGCGCTGCTCAGGATGACAAGGACCAGGCCAATGACCAGCAGGAACACGACAACGACAGTGATTAGAAGGAATTTTAATGCTTTCATATGCGCTCGCAGGACTGATGGTTACACTCAGAAATTCAACGACGAAGGTCTTGTGACATACCCGATCGAAAAAAGACAGCCAATTGCGCGTGTCCGGCCTGGTTGCAAGCCGGGACGCCTATTATACCGATCTCCAATACTTATCGGCACATCATCAACCCACCCCTGTTTTCCATCCCAGGGTCAATACGTTCACCAACCTAACTCCGCATGCATGAACCCGTTTCGAAAGAACCAGTCAGCTTGGAGGGGCGAGTTATACGAGCCCGTGATGTCGCGTTGAATAGAAATGGAGGCGGTGCGGACTCCATTCACGTTCCCGGCGTCGCATAGCTCCGCCCTCCAGAAAGAGGGTAACCACCACTTTTTCAATGCGATGCAGAGAACGGAATGACCCTGTTTCCGCACTCCCTCTCCTTTGGGGGGACGGCGATGGCCGCGTTTAGCCTCACAGATTTTGTTGTTTGGTATAATCATTCCGTTTTGAGCTTCTCCAATATCTGTAGCTCGAACGGCTTGCTCTTCTCGCCGAAATAGACCGTTTGATGGGGGAAGGGGATCTCGATACCGTTTTCATCGAAGGCTTGTTTGATTCGGCGCAGATATTCCCGGCCCACTTCCCATTGCCGGATCGGCCGTGTCTTGATTCGCCCCTTAATCACCACGGCGGAAGTGTCAAACTTGTCCACACCGAATATTTCCGGCTCTCCGAGCATGAGTGCTCCGAAATACTCGTCGGCCTTCAAGGCCGTCCCCACGTCTTTCATGATCGCAGTCACTTCATCCGTGTTCTCTTTATAGGCCACCCCGATATCGAAGACGTAGGCGGACCATTCGCGGGTCATGTTGCTTATTGAAGTGATCGCGCCATTCGGAAAAACATGGACGATGCCGCCGAGATCCCGTAGCACCACCGTCCGGAAATTAATGCGCTCCACCAGTCCGCCGGTTCCATTGATGATAGCCACATCATTGATCCGGACCTGATTTTCCAGAATGATGAAGAACCCCGAGATCACGTCGCGGACCAGATTTTGTGCGCCAAACCCGACGGCGAGGCCGAGGATACCGGCACTGGCCAGGATGGGAGTGACATCAATGCCCACCTCGCGCAACACGATGAGACCGACCGTCAGCCATAACAGGATATAGACGCCTTGCCGGATCAGACGTATGAGGGTTTCAACGCGCTTAACGGATTCGTTGGGAGGTTCGCCTTCTCGCTGGCTGTCGCGCAATAAACGCTTTTCCATCCGTACGAGAAACTGGCGGATTCCCAACATCAGTCCCCACGCCAGCGCAAAGATAAACAGCAGCTTTAACGAGGTCAGAATGATGCTTTCCCACCCGATGGTTGAGATATATTCCTGTACTATGTCCATTGGTATTCCTTTGTTTTCGCCATTCTACGGGGATGTGTAGACAGTGCAAGTGGATATACGTCGATTCGACCCCGCTTGACTTTGAGTACACATGAAGAACTATGTTACACGAGCATGAAATGGAAAGGAGCCTGTTATGTCGGACAAGAAACTGAAGGTGGCCGTGATTATTGCCAGTACGCGGGAAGGGCGCTTTGCGCCTACCGTGGCAAACTGGTTTGTCTCGTTGATTCGTGCGAGAACGGATTATGAAGTGGATGTGATCGACTTGGACGACGTCCGCTTGCCGGATCGCCTGACCAATGAGCCGCCGAAAGCCGTATCGGATGTGACCCCGCGTCTGGCGGAAGCCGAGGCCTTTGTGGTCATTACGCCCGAGTACAATCACAGTTTCCCCGCTTCGCTGAAAACGCTCATTGACTGGCATTCGGAGGAATGGCAAGCCAAGCCCGTGGCCTTTGTTTCGTATGGCGGCCAGGGTGGCGGTCTCCGAGCGGTGGAGCACCTGCGCCATGTCTTTACGGAACTGCACGCCCTCACGACGCGCAATGGGCTCAGCTTTCATAACGCGTGGGATCGATTTGACGACGATGGCCGGCCGCGGGACCGGGAAGGTGTGGAGAAAGCGGCGGGCGTGATGCTGGACCAATTGGCTTGGTGGGGCCTCGCCGTTCGAGAAGCCCAAGCTCGCAGACCTTACAATCCTTGACAGAATAACGCCTGTGGAATGGCGGAATTATCAAGGAATTGCCGCTTGTTATCGATTTATGGTGACGAGGCCTTTACCCGGGGTCCGCTTGTGCCTTATAGTTAGCACTGCCGTCGGGAAATTTACCATGCCGAAATCTTTCAGGACATTCATAACCGTTCATTGGCGTCTGCCTGTTCTCATGCTGGTGGGGCTCGCCTTGTTTATGCAGTCGGCTGTGTTATTGAAAAATCTGTCGTTGCGAAAGAATCCGAGTGTGTGGACCGAAGTGGAGTTGCTCGCACAGAAGGCCCATGACGGTCGAACCGCGATGCTGTCTCCGCACGAAATTGCCGATCTCCTGGTGGAATGCATCATACAGATAGAATCCGGCGGAAATCCCGGCTTGGTCGGCACCGTCGGTGAGCGGGGCCTCATGCAGGTGCGGTCCGAAACGTGGGCGGAGGTGACGACGCGGCAATACGGTGCGCCACTTTCGTTTGATCTCGCCTTTGATCCCGAGGTCAACGAGGCCGTGGGGCGTCTTTATCTGGATTATCTGCAAGTCTTTTTGCATCAGCACAGGGAACACTGGCAGGCCGATGAACGGGCTTTGTTGCTGGCCAGTTACAACGCGGGGCCCGGACGTGTACAGCGCGCCGATTTTGACCTGAAGAAGCTCCCGGCGATCGCGCAGGATTACGTAAAGCGCGGGGTCGACCTGCATGATCATCTCCTGGCCGAGCAGGCGAGCTATGTACGCCACATGCTGGTGAGTTACTTCGCGACCGCGCCGACGGACGGGTAGTCACGTTCACCGCGGATCGACGTTGCCGAAGAGCACTTCCAGTTTCAGTGTGAGAATCGGCGTCAATTCAAAATCGTTTCGACGCGGAAACGAAAGTCCGGGCGCCACTTCGAAGAACATCCAGTCCCGGTGGCTGCGTTGCCGCCATCGAAAGGTGGCTTCGTATTTATCCACTTTGGCCGTGGGCCGGGTGTGTCCCTGCACATCGAGATCAAACCCGACCATGGTGTCGGACGACATGAAATGGAAGACCGTAAAGGTCTGGCGCAGATCCACGCCTTCACTGACTTCCGACCATGTCGCGGAAGGGCTTGCGCGAAAGAAATGAACGTCGTCAAGCCAGCGATCAAAGTCGATGGTGGTCCGTTCTCCAAAGCCACGATCCTCGAACCAGAAGAACAACTGTGTGAAGCGTACCGCCCAGTGATCAAAGGTCAATGTACGCCGTCCGCGGACCCGTGCGAAAGGCACCGGTCCTCCGCGCCAGCGCAGACCCCCGTCGACGCTTACGCGGCTCCGGCGCGTTTCGCGGGTGACATAGCGAACACCGGTGAAAAGGCTCTTGTCGTCTTCCGAAACCTCGGATGTTTCCCGTAGTTCGTCCTTAATATCGCGCTCGCGACCGTCCGTATCGACGAATAGTTGCAGGCGCTCCTGAAGATAGGGCATGACCAGACGTCCTTTCAGGCTGACCCGCATGGTCAGGTTCTTGCCGTCCTCGTACCGGACCGAGCTGGTCATGCGCAGTTGCGTCTTATCACTTTCCTCGAGGATGCGGTCATCGGCGAAGAATTGGTCGATGCGATTGGCCATACGCAGCACCCCTTTGGAAATGGTTTCGTGGTAGTAATCCACTTCTTCCGCGAGGGTCAGATCATGGCGGACGTAGCGGTCGCCCTGTGCCTGAGCGGCAACAGCCAGGAAGAGCAGGCCAAGGACCGCGAGCAAGCCCCCTTGAGCGGGGGACACAAGGGGGTGAAGATGAGTGGAGCTGCGGTGCATGGATATGGAGATAAATACCCCTATATATCAGCCGCAACGAGCGCGGGGCAAGCCCGCAGTAGAGGAGGCTAGAACGGCACTTTGTCGGGTGCGGGATTATGGGGGAGGATTTCGCAACCCAGCATCAGATCGTCGTCGAATAGAAAGCGCCCGGTAAAGTATTGGTCCTTTAGCATCAGAGGAAACCAGAGCCGATCATCCATCCACATCTTCCCGTACGGAATGTCTTCCAATGTGCACCAGAGGGGGATGGCCTCATCGGTTTCCTGAGGATCGCCCTCGATATCATTCGCCCGATACACCATCCCATGAATGCTATGGCCGTCCACAAACTGAAATTGCAGTTCGCCGCAAGGGCGGACATCGACCGGTGTTACACAGATTTCTTCCTGCGTTTCACGGATGGCGCATTCCCTCGAGTGTTCGCCCGGATCAAGTCGTCCTCCCGGGCCGTTGATCTTGCCGGCGCCCAGACCACGCTTCTTATGAATCAGCAGGATTCGGCCGTCTCGGATCACGAAAAGTAGGGTGGCCCGTTCCACGGGTTTCCAATCGGTCCAGTCGATGTCTTTATATGTTTGCATGATAAAACGCTTGATGGGTGAGCATTGTGCCCTGCGGCAGGGTGCCACTCAGGGGGTGTCCGGATCATAACCGAGAATCGGTGATAGCCATTTTTCGGTGGTGGATAAGTCCATGCCTTTGCGAACGGCGTAATCCTCGACCTGATCCTTGTTGATCTTGCCGATGCCGAAATAAGCCGATTCGGGATGGGAGAAGTACCAGCCGCTGACTGCGGCGCCCGGCCACATGGCAAAGCTTTCCGTCAGGCGTATGCCTGCCTGATTGGTCGCATCGATCAAATCGAACAGCGTGGCTTTTTCGGTGTGGTCCGGGCAGGCGGGATATCCCGGCGCAGGCCGGATACCGCGATACTTCTCCGCGACCAAGGCGTCGTTGTCCAGTTGCTCGTCCGGGGCGTATCCCCAGAACTCGCGCCGTACCCGTTCGTGCATGTGCTCGGCGAAGGCCTCCGCCAACCGATCGCACAGTGCCTTGACCATGATGCTGTTGTAATCGTCATGATCCGCTTCGAACTTTGCGACGGCCTCGTCCGTACCGTGCCCGGCTGTGACCGCAAAACCGCCGACATAATCCTTGAGCCCGGTTTCCTTGGGGGCGACAAAATCGGCCAGGCACATATTCGGACGTCCCGGCGGCTTGACCATTTGTTGGCGGACGGAATGAAGCACCGCACGGACTTCGGTGCGTGAATCGTCCGTATAGATTTCAATATCATCATCATTAATAGTGTTTGCGGGAAACAGACCGATCACGGCATGCGCGCGCACCATCTTTTCGTCGATCATCCGCTTCAGGAGCGCCTGCGCGTCATTGAACAGTTTCGTGGCTTCCACCCCGACTTTTTCGTCTTCGAGAATGCGGGGATACAGTCCGGCCATCTCCCAGGTGGCAAAGAAGGGCGTCCAGTCAATGTAGCGGACGAGCGTTTCAAGCGAATAATCACGAAACACTTCCACGCCCAGTTTCGCCGGCGCCGGGGGCTGATACTGGGTCCAGTCGGTCGGATGTTTGTGGGAACGCGCCTCTTCGATCGTGTACCAGTTCGTCTTGGACTTCTTACCCTTGTGCCGCGTTCGAATATCGTCGTATTCCTCCCGGACCTCATCCAGATAAGCCGATCGCCCCTCCTGATTGAGCAACTTGCTGACCACGCCGACAGCGCGGGACGCGTCGGTAACATGGATGACACCGTGCGCATAGTTCTGCGCAATTTTCACGGCCGTATGGACTTTTGAGGTCGTGGCGCCGCCAATCAGCAGAGGCATGGTGAACCCTTCGCGCGTCATCTCCTTGGCCACATGGACCATCTCGTCCAGAGACGGCGTGATCAATCCGCTGAGTCCGATGGCGTCCGCCTTCTCCTCGATCGCCTTGTCGAGAATCTTGGCGCAGGGGACCATGACGCCCATGTCCACCACGTCGTAATTGTTGCATCGCAACACCACGGCCACGATATTCTTGCCGATATCGTGTACGTCGCCCTTCACGGTGGCGATCACGACCTTGCCGTTGGTTCCTTTGGATGCGGAGGCCCGTTTCTCCTCTTCGATAAAGGGAATCAGATAGGCCACGGCCTTCTTCATGACGCGCGCGCTCTTGACCACTTGCGGGAGAAACATCTTTCCGGCGCCGAACAGGTCGCCGACGATTTTCATGCCGTCCATCAACGGCCCTTCAATAACCTGGATGGGACGCTCAAACTGTTGGCGCGCCTCCTCGGTGTCTGACTCCACAAAATCGGCGATCCCATGGACCAGGGCGTGGGAGAGCCGTTTCTTTACCTCTTCTTCGCGCCAAGCGGTGTCCTGCACCTGTTTTCGGGCCTGGCCCGTATAGTTGTCGGCGACCTCCATCAAGCGTTCGGTGGCGTCGGGTCGACGATTCAGCACCACGTCTTCCACGCGCTCGCGCAATTCGTCCGGCAGATCTTCGTAGACCGCCAATTGTCCGGCGTTCACGATGCCCATGGAAAGGCCGGACTTGATGGCGTGATAGAGGAAGACTGAATGAATCGCTTCTCGCACGGGGTTGTTGCCCCGGAACGAGAAGGAGACATTGCTGACCCCGCCGCTGATGTTGACGTGCGGACATTGTTCCCGGATGGCAACGCAGGCCTCGATGAAATCCACGGCGTAATTGTTGTGTTCTTCGATGCCGGTGCCGATGGCGAATATGTTGGGATCGAAAATGATGTCTTCGGGCGGGAAACCGACCTGTTCGGTCAGGAGCCGGTAGGCGCGCCTGCAGATTTCAACTTTCCGTTCCTTGGTGTCCGCCTGGCCCTTTTCGTCGAACGCCATCACAATCACGGCCGCCCCGTACTTCCTGGCGAGGCGCGCTTCCCGGATGAACTCCTCTTCGCCTTCCTTCATGCTGATGGAATTGACGATCGGCTTGCCCTGAATACATTTCAGGCCGGCTTCGATCACTTCCCATTTGGAGGAGTCGACCATGATCGGCACCCTTGAAATGTCCGGTTCGGATGCGATCAGGTTCAAGAACGTGACCATAACCTCTTTGGAATCCAACAGGCCTTCGTCCATATTGATGTCGATGATCTGCGCGCCGTTTTCCACCTGTTCGCGCGCGACATCGAGGGCGGCCTCATAATCCTCGGCTTTGATCAGCTTGGCGAACTTGATGGAGCCGGTGACATTGGTGCGTTCGCCGACGTTTACGAAATTGCTTTCGGGGCGGACGGTAAAGGGCTCAAGACCGCTCAAACGCAGGTAGGGCTTTGGTGTCGGGGGCACGCGCGGAGGTTGCCCGGACATCGTTTGGGCGATGGCCTTGATATGGCCGGGCGTGGACCCACAACAACCGCCGACAATGTTCAGGAATCCGGCCTCCGCAAACTCGCGCAAGGTGGCCGCCATTTCTTCGGGGGTATCGTCGTACTCACCGAATTCGTTCGGCAAACCGGCGTTGGGATGCGCACTAATAAAACAATCGGCGATGCCGGACAGCTCCTCGATGTGCGGTCGCATTTGCTTGGCACCCAGCGCGCAGTTCAGTCCGATGCTCAAGGGGCGGACATGCGCCACGGAATTCCAGAACGCTTCGGGCGTCTGGCCGGACAACGTCCGGCCGCTGGCGTCCGTGATGGTTCCGCTGATCATGACCGGCACCCGGACGCCGTGGGTATCGAAATATTCCTGGATGGCAAACAGCGCCGCCTTGCAATTCAGCGTATCAAATACCGTTTCCACCATCAGAATGTCGGATCCACCGTCCAGCAATCCGCGTATGGCTTCGGTATAGGATTCGACCAGCTCGTCGAACGAGGTGTTCCGGAACCCCGGATTGTTCACATCGGGCGATATCGAGGCCGTCCGGTTGGTGGGGCCGAGGACCCCGGCGACAAAGCGGGGTTTATCCGGTTCTCTTTGGGTGCACTCATCAGCGGCCGCGCGGGCCAGTTTCGCCGATTCGGCGTTCAGCTCGTACACGAGCGATTCCATCTTGTAATCCGCCATGGCAATCGACGTGGAATTAAAGGTATTGGTTTCCACAAGATCCGCGCCGGCATTGAAATAGGCGAGGTGAATGGCCTTGATGATATCGGGCCGCGTCAGCGACAAGAGGTCGTTATTGCCTTTCAGATCGGACGGATGATCGGCAAACCGTTCCCCGCGATAATCCGCTTCCTCGAGCGTATAGCTCTGGATCATCGTTCCCATCGCGCCGTCCAGGATCAGGATACGCTTGGCAACCAGTTCTCTCAGGATCTCTTCCGTATCGGGCCTAACCGTCATACACACCACCTTGCTCCACAAAACCCACTGACATTGTTAATATATTACTATATCCGGCTAGACGGCTTGATGCAAGCCCAATCGGGTGTCGGAGGCATGGGGACATGTCGGAGGCATGGGGACAGACACTGCTCGGGGAGGCATGGGGACAGACACCGCTCGAAACGCGAGCCGGGGGGATGGGGAGGGGCCTGGGGACATACACTGCTCGAAACACGAGATTGCAGTGGAAACGTTTTGATGACTGTGGCACTGTTTGGCCCACCAAATCGTTGATCGTCCCGGACCTGTTACCACGATGAAACGCAATCGTTTCGGCTTTATTCTATCGATCGTGACCGCCGCGCTGTTTGCGGGGTGGAGGATTGCGCCATGCGCCGCTGAGTGTTCTGTCGTAATCACCCATCCGTCGGGCGATGTGAGTGTCTCTTACGGGGTGGACATGATCACCCTGCAGGGCACAGCCGATGGTTCCGTGTCGAACCGGGTTTGGACCAATGCGGCGACGGCACAAAGCGGGCCGGTTTCCGACGGCACGGAATGGAGCGTCGCTTCGATACCCATCCAGGTCGGCCCCAACCTCCTGACCGTGTCCGGGGCAGGGACTGTCGCAATCAGTACCACCAACGCTTGGGATAACGGCAGCGAATCCGCCTATTCCGGTGGCTGGCATTCGGCATCCAACGGGGGCGAGGGCTTTGGCCTGTGGACCTTGTGGACCAGCGCGACGGATCCCAACAACGGCGGTTTCTTCATGGCCGAAGGGCAAGCTAATCTGGATATCGGCCCGCGCGCCTGGGGCATGTACGCGAACGACTCGCATTTATCTCTCGCGATGAGGCCGCTAGCAGCCGCGCTCGAGGTCGGACAAACGCTTTCCGCCTCCATCGACCACAACGAGATCGACGAGGGCGGCGCGGTCTACATGTCGTTGCATAACAGCGAAGTGGAATGGTTGTGGTATCTCGTGGCGCATGGCGGAGAGGAGACGTACCGGGTGAACGGTGTGCCGACGGATCTGGCCGTATCGCAGGGCGGGTTGGACGTCGCCTTCACATTAACCACGCCCACAACGTATTCCGCGACCGTCACGCCCACCGTTGGCGACACGCTGGTGATTACCGGTTCCTTGATGACTGTTGAGCACCCGGAAGTCATCGCGAACGTCGGCTTCTGGAATGATAACGCGGGCCCGGACGGGCCGCGCAACTTTTACGTAAATAATCTGCGCATCACAACGCCCGGGACGTCGGGGGGTATCTGTTCGGATTCGGTCATCGTAACGCGGGCGCCCCCCCCAAGCACGAACACCTCCGTTCTGGTGATCAATGAGTTCCTTGCGTCCAACGGATCGACCAACGCCGATGAGGACGGCGACTTCTCGGATTGGATTGAACTCCACAATTCCGGCGACGAAGCCCTGAACATCCAGGGATACGGGTTGACCGATGATCCGAGTGCCCTGTTCCAATGGGTGTTTCCGAACGTCACGCTCATGCCCGGTGAATATCGCCTCGTCTGGGCATCCGGGAAGGATCGCCGGCCGAATGATGGGGAAGGCGGCGAACTCCATGCGAACTTCGCCATTAGCGTGGAGGGCGAACCTTTGCGCTTAACCGCCCCCAGCGGCGATCCAGTTGATGCCATTCCGCCCGTGACGTTACGCCGCGACATATCCTACGGCCGCTCCCTCGCGGACCCCGACGTCTGGGTCTATTTCGATCAACCCACGCCGGGCGCGCCCAATACGACAACCGGGTACACGGAGTTACTCAACGACGTCGCATTCTCCATGCAGGCCGGCATGTACACGTCCCCGGTCCCCGTCCTGCTCGAAGCGGACAGCCCGGCGGCCGCGATCCATTACACGCTGGACGGATCCATCCCGACGATCCATTCCCCTCTCTTCACGACGGTGATCATCAACGAACCGTTTGATGGCGGCTCGAACGCGCCTCCAGGTTGGACGTTTACCGATATCAGACAATACCAAACGCCTTCCAGCTCGGGACTGAACCCGCCGTCCCTGCGTTTCGACACCAATACTGCGAGCGTCGTGAGCCCTTCGTTTGTAAACGCCACCAATGTCCGTTTCATGATGAAAGGGCAAAGCATTGGAGCGGCGTCAACGTTTTCCGTGGATGGTCGGATTGATGACACATGGATGGTCCTGGCCGAATACGACCACATCAGCAACAACAAGGTCACCCGGAACATTCCGTTAAGCACAAACGTGACCCGGCTTCGTTTCAGGTATACGAAAGTGACCGGGAACCTGGCATTCGACGATCTATTCCTGACCGGCGCGCCCGGCTCGGAAGGCGCGCTGTGGCTCGACAGCCGGGCGGGCGAGCCGAACGGTATCTCGGAAATCCCGACGAACTACGAGTGGGGTGATGAAGCCTGGGTGCCGCCCTTTGGCGAGGTCTACAAGATCCACACGATCCGGGCGCGCGCCTTCAAGGAAGGGGCCTTGCCGGGGCCGGTCGTCACGCGCAGTTACCTCATCGATCCCGCCGGCGCCGACCGCTATTCTTTGCCTGTATTTTCGGTGGTAACCGACCCCGCGAATTTCTTTGATCCGCAGATCGGAATCTATGTTCCGGGTTGGAACAACAACTTCACCCAGCGGGGTCGCGACTGGGAGCGTCCCGCGCACATCGAGTTCTTCGAGGCCGACGGGGCACCCGCCTTTGCGCAGGATGTCGGTGTGCGCATCCACGGAGGCACGTCGCGTAACCGGCCGCGCAAGACGCTGCGCATTTATGCCCGCGCCGATTACGGCGAATCGTGGATCAATTACCCGTTGTTCCCGGACAAACCTGTCGGCCGATACAAGCGCTTTCTCCTGCGCCAGTCCGGAAACGATTGGGATCAGTCCCTGTTTCG
Source organism: Kiritimatiellia bacterium (assembly GCA_007128275.1). Taxonomy (GTDB): domain Bacteria; phylum Verrucomicrobiota; class Kiritimatiellia; order SLAD01; family SLAD01; genus SKZA01. Next base: position 13,749 of record SKXR01000181.1, read on the forward strand.
CGATGCCATGATGCAGTCGTTGGTGAAGAAGACGGACGTGGACGTTCAATACTCGCGGCCCGCCATCCTCTTTGTGAACGGCGAGTATTGGGGTATTCACAATATCCGGGACCGGTTCGACCAGCATCATCTAGATACGCATTATGATACCGGCGACGAGCAGAACATCACGATGCTGGAAAACAACAGCGTCCTGGACCGGGGCCATTCGGCGGGACTGACCCACTACAACAATTTGCGTTCGTTCCTGGACAGTCCGGGCGTTGCCCTCTCGTCCGATTTCGCCTACGTCGAGACGCAGATGGATGTCGACAACTTCATTGATCTGCAAGTCGCCCGGATCTATTACCGCGACACGGATTGGCCGGGCAACAACCAACCCTTGTGGCGCTACCACACACCGGACTATCAGCCGCACGCCCCGCGCGGGAAGGACGGTAGATGGCGGTGGATGATGCTCGATACCGATTTCGGGTTCGGGCTCAACTTCGACTATGTATACGATTCCGCGAGCGGCTACGGTCCGAACGATGCGTCCCACGACACGCTCGCCTTCGCCCTGGAACCCAACGGACCAGACTGGCCCAATCCATCGTGGTCGACCTTCATCCTGCGACGCCTGATGGAAAATGAGACATTTCGTCAGCGATTCGTCAATCGGTTCGCCGACTTCCTCAATTCCTCCTTTTCCTCCAACCGGGTGGCGGACGTGATCCATTCGCTGCAGAGCGAGTACGCGCCGGAAATCGACGAACATGTGCGGCGATGGGGCGCACCATGGTCCGAGGGCAACTGGAGCAATCATGTCGCCACCATGCGCGCCTTCGCCGAACAGCGTCCGGCGTATTTGCGTGCGCATCTGATCAACGCGTTCCCCGAAGTGACCGGCACGCGAAACGTCACGGTGGATGTGTCCGATCCGAACGCGGGCTGGGTGCGAATCAACAACCTGGATGTGCGGCCGTCGACGGCCGGTGTCGGAGAAGAGCCGTACCCATGGACCGGCAGTTATTTTCAAGGGGTCCCGATCCCCGTCACGGCCATTGCACGTCCGGGTTATCGTTTCGTCGGCTGGGTGGAAACCTCCGAATTAGGTATGCGCACATTCTCGGAGGACGACGATCTCGTCTTCATTGCCGAGTTCGAGGAATTGCCTCCACGTCAACCCATCCATTACTGGAACTTCAACGAGACCAACAACCTGCTCGACGCTTCCTTTACCGTGGGCGACGGCCTACTGGACATCGTGCCGGGAGTCGCAACCGTAATCACCCATGATGACGGACAAGATTTCGTCGGTGAAAACGCGCGATTCGGCGATCCGGCGGGATCTCATTTACGCATCAACAATCCGTTGGGATCCGAAATGACGTGGGAGGTCCCGACCAGTGGGTACGAGGAGATACTCGTCATGTACGAAACCCGCCGATCGGGTCAGGGAGCAGGATTACAGGTCGTGGAATACGCCACCAATGCCCTTGATTTCGTGGGGTTCACAAATATCGTCACCTTCAACGATGCGCCGGTCCTTCACACACTCGATTTCACGGGTGTTCCCGGCGTGGACGACAACACCCATTTCACGATCCGAATTACCTTTGAACAAGGCGCTGGGGGCACGGAGGGGAATAATCGTTTCGATAACATCACCGTGGATGGGCGTCCGCTCGGTGATCCGAACCGACCTCCTGAAGTGGAAGAGGAAATTGCGTTGCAGGAGCTGATCGCTCAGGGCGCCGTCGCGCAGATTAATCTGGACGATGTATTCACGGATCCGGACGGCGACCCGATGACGTTTGGCGCTTCATCCGGCAATACGGCGGTCGCCACGGTGGGTGTCAGCGGGAACCAGCTCACCATAACGCCCGGTTCGCGGGGCGGCGCCACCGTCACGGTGACGGCGGATGACGGTTTCTTCCCACCCGTAGCACATGCATTTCGCGTGCTGGTCTATCCGGAAGCGCACGAACTGTCATCCGGAAACTATGTCTTTGATGAATGGGATCCCAACCTTGCGGAAGGGGTGTATCCTCCGCACATGCTCTTCCTGCAAAGTGATCAGGACGACCCCGTAATCGATACGGACCTGCTCTATGCCTATTTCCTGGAACCCGACGACTATCACCCGGACGACGAGATCACGATCGGATTCCCTTACAACAATACGCGTCGTACCCGGTTGACCGGATTGGGTGCGGACGGAATCTCGTTTATCAATACAGGGCAGTCACGTGATCTCGGCGGCGCCTTACTGGCCTTGGACACGCGGGACGTCACCAACGCGCCCATCAGTTGGCTGGCGGGGACCGTAGTCACCAACGTGCGCGTGTACGCCGTCCGCCTGCAATACCGCGTGGGTACGGATGGGCCCTTCCTCGATGTCCTCGACGAGGCGAATCAACCGGTCGAGTACGTGCGCAACGCGACCGCGGGGCACGCGCAACTCATGCCGGCGGTTACGTTGCCCGCGGTCGCGCTCGATGAGGAGTATGTGCAAATATTGTGGCGGTATTATCACGTGTCGGGGGAGGTTGGTTCACGCCCCGAACTCCGTCTGGATGACATCCTGGTGTCGGGCAGTTCCATTCAACCTGCCGAATCGCTGGCCTTCATAGACGAGCCACCCCCGTATTGGCAAAGCGGAGTGGCCCTGCCGTTCTTCAGTGTCCGCGCCGTGGATGAGGACGGATTCACGGATGTCCAGTACACGAACGAGATTGCTCTCAGCCTGATCAGCGGTTCCGGTGTGCTGGACGGACAAACCAATGTGACGGCCGCCAGCGGCGTGGCGGTCTTCACCAACGTTACGCTGACGGGATCGGGCGCCTATATCCTGCAGGGGAGCAGCGGTGCCCTGACACCCGTCGTCTCCGATGCAATACAGATCGACGACGAACCCGTGTTCATCCCCGGCGATGAAGCCGACTGGACGACGGACGCAAACTGGACCAGCCTGAATTATCCCAACGCCGTGTCCGCCTTCGCCCGAATCAATCCACCGTCGACTGAGGAGCGCTCCGTTAATATCCGGTCACCCGTCACGATCGGGCATCTCATAGTGAACAACACCAACACCATGGTCCGTAACCGTATCCGCGACCGAGATCTTGGAAACGCGCTCACGTTTTCCACAACGAGCGGACCGGCGACGGTCGATGTCCAGGGATCGGGCGAAGGGTGGGTCGAGATCGAGAATGACGCGGGTACGATTCTTCAAACCAATCTTGTAATCTCCGTGGAGCATATGCAAGGCGATCCCGAATTCGGCGCGCTGCGTATACGGTCGCTTTGGTCCGGCCCGGGCGGATTGATCAAGACCGGTTACGGCGTCATGTCCATGACCGGCGGAGACAAGAACTATACCGGCCCGACCGTGATCGAACAGGGCGTCGTACGCGTCACCGAATCATCCGCGCCGCCGAACACCGCGGGTGTGACCGTATTGCCGGGAGGACAGTTGCGACTGGTTTCGGGCATCGATCCGCGTGTCTACACCTTTGGAGGAATGATTGTTCTGAACAGTCTCGGCCGTGGCGGACCGGTGCCGGAAGGTGAGGAACAGGGGATTCTCGGCGCGTTACGCTACGATCCGGGATTCAACGACAACAAGATTGAAGTCACCAATGATATTCTCTTAGCCGGTCCGTCCAGCCTGCACGTGGACGGCACACGCAATGTCATGGAGTTGAGCGGCGCACTTTCCGGCACGGGAACAGTAAGCAAATCGGGCGGTGGGATTGTGGTGTTAGGCGGTGATAGCAGTGCCTATGTTTCACCTGTTACGCTGACGACGGGTGAAGTCAGGGTGAATGGAGTGATCGGTTCAACGGTCGCAGTAACGACCGATACAGTGTTGCGCGGCAGCGGGCACGTAGGCGCGTTGTCGGGGCAGGGGACGGTGGCACCCGGACCGGGGTCGACCATCCTGACCGCCCGTTCCGTGAACGGCCTCCATTATGCGTTCCGCTTCAGTCAGACGGGCGCGCCTGATTATGCGCTGCCCTCCGACAGCGGCAATGCGCTCTTACGGCTCACCAACGCCACGCCTATTGTAGGCGGTTTCAATGCGGGCAATACGGTTTCCCTGTTCTTCGATGTGCCCTCGCTAAACGACGGGACGACCTACCTCGGCGCCTTTTTCACCGATGCCGAGGATGATTTCAGCAGTGCGCTTCAATCCGCCACGTGGAGCATCTATGTTGCGG
>SKXR01000098.1 GCA_007128275.1 Kiritimatiellia bacterium
GAACGATACCCTGTTGGACGGACTCGAGAATCAACTGATCATCATCACCGGCCCGAACATGGCCGGGAAATCAACCTACATCCGGCAAGTCGCCCTCATTGTAGTCATGGCGCAAATGGGTTCTTTCGTGCCCGCCGCCGAAGCCGAGATCGGCCTCGTGGACCGCGTCTTTACGCGAGTCGGAGCGAGCGACGATCTCGCTCGCGGACGCAGTACGTTCATGGTGGAAATGCAGGAAACCGCAAACATCTTGATCAACGCCACGCGGCGGAGCCTGATCGTGCTCGACGAGATCGGGCGCGGCACCAGCACGTTTGACGGCATCAGCATCGCCTGGTCGGTGGCGGAATATCTGCACAACCATGACGAGGTCAAAGCCAAGACGCTGTTCGCCACCCATTATCACGAACTCACCGATCTCGCCCGAACCATGCCCGGCGTGAAAAACTACAACGTGTTGGTCCGCGAGAAGAACGATCGCATCGCGTTCCTTCGCAAAATCGTGCCGGGCGCCGCTGACAAAAGTTACGGGATTCAGGTCGCCCGCCTCGCCGGCCTGCCCGACGAAGTGATCGCCCGTGCCCGCGAGATCCTGTCAAACCTCGAAGAAGGCGAATTCGGAGAAAGCGGCCAACCTAAACTGGCCGCGCACCGGCCCAAGAAGAGCCGCCCGGACGGAAACCAGCTGAATCTGTTCGGCGGATCATGAATTCCGATTCTTTCCTTGCCGTCTCATGAGGCGGGTATATCATGAGCGCCTATCTTTTCCCGGAGGACCGGTTATGGACGAACTGCTCAAAATCCTAAAAAACAACGCGCTGGAAACGCCCGACAACATCGCCAAGATGTTGAACATTTCGACCGAAGAAGTGCGCTCGCGTATTGCCGACTATGAGAAGCGCGGCATTATCAAGGGCTACCAGGCCATCGTCAATGAGGACGTGTTGAAGATGGACCGCGTCACGGCATTGATCGAAGTGAAAGTCAGCCCCGAACGCGAAGGGGGCTTCAATCATGTCGCTACGCGCATCGGTAAATTCCCCGAAGTGCAGTCCATCTATTTGGTTTCGGGCGATTTCGATCTACTCCTGTTCGTCGTGGGACCGGACCTGAAGGAAGTGGCCTTCTTTGTCAGCGAGAAACTGGCGACCATCGACGGGGTCCATGCCACGGCGACTCATTTCATGCTCAAGACCTACAAGCATCACGGCGTATTAATGGAAGCACAGGATGAGTACGAGCGCCTCAAAATCACTCCATGATGTGATTGCACGGAACCTGGCCGACGTGCCTCCTTCCGGAATCCGTGATTTCTTCGAAATCGTCAGCACGATGGAGGACGTCATCAGTCTCGGCATCGGCGAACCGGATTTCGACGCCCCGTGGCATATCCGCGAAGCCTCCATCTTCGGACTGGAAAAAGGCGCCACCAGCTATACCTCCAACCTGGGTCTCCTGGGATTGCGCCGGGCCATTGCAAACTACGTAAAGAAGACATTCTCCCTTCAGTACGATCCCCAACGGGAAGTGCTTGTGACGGTCGGCGTCAGCGAAGCATTGGATCTCGCCATCCGGGCCATTTGTAATCCCGGCGACGAAATCATGTATCACGAACCCTGCTACGTGTCCTACGGGCCCCTCATCCAGTTTGCGCATGGCCGGCCTGTCATCGTGCCCACGACCATCGAAAACGAGTTTCGGGTGACGCGGGACGCGCTCGAGGAACGGGTTGGCCCCCGCACGAAAGCGTTGATCCTCAACTATCCCAACAATCCAACCGGCGCAGCGTTGACCCGGAACGATGCAAAGGATATCGCCGACTTCGTGTCGGACCATGATCTGATCCTGATCACGGACGAAATCTACGCGGAACTGACCTACCACCAGGACCACCTATCACCGGCCACCTTTCCCGGCATGCGCGAGCGCACCATTTTCCTGCACGGATTCTCCAAGGCCTGGGCCATGACGGGATTTCGCATCGGCTACGCATGCGCGCCACCGGCCTTGACCGATGCCATGATGAAGATTCATCAGTACACCATGCTCTGCGCTCCGATATTGAGCCAGGAAGCCGCCATCGCGGCACTGGACGAACCGGAAAGAGACATTGCCGACATGAAATCGGAATATGAAAAGCGCCGCAATTTCCTTCAGAACTCATTCGGCGAAATGGGGCTGCCCTGCTTCGAGCCCCGCGGCGCATTCTACGCGTTTCCTTCCGTGCGGGAAACGGGCCTGAGCTCCAAGGCATTCGCCCTGCGCCTGCTGGAAGAAGAAAAGGTCGCCTGCGTGCCCGGCACGGCCTTCGGCGCCTCCGGCGAGGGCTTCGTCCGTTGCGCGTATGCCACGGCGTTGGACGACCTGAAAGAAGCCATGCACCGCATGGCCGCCTTCCTCGACCGACTTCGCACATAGACCTATCAACAAGCTGTTAACAACGCATTAGCCCCCCTCGGGGCATTACGTATAGGCCTATAGGCACCAAGACATATAACCACTTTATATTCAATGGATTACAGCAGGAACTTCCAGCAGGGGCCCCTAAGGGAGAACCGTTCAGGTGCCATCAAGGACCTGTGCATAAATTGCACTTATTGTCAGTAGCACACCCAGTTTCAAGGGATTACGCGTTGTGGATAGGTTATCGGACTAGCGCATGCACACGGATCTGAACGCGTAGGGCAGTTCTTCGATCAGGTCGGAAGCAATTACGCCCGCTTGGGTTTGTCGCCAAGCGACATGGTCCCCGGCCCGACCGTGCAGCGCCACGGCGGCGCGCGCGGCGTCGAAGGGGGCGAATCCCTGTCCGAGGAGCGAGACGAGCATCCCCGCCAGGACATCGCCGGTTCCGGCGGTGGCCATTCCGGGATTGCCGCTGAGATTAATATGCACAGGCGCTTCCGGCCGGGCCACCACGGTGCGCGACCCTTTGAGCACCACGATGGCCCCCAACGTTTGGGCCGCGCGCAACGCGGCGCGAGGACGATCCGCCTGCACCTCCGCCACGGTCTGACCAAGTAACGCGGAAAACTCGCCGGGATGCGGCGTCACGACCAGTGGACACGAAGCCGCCGTCATGGCGCTCGCCTCTCCGGCAAACACGCTGAGGGCGTCCGCGTCCATCACCACGGGAATACGGGATTCCGCGAGTAGTCGATCCGCCAGCATACGCGTCTCCGCGTGCCGCGTCATTCCCGGCCCGATGAGGACGGCGCTGTACCCATTCAACGCGTCCTTCCATTCCGACCACAATTCCGACGAAAGCGAACCCTCCCCGGTTTCCGGTGCGCCGCGCACAATGATCTCGGGCGATCCCACCGATACGATGGGCACAATGCTTTCCGGCACCAACAGGGTGACCAGCCCCGCGCCACTACGCATGGCGGCGCGGGCGGCCAACACGACGGCGCCCGCGTAGCGGCGCGAACCGCCGAGGATCAATACATGCCCGTAATCCCCTTTATGGCCTCCGCGATTGCGGCGCACAAACAAGGGGAACAAGTCCGTTTCATGAATCACTTCGCGATCCGGATCGGCCGACATCTGTTCCACGTACTCATCCGGAAATCCGATATCGGCGACTTCGATGTCGCCCACGTAATCGTCCGCAACGGATTCAACCAAGCCGCACTTGGGCAAGCCCATGGTCACCGTCACGTCGGCCTGCACCGCCTCGCCTTCCACGCGTCCGGTGTCCGCGTCCAGTCCCGAAGGGATATCCACGGCCACGACCAGCGCACTGGCGGCATGGTGCCGGATATAGGCAATGGCCCCGGCCACCGGACCACGCGCGCGGCCCTTCGCACCAATCCCCAACAAGCCGTCGACGATCACGTCGCCGGGAGACATGCGTTCCTTGGCCTCCTTCCAATGATCCAACGTGGCCAATTCCTGGAGATCGATGCCCGCCGACTGCATCCGCGCAAGGTGGGTGCGGGCGTCGCCACGCACCTGATCGGCGGAACCGGCCAGGATGACTTCCGGCGCCAGACCCAGATCCTTGAGATGGTGGGCCGCCGCAAACACGTCGCCGCCGTTATTTCCGCGCCCCGCAATCAACTGAACAAGCGGATCGGCCAATCCACTCGAAAGCACGATGCGCTGCACCCGATCGGCTACGCAAGAACCCGCGCGGTCCATCAGCATCGCGCCCGGCGTTCCGAACTCTTCGATCGTGCGCCGATCCAGTTCCCGCATTTGATCCCCTGTTACCAACTTCATATCACATACCTATCATATGGGTGCTTATGGATCGTGCGCGACCAACACGGCCTGTGCCACGGCGTAGCGTTTGGTGTGCGACAAGCTGACCAAGACCTCGCCGCCGCCCCGTTGCTCGGCGAGGGCCCGGGCCCGCGGGCTGAGTCGAACGGAAGGAGCGCCGGTGTCCGCGTCGCGCATCACCTCGATGTCGAGCCATCCGATATGCTCGCCGATACCGGTTCCGAACGCCTTGCTGACGGCTTCCTTGACCGCAAACCGTCCGGCATAGTGCCGCCACGGCTCCGCCTTGTCTTCGCAATAAAGGCGTTCTGTTTCGCCGAAAATCTTTTGTGTGAACCGATCCCCCCATCGGCCGATGGCATCCTGCATCCGGCCGGTTTCCACCAGGTCCACGCCCACGCCCAACACAACGCGCGCCGTCATGACCCGTTCTCCGCTGTGCCGCGCAGGGCCGCCAACATTTCCTTTACGGCCCGTTCCATCCCCACCAGCACCGCGCGGGCGACAATGCTGTGCCCGATATTCAGTGTGTCCAAATGCGGGATTTCCAAGATCCCGGAGATGTTTCCGAGATGAATGCCGTGCCCGGCATTGACCTTCAATCCCCGCGTATGCGCGTGGTGTGCCCCTTCGATCAATCGACGCAATTCGTGGACTTGTTCGTCGCCTTGCGTTTCGCAGTACCGACCGGTGTGCAGCTCCACGTAGGGGGCGCCCGATTCGGCGCAAGCGTCCAACTGTCGGAGGTCCGGTTCGACGAACAGGCTCACGACCATGCCCGCCGACGCCAGCCGCTGTACGGCGGGGAAAACGGCGGCGCGTTGGCCGGCCACATCCAGCCCGCCTTCGGTGGTAAGTTCTTCGCGACGTTCGGGAACCATGCAGACTTCCGCCGGCCGCACCGTGAGCGCCAGGTCGATGATTTCGGGCACACAGGCCATCTCCAGATTCAACGGAATGCGCAACGCCTCTTGCAAGGCGAAGACATCCGCATCCTGGATGTGACGCCGATCTTCGCGCAGATGCACGGTGATCCCGTGTGCGCCCGATTGTTCACAAAGTTTCGCCGCATCGAGCGGAGAGGGGTATACGGTACCGCGCGCCTGGCGCAGGGTGGCCACGTGATCGATGTTCACACCCAGTCTGATATCGGTTGAGCTCATGGAGAATCGCCGTTCAGTATAGAAACCGGCAGGTTGGAAAGCGAATCAAAATACGTCCCGGGGCCCGGCTTCCTGCTGACGCGGCTGCATCGCCGGCTGATAGATCAAGCAGACGCTCCGCCCGCGGGCTCGCGCCGCCGCCATGGCTGATTCCGCGAAACTCAGGAGTTCCCGGGCCTGCCCGGAATGATCCGGATAGCCCGCCACGCCGATGCTCACGGTAATCCGCAGATTGGTTGATCCGGAACGGAAAGGCACTTTCTTGATTTCGGCGGACAACCGTTGCGCCGCCGACAGCGCCTGTACGGGTGCGCAGTCCATAACGACCGCGAATTCGGATTCCGCCGCGCGCGCCAACACATCCGTTTCGCGCGTACGCGTGGATAACAGATCCGCCACGCCCTTGAGCACGGTGTCGGCCGCTTCCGCATTATAATGGTCACGATATTGTTGGAAATAGTCCACGGAGAGGTAGACCACCGAGACCGCGCGATTGTCTTTTCGTTGGCGCGCGACGAATTTCTGCATGGCCGTCCCCAACCGTTCCGGCCGCAACACGCCCGTCAGCTCATCCAGCAGGGCGCTGGCCTGTTGGTCCCGTTGTGCCGCCGCCTGCGCCGCTTCGCGGCCTTCCTTCGCCAAACCCGGCGCGGGAAGAATATGGTAACGGACCGCACCGCCTTTGCGCGCCTCGGCCAAGGCCGTGCGGGCCTGATCGAGCAGGTCAACCGCGCGATCGCCGTGTTCCGGATGGGAAACGAGGCCGATATGCACCGGCCACCGCACCGTGACGCCCGAACCGAGGGGCACCGACACACGTGCAATCTCGCTCGACAACCGTCGTGCCACGGTCTCCGCACGGTCTACCGGGAAACGGCCCAAAATGCCGCATTGGTTCCCTTCGAAGCGGAACACCTCATCGTTGGCGCGAACCATGCTGCGCAGTTTCTTAACGAACGCGTCCCCCCACTCGCTGATCGCTTCTGAACCGTTCTTTGCCTCGAAGTCCGGCGGAACCGCGGGTTCCAGAAGCAGGACGGAAAACGGGGCGGGCGACTGATGCAAGGCGCCCAACTCCTGAACAATACGTAACTGAAAGACGTCTTCGGGATCCACCTCACTCGGATCGGCCTGCTGAATGCGTTGCGTCAACAAATGAAAACGTACAAAGCTGGTAATCAGCGCCAGGATGGCAAACGAGATCGCCACCACCACCAGGAAAGTAAACACATTGGAAACTACATCAAACATAATGAATAGCCCTGTACACGGAAACTCCGTTCTTACCGGAGCAGAAGGACACGGGAAAGGACTCAGACAATCGCCGCCCCGCCGTCAGGATCGAAGAAATGCGCCTTCTTCATGTCGAGAACCATCGTCAATTCCTGGTTCACATGCGCTTTCTCGTGCGCGTCCAACCGCGCAATGAAACTATGGTCGCCGGACCTCAAGTAAATATAGACTTCGGACCCCATCGGTTCAACGACTTCGACCTGGGCCTTCAGTTGATGCTCCGGATTGGGATTGCTCATGAACAGGGCGTCCGTGATGTTTTCGGGGCGCACCCCGAAGACCACCGGCTTGCCGACATACGGCATCAAACGGGCGGACGCCTGTTCGTCGACCCGCACGGAAAACGCGCCGCCATTGAAGAAAATGCCGCCGCTTTTCTGCTCAATCTGCCCTTCGAAGAAATTCATGGGCGGACTGCCGATAAACCCGGCCACAAACTGGTTCGCGGGCTGATCGTACAATTCCAGCGGCGGCGCCACCTGTTGAATGTCGCCGTCTTTCATCACCACAATGCGGTCGCCCATCGTCATGGCCTCCACCTGATCGTGCGTGACATAGATCATGGTGGCCGAAAGTCGAGTGTGCAGCTTGCTGATTTCCGTGCGCATCTGCACCCGCATCTTCGCGTCGAGATTGGACAGCGGTTCGTCGAACAGAAACGCCTTCGGCTTGCGGACAATGGCGCGGCCCACGGCCACGCGTTGACGCTGCCCGCCGGATAATTCCTTGGGCTTGCGTTCCAACAGTTCGTGGATGCCGAGAATGTCGGCGGCCTCGCGCACGCGGGCGTCAATCTCCGCTTTCGGGTACTTGCGCAGTTTCAGGCCAAACGCCATGTTTTTGTAGACGGACATGTGCGGATACAGCGCATAGTTTTGAAAGACCATGGCAATGTCGCGATTCTTCGGAGGCACATCATTGATCTTCTTCCCGTCGATGTAGATATTGCCCTTGGTGATCTCCTCCAATCCGGCCACCATTCGGAGGGTGGTGGATTTGCCGCACCCGGATGGCCCGACCAACACCACGAATTCCTGATCGTCAATCTCCAACGAGGCGTCCCGCACGGCCACCACATCGCCGGGATAGATTTTATACAGGTTTTCGAGGATGACCTTGGCCATGTTGAATCTCCTGAACGCGCTACACTTGATGTAATAAGGACGGTTTTGCGTCAAGGCCCGTCGGCGGGCAGACGCTCCCTGAAGCTGTCAAATTAAGGATGCCCCGTCAAATGAAATCTACCCTTCCGAGCAGGTCCAAACTTCACTGACCCGGTCCGGAAACGTCAGGCTTATCTGGATGTGCGCATGACCGGCTTGGGTGAGCGCCGTCTGGGTCGTGGACAGCGCCAGTTCCTGTCGATTGCAGTCTTCACTCAAGTGCGCGAGAAAGATATGGCGCAGATCCGGTCCGGCGATTTCGGCCAGCATGGCCGCGGCGCACTGATTGGAAAGATGGCCTTGGCGCCCTCGGATGCGCTGCTTGAGCGACCAGGGCCGTTCCGCGTCCTGCAACAATTGTTCATCGTGATTCGCTTCCACGACCACGGCATGACAGCCGCGCAACCGTTCCCGGATCAGCGCCGTCGCCATGCCCATGTCTGTGACGATACCGATCCGGTTCACGCCCTGCTCCACCACAAAGCCCACCGGATCGTAGGCATCGTGCGGCACGGAAAAGGGTTCAATGCGCAAATCGCCGATGGTGAACGGATGGCCGGTGCTGAACAAGTTCCATGGCAACGCGGCGAGTTCCGGCGAACGAGACAACGCGTCCACCGTGCCCGCGTTCGCGTACAGCGGTACCCCGTACCGCTTGTGCAGCACGCGCAGGCCGCCGATATGGTCCCCATGCTCGTGGCTTACGCAGATACCCTGCAACGCCGTCACACAGCCGCCGGCCTCCATCAGCCGTTCCACGGTGCGCCGGCCGCTTAATCCCGCATCAATTAAAATAGCCGTCGTTTCCGAGGCTACAAACGTGCAGTTCCCCGAACTACCGCTTCCCAAAATGCATGCTCGTAATCCCATGGTGTCACCGCGCCGTCGTGCCCGCCGTTACTTGGGAGGCCGCCTCAGCGTATGCCGTATCTTTTTCAATGATTCATCTTCGATCTGTTTGATGCGGGCCCGGGTCAAGTGTAGCATCTTGCCGGTTTCCTCCAGCGTGTGCCCCTCGATAAACCGCAACTCCATGATGTACCTCGCGCGCGGCGCAAGCAAGTCGATAGCCTGCCAAATTTCGGTTCGTTCCGCCGCATCGGCCGCCGCGCCGGCACCGACGCCTTCCAAGAAGTCGTAGAGGTTGGCATCGCTGTCGCCCAGCATGGCATCCAACGAAACCGGCGGCGTCGGCGTGTTTTCCCATTGACGCACAAACGGGCGAATTTTCGCCACCCGCTCTTCCGAGAGGCCGGTCAACTTGGCCAGCGTTTCGTTGTCCGGCTCTTCGCGCTTGCTTTCCCTGCAATTGACCAGAATCTCCATAATAGCGGTCATTTCGCTGGTGGGCCGGACCCCGATGCTTCCGGAACGCACATGATCCCGGAAATAATTGCGGAGCCGGTTCTGGATGGCGCGTTGGGCGTAGGCGTAGAACGGAGTTCCCCGTGTAAAATCGAATTTGCGGATCGCATTGGAAAGGGCACGGGAACCTTCCTGCAGGAAATCGCCGATCCAGACTTGGCCGATCCAGAAGAAAGGTTTCACACAGCTCACCACCAAACGGCGGTTCGCAATGAAAAGCTCTTCTTCGGCGGCTTCGATCCGTGAAATGAGACCTCGCGCCTGCACCAACGCCTTATGCACATCCCCCTTGCGCGCCAGACGTTTACGGGCCAGCCGCTCGATTTGATAGCCGCACCAATGCATTTCCACGAACAACGCTTCCGTCTGCGGCCCGGCCAGCAGTTCCACCGTGCCGCGTTCCATCAGAAAGCGCCCGATCGCCTGCAAGCTGCCCTCCACGGGCGTATACTGGCGGGGTTGCCGCACTTTCTCGGGCACGAAGGAGGCTTTCTTGAAGGCGGGGAGTTCGATGACGCGAAAGGGAATACTTTCGGCCAAGGTGCACAGTTCTTTCTTTTCGGGATTCTCTGATTTATCAACAGCCACGATCAGACTCTACCTCCCAAAGCGCCCAAATGCATATTCGGCGAGGACCAATATCCATGGGCGCACTTCCTGTGTCAATGCATGAGCCAGTCACCCCGCCCATCGCCGCCTACAACAAATCGGGCTGCTTCGCATCCGGACGAATACCAAACTTCGCGTAGGCGCGTTCCGTGACGACACGACCTTGCGGCGTGCGCTTGAGATAGCCCTCCTGGATCAGATACGGCTCGTACACCTCCTCGATCGTTCCCGCCTCTTCCCCGACCGATACGGCGAGCGACCCCAATCCGACGGGGCCGCCGGCAAACTTTTCGATGATCGTAGTGAGAATGCGCTTGTCCATCTCGTCCAAACCGTCGGCATCGATGTCCAACATGGACAACGCTTTATCGGCCACGTCGGGATCAATCCGGTTGCCGGTCTTGACCTGCGCATAATCGCGGACCCAGCGCAACAGGCTGTTGGCGATGCGCGGCGTGCCCCGCGCACGTGATCCAATTTCCTGGGCGCCGTCCTCCGTGATGTCGACGTTAAGGATGCGCGCGGACCGCAGAATGATGGCCTTGAGATCCTCCGCCTGGTAATAATCCAGCCGGTTGGTCAACCCGAAGCGGGACCGCAACGGAGCGGTCAGCAACCCGCTTCGCGTCGTAGCGCCAATCAGCGTAAACGGCTCCAGATTGAGCCGCACGGACCGCGCGTTGGGCCCCTGATCAATCATGATATCGATCACAAAATCTTCCATCGCCGAATAGAGATACTCTTCCACGGCGCGCTGCATGCGGTGAATCTCGTCGATAAACAGGATGTCGCCCCGTTCCAGGTTGGTCAACAACCCGGCCAGATCGCCCGCCTTATCGATGACGGGACCGGAGGTGACCTTGATGTTCACCCCCATCGCTTCCGCAAGAATATAGGCCAGCGTCGTCTTGCCCAATCCGGGCGGACCGGAAAGCAACACATGATCCAAGACGTCGTTGCGCCCTTTCGCCGCCTGCACGAACAATTCGAGACGCTCTTTCACCTTGGCCTGCCCGATGTAATCCTCAAACCGCGCGGGACGCAGCGTGACATCAAACTCCGTTTCGGCCTGGTTCAACGTATCGGTTATAAAACGATCAGACATGGGGGGAAAGGGGTCCTGGTTGATGGTTGACGTTCATTTACTTCCCGAGTAATGCGCGGCGTACGATTTCCTCGACGCCGGATCCATCCGCATCGCCGGCCGCCGCGTGGCGGATCATTTTCTGGGCGTCGGCCTGCTTGTAGCCGAGCGAAATCAGAGCTAAAATCGCGTCGCGCATGCGTAGATCGCCCGGGCCCGGTTCGTCCGCGCCGGTCATGGCCTCCAGCGCCTCGCCCTCCGAGAATTTATCGCGCAGCTCAATCACCATCCGTTCGGCCGTCTTCCGGCCGATCCCCGATACGGAATGGAGGCGTTTGACGTCGTTCTCCGCCACGGCCGCCTTCAATTCGCGCACGGACATGCCGCTGAGCGCGCTCAACGCGATTTTCGGTCCGATCCCGCTAATGGAAAGTAACAACTCGAACAGGCGCCGTTCCCCGGCCGTGACGAACCCGTACAGGACCTGCGCGTCCTCGCGCACATGGTGATAGGTCAACACGCGACACGTTTCTTTCGTGGCGGGTAGACGGTCATAACTGGACAACGGGACGAACACTTCATAGCCCACGCCGCCCACATTCATGACAATGCGAGTAGGCTGTTTATCCACCAATTGACCTTCCAGAAAGGTGATCATAAGTGCCGGGCGCTATCCTGTGTAATATGTGTATCGATCCATTCCTTGACCTGCGCCCGGTTGCGGTAGCCCAGGAAACCGGTCACGGGCTCTCCGGCGTTGAACAGGTACACGTGTGGAATGGATTGTATATGAAATCGCTCCGCCAAGCCAGGGTTCTCATCAATTTCCACCTTCACGAATTTGACCCGCCCGGCATACTCCGCAGCCAGCCCGTCCAGCACCGGCATCAACGCCCGACACGGCCCGCACCAAGCGGCCCAGAAATCCACCAGCACCCACGCGTCCGTCGCCTCCACTTCCTCCGCAAACGTCTGCTCCGTCACGTCCAGCATGTGCGCCGTCTCGACGGGACCGCGCATGGGTCCGGCCAGATACACAATGGCGGCTATCGCAAATAACCATGGAAGATATTTTCGGTACCGTTTCATACGCTGTATATGCCCCACAAACCGCGCAAGTTCAATGCGCCACCTGTAGAAAGTCGCCGCGACGCGCCTCGCCTTCCAACAGCACGGCATGAGCCGACACCGGTTGCACGGCGCGAATCTCCAAGGTCCCGATCACCCGTCCCGGGATCCGCTCAATTACATCGCCCGTAATCGGGTCCGTAATGCGACGCCCTTCTTCGCGCACCAGAAACCGTTGCCCCACACGCAGGCCGACGTTCTCGCCGCCGTTCACGATCACCATGTCGGCGCCGCCTTCCGCCACGCGCGGTTCCCAGCGTTCGCGAGGGATATCCGCCAGCACCTGTTTCACGGCGCGGCCCATCGCCTGTTGCGTGGCGCGACCGAGCGGCGTGCGGAAATAGGCGTCGCCGCCGAAGGCGACCTGCTTGTAGTTCACGCCGGCACCGAACCCGCCTTGCGTCGCCGACCCTTCCGTACGCACCGCGGACAGGATCTCCCCGGTCTCCACATCCGACACGGTCACATACAACCCCACGCGCGCACGCGAACCACGCCCGCGGGCACGGGCGCCCGCCGTCCCGAACCATCCGGAGGCGTCTCCGGTGACCGTGAAATCCGTGACCACGCCACGAATCAAGTAGCGCGCATTCATGAGGCGCCCCCGCTCCACACGGCCTTCGCGGCGAAACAAGTCGCGGCCTTGCCGCACAATCTCGCCCACCACGCCGTCGATGTGTTTGCGTTCCAACACCGTGACCTCATCGGCGTTCATCAGGCGTTCAATCATCACTTCCGCCATGCCGCCGCCGAGATTCCATTGCCCGCTGAAATTGGCGCGGTTCTCGAAGTCGGTAACCGCCACCACAGGCCGGATCACGGGATCGGACACCGCCGGAGCCGGACGACTTGCACCGCGCTCATACAGGGGGTTCGCACACCCGGCAACGCCGCACGTCAGGAACAACAGGCACCACGCGTATGGGAGAGATATCTTCATGGCCAATCTTGATCTCCGGGCCTTTGGCCGAGCGGGACCGATCACTTCGGCGCAATGGCCTTCACGGCGCCGAGTACTTCTTCCGGATACAAGGGCTTATGGAAGAACCGTTTGACGTTGGGAAACTGTTTCATCTCCTCCTCGTCAAAATCGGGGAAGCCGGCGACGACAATAACAGGGACCTTCACATGTTCGGCGGCCATCAACATCAGCAGTTCCGCCCCGTTCACGCCGGGCATGCGGATATCAAGAATGGCGCCTTTGCACTTGGGGTTCTTGATATGCTCATACGCCTGTTCGCCATCGTGCACCACGACCACCTCATACCCCGCCTCCTCCAACAACGTGCGAAGCAACTGCGTGATCACCTTGTCATCGTCTGCAACCAAAATCATCGGCATATTCTCCCATTAATGCTGATGCCATCTTAGGGGGCGTTCCCTGCCTTGTCACGCAGGATGTGTACACGCGTCCGGGATCACATGCATCGCGCATGCAAACGGGAAAAGGCGAAGCCCTGCCCGAACGGAGAAAATAAAACAGAAACAGACCCGTATGCCAAGGCATCGGGTCCGAAAAAGGGCGGGGAAAAGCGGCGTACGGTCAGGCCTTGGATTCGGCCTTGGGCGCCGCAGGTTTCTTAACCAGACTTTTCAGTCTCTTCTTACGGCGCAAACGCGCTTTTCTCTTCACTCGTGTTCTTAGTTGCTGTCCCATAGGCGGCGAGGTGTAACAGAATGCCCCCCGCACCGTCAAGCGATGTTTGTCAGCCTGTACGGAAAGGGTGTGCTCCTGTAGTCCAAAACCAACGGCGAAAACGGTAATCCGCAAGCGGACGCCTTACAAAACGTCACTTTGGCTTGTCTGTAGGGCCGTCGCGTGCGACGCGCCGGGACGACCAACACATCAACGGCGCACCGCGGGATGCAGATAGATCGGAAGCAAAGGTTCGCCTTCCACGCCGGGCCGGTGCAGGTCGAGTGCGAGACGACCGACCCATTCCGCGGCGGGAAACACATCGCGTTCGATCCACGTGCCCACCTGCAGTAAGCCTGCGGATTCCAGCACGGGACGGAGCCTCACCCATTCGGAAGACGCCACCAAATCCGATGTCCGCAGCAAGGCCTTGAACTCGTCCCGTTCGGCCAAGCGCCAATCCCCGTCCTGTTCCAACCCGCCTGTTGAAACACGGATGAATCGACTGTGCCAAACCCGGTCCCGACGCGCGTCACCGAGAACAACGAACTCGTTCCGATCCGGATGCGCTTCCGCCAACGCATACGCCAACGCCGCGCCGCTGCTGACCGCCCGGACCGGACGCCGACCCGGCGCCGCCAACCCCTGAACCGCGGTCAATGCGATGCGCATGCCGGAATAGCGTCCGGGCCCGCGTCCCGCCGCGAACAGATCGATAGCGTCCCACCCCCAAGCCGCCTGTTCCCGCACGTGTTCCAAGACATCGAACAATGTAGTGGTGCGCCCGCCCGAAACCGGCAAATCCGCGCGCGACGCCACATCGCCGTCTTCCAACAAAGCCACGCTGCCGACCGCCGACGAAATTTCCATGGCCAACACCTTCATGATTCCCCCCCCCCGTCAACATGCACGAGGCGCTCATGCTCCGTGTCTCCGTGCCGCAGGCGAACATGGATCGTACGCTCCGGCAACGCCTGGTCCGCTCGTTCCGCCCACTCGATCGCCGTGATGCCCGTGCCATCCATATACTCGTCCAGCCCGAAATCCAGCGCCTCGTCGGCGGTTTGCAAACGGTACAAATCGATGTGATACAAGAGAAGCCTCCCGCGATATTCATTCACCAGCGTATAGGTCGGACTCGACACCGGTTGATCCACCGCCAACGCCTGCGCCAAGCCTTGGATGAAGCACGTCTTGCCCGCCCCCAAATCGCCGTGCAACGCCAGCACGTCGCCGGGCTGCAATCGTTCGGCCATACGCGCGGCGAGCGCACGGGTTTCATCAGGGGAATAAGTGGTGGTAACGTTCATCGGCCTCAATAGCAATGCTCG
This sequence comes from Kiritimatiellia bacterium, assembly GCA_007128275.1. Classification (GTDB taxonomy): domain Bacteria; phylum Verrucomicrobiota; class Kiritimatiellia; order SLAD01; family SLAD01; genus SKZA01. The sequence goes on from SKXR01000098.1 coordinate 15,000, forward strand.
TCCGCGGGGAACGTTCCGTCCTCCACTTCCTGTTTGTAGGATGTGAAGGCGTGGCGCATGGTTCCGCCGAGCTCGGCGTAGCGTTTGACGAATTTGGGAGTGAACTTGGCGTACATGCCGAGCATGTCGTGCACCACCAACACCTGCCCGTCACATCCAGGACCCGCGCCGATCCCGACGGTGGGCACCGGGACGGAGGCCGTGATGTCCACGGCTAAATCGGCGGGAATGCCTTCGAGCACGAGCGCAAAGACGCCCGCTTCCGCCAACGCAATGGCATCCGCCTTCAATTGGTCGGCGCCTGCACCCGTCCTTCCCTGCACCTTGTACCCGCCGAACGCGCGCACACTCTGAGGCGTCAGTCCGATATGGCCCATGACGGGAATGCCGTTGGCAATAAGATGCCGAACGGTATCCGCGCGAAACGCCCCCCCCTCGATCTTCACCGCGTCTGCGCCCGCTTCCTTGATGAGCCGGCCCGCGTTGTCCACGGCCTGGTCCGGAGTTACTTGATAGGAAAGGAACGGCATGTCGGCGACGACCAACGCCGATGTCACCCCGCGCATGACCGCCCGGGTATGATGCACCATGTCGTCCATGGTCACCGGGATGGTGGAATCGTAGCCCAACACCGTCATACCCAACGAATCCCCGACAATGATCAGATTAATCCCCGCTTCATCCACCAATTGCGCGGTGGAATAGTCGTATGCGGTCAGGGAAACGATCTTGCCCTTGCCTTTGAGTTTGCGAATCCGGTCAACGGTCCATTTCATGAATATGTGATTTTCAATTTTCGATGGAATACGTGAAACATCCAATACCTTAGCGTCCATTCGCGGTTCCGCTACGCCTTGAACTTCTCCGCCACCGCATCCGCCAGTTCGTCAATCGTGCGCGCCACGGGCACTCCGACGGCGCTGAACGCTTTGATCTTCGATGCCGCCGTGCCGGCACCACCGGAAACAATGGCGCCCGCATGGCCCATACGTTTGCCTTCGGGCGCGGTCTGGCCGACGACATACGCAAAAACCGGCTTGCTCAGATGTTCGCCGATGTATTCCGCCGTGCGCTCTTCCTCGTCGCCGCCAATCTCACCGATCAATACCACAGCATCCGTCTCATCGTCTTCTTCAAAAAGCGGGAGGAGATCGCGGAATCCGGACCCGACGATCGGATCGCCGCCCACCCCGATACAGGTCGACTGGCCGATGCCGCGCTCCGTCAGTGAATTGACGATCTCGTACGTCAACGTGCCGCTGCGCGAGATCACGCCCACGCGGCCCGGCTTGTGAATCTGACCCGGCATGATCCCGACTTTGGCTTTGTCCGGCGAAATTACGCCCGGACAGTTCGGACCGATCAAACGACAGCCTGCACCCTGCACGGCATGATACACCTCAACCATGTCCAACACGGGAATGCCTTCGGTGATACATACAATCAAAGGAATCTTCGCCGCCGCAGCCTCCGTCACCGCCGCCGCCGCGAATTGGGCGGGCACATAAATCACCGTGGCGTTTGCGCTTGTCGCGTCAACGGCTTCTTGCACCGAATTGAATACGGGCAAGCCGTCTTCCGTCGTCTGCCCCCCCTTGCCCGGCGTCACGCCGCCTACCACCTGCGTGCCGTACGCCAGCATCTGCTTCGTATGGAACGAACCGTCGCGGCCCGTAATCCCCTGCACGATCAACCGCGTATCTTTATCCACTAGAATACTCATGCCGCCTCTCCTTTCGACAACGCGATCGCCTTCTTCACGGCGGCTTCAAACGACTCCGCGGTAATCAGCGGGGTCCCCTCCAACATCGCCATCCCCTCCTCCGCATTCGTGCCGCTTAAACGGATCACAATCGGAAGCGTGATATCGATTTGCTTATACGACTCCAGAATACCTTTCGCAATATCGTCGCAACGCGTGATGCCCCCGAAAATATTCACTAGGATGGCTTTCACCTTCGCATTGCCCATCAAGAGCTTGAACGCGTGGATAACCTTATCGGGACTGGAACTTCCTCCGACATCCAGGAAGTTCGCCGGCTCGCCGCCGAAGAACTTGATCATGTCCATCGTCGCCATGGCGAGACCCGCGCCGTTGACCATGCACCCGATATCCCCGTCAAGCTGGATGAAACTCAAACCCTTCTCCTTCGCCTCGATCTCGTTGACATCCTCCTCGTCCATATCGCGCAGGGCCTCAATGTCCGGCAACCGGAACAGCGCGTTGTCGTCAAAGTTGATCTTTCCGTCCAAGGCGACCACCTCGCCCCGATCGTTCAGCACGAGCGGGTTGATCTCGGCCAGCGAACAGTCCTTTTCAATCAACAAGCGGAACAAACCGCGCATGACGTTGAGCACCGATTGCTCCGTGGCGTCGTCATTGAACAGTTGTCCGGCGAATGTGCGAGCCTCCTCCTCCGGAAATTCGCGAGAAAGGGTGTGAAAGGTTAGAATCTTTTCCGGCGTCTTGGCGGCCACTTCCTCGATGTCCACGCCGCCTTCGGCGCTGCAGATAAAAGAGATGCCCTTTACCCCACGGTCCAGGATGACCCCCAGATAGGCTTCCTTCACGATTTCAGCGGCGGACTCAACGACAATCACCTTCTTGACGGGAATGCCCTTGATGTCCATGCCTAGAATCCGTTCCCCCGCCGCGCGCGCCTCGTCGGCGTTCGGCACCACCTTGATGCCGCCCGCCTTGCCTCGACCGCCGACATGCACCTGTGCCTTCACCGCGACCGTTCCGCCAAACTTCCGCGCGGCCTCGTACACCGCGTCCGGGGTCACCGCCAACTGCTGCGGCGGCACCGGTATGCCGTAGTCCGCAAACATCTCCTTGGCCTGATATTCAGGTATTTTCATGCACTTCCTCCCGCCACAATAAACACGCCACGCCGCCACTTCCGATCAGGCCCGCGACAATA
>SKXR01000087.1 GCA_007128275.1 Kiritimatiellia bacterium
ATTGGTTTGCGTGGCCCGGTCGCCGGCGGGCTGGTCCACGTTGTAAACAGATCGCCTTCTTCCAGCCTTTCCGAATGGCGACGATCCGCTATAGTAAAGGCATGAGCGCGTATCGCACCGGTATGGATCAGTTGATGGACGAGCACGGCGACCTGCTCGCGGAGGGGCGGATCGGACTGGTTTGCCATCCCGCCAGTATGAACCGGCTCTTCACCCATTCCGCGATCTTGCTCCGGGAACGGTTGGGCGATCGCCTCACTTGTTTGCTCGGACCGGAACACGGCTTCTATGGATACGGTGCGGCGGGCGAAAAGATCGGGCACGATGTGCACCCGGAATGGCGGATTCCAATATATTCCCTCTACGGCGATGTCGAACGGGCTTTATTGGAGATGGCCGAACGCGTGGACGTGGTGGTGTTCGACCTTCAGGATATGGGGGTGCGTTGCTACACCTATGTGCACACACTGCGCCAGATCCTCGAGGCCGCGCAGCAGCACGGGTTGCGCGTGGTGGTGACGGATCGCGCGGTGCCGCACGCCGCCTGCGTCGACGGCCCCATGCGGGACGCGGCCTTTGAAAGCATCATTGCTCCGGTGGCCACGCCGCTGGTGTACGGGATGACACCCGGCGAGACCGCCCGGTGGTTGTGCGCCGGGAACGGAATCGATGTCCCGCTCGAGGTGATAGCCGCCCGCGGCTATCGGCGCAAGGCGCCACATGCCGAGGTATGGCCTTCCTGGTCGGCGCCTTCGCCCGCCATTCGATCATGGGAATGCGCCATGTGTTTTCCCGTCACCGTTTTCACAGAAGCCTTGCCCCAGTTGGATTGTAGACGCAAAACCAACATGGCGTTTCGCGTGCTTTGCGCCGAGTGGTTGAACGCCCCGGCTCTGGCCGCAGCATTGAATGCGCGGAATGTGCCGGGGGTGCTGTTCGCGCCCTATCACGACGTGGAGGAACCGGACGCGCCCGGCATTCAGATGCGCGTTACGGAACCGTCCCGCTTCCGTCCGGTCCGCACCGGAGTGCTCCTGTTGTATGAAATCCAACAGTTGCACGGTCCGGATCGGTTGTGGCGTGATGAACGCACCAACACCAGTTGGTTTGACCGGTTGATGGGTACGGATCGTGTGCGCCTCTTGTTGCAGGACGGGGAATCGCCGGACAAGATCGCCGACGCTTGGAAGGTCGAAAGCGGGGCGTTTATGGAATCCCGGAAACAAGCGCTCTTGTACGGCGAGTGACTTGACATTGCACGCGCATCGTTTACAGTCGATCCGAATCACCCTTGGGGGCGTTTAGCTCAGCGGGAGAGCGCTACCTTCACACGGTAGATGTCACAGGTTCAAATCCTGTAACGCCCACCACCCCCATCCCTTATGAATAATGGCCATAACGCCATATTGGACGCTGATTGGCCCCGTTGCCTCCCCTGAATTGGCTTTCTAGGGATGCCGTGCCGGTCAAAGCGAATCTGCACGAATTGATTATCAAGTCGATGCGGAGACCGCATGGTATCGCATTGCAGGCCAATACGTTAAGGCGGCGGCAAAAGATATTTTCACTTTTCTCCGGACAATCGGAGGGGTCGTTGCTTTAAGGGATAAAAGGATGAAGACCATGATGAGAACCAGAGACAGCGCCTCGTGTGAGGGTATTGCGTCTGCGCGCGACCCGTTGTACGCCGCGTTGCGGGAACTCTTTGGCTTCTCCGCGTTCCGACCGTATCAGGAAGAAATCATCCGAGCTATCATGGAGCAACGCGACGCGTTCGTGGTCATGCCCACCGGTGGGGGAAAATCGCTGTGCTATCAATTGCCCGCGCACCTCATGCCGGGCGTCTGTCTGGTGATTAGTCCCCTGATTTCGCTGATGAAGGATCAGGTGGATGCGGCAAAGGCCTCGGGGTTGCGCGCCGATTTCCTGAATAGTTCGCAAACCGGAAAAGCGCGCGCGGAGGTGGCCGCGCGCCTGGCCGAGGGGCAACTGGATCTGCTGTATGCATCGCCGGAACGCTTCGCGATGCCGGATTTCAAAGCCGCGCTCGATGCCGTTCCCCTTTCGTTCGTTGCCATCGACGAAGCCCATTGTATTTCGGAGTGGGGCCACGATTTCCGGCCCGACTACCTGAATCTCGCCGAAATAGTCGAGCGCTTCCCCCGCACCCCCATCGCCGCGTTTACGGCCACGGCGACATTGAAAGTCCAGCAGGACATCATCAATAAGCTGGGATTGCGTCGGCCGTTTCGCGTGCGCGCTTCGTTCAATCGGCCGAACCTCTATTACCGGGTCCTTCACAAAACCGATGCCGAAGGCCAGATTCTGAAATTCATCCGGTCCCATGCGGGGGAACAGGGGATTGTGTATCGCACGACGCGCAAGGATGTCGAGAGCACGGCCAGCCTGTTGGCGTCGCATGGGATCAAGGCGTTGCCTTATCACGCCGGCATGGATGACGGGGCCCGAACCCTGCATCAGGAGGCCTTTAACCGGGACGAGGTGGAGGTGATTGTGGCGACGATCGCGTTCGGAATGGGCATTGATAAGTCCAATGTCCGCTTCGTGGTGCATGGGGATCTGCCGAAGAATATCGAGGGCTACTATCAAGAAACCGGGCGCGCCGGGCGGGACGGCGAGCCGGCGCAGTGCCTCCTGCTGTTCGGGCGCAGCGACATTGGACGCATACGCTATTTCATCGATCAAGTCACGGACGAGGAAGCCCGCAGCCACGCGTTGCATTGCATGAATGACATGGTGCGATACGGCTCGACACATGGCTGCCGGCGACGACATTTGCTGGCGTACTTCGGCGAAACGTACGGGGAACCGGATTGCGGTATGTGCGATGTCTGCGCGGGGACGGTGGAGAAGATGGATGCCACACGCGATGCGCAGATCGCCCTTTCCGCCATCGTGCGCACCGGCGGCCGATTCGGTATCCGGCACATCATCGACGTGCTTACGGGCGCGAATACGCGAAAGATCCGGGATCTTGCGCACGACCAAATCAAGACCTTCGGAGCCGGCCGGGACAAGGCCAAGCAGCATTGGCGTTCCGTGATCGAGCATTTGCTGGCGCAGGGATATGCCCATCAGACCACGGACCGGTATCCCGTGATCAGGCCGGCGGAACGGGCGCGCTCGGTGTTGCACGGTGACGCGCGCGTATCCATATTGAAACCGGTGGAACCGGTCACGACGCGCCGGGCGCGCGGGGCGTATATCGCGTGCAACGAGGCGTTGTTTACAGAATTGCGTATGGTGCGAAAGCGCGTGGCGGACGAACAGGGGGTTCCGCCCTTTGTCATCCTGTCCGACCGTTCCTTGCGGGAGATGGCCGCGCGATACCCGGTGACGCCCGCGGCCATGGGGCTGATCCAAGGGGTTGGCGCGCATAAGCTGAAACGGTACGGCGCACTATTTGCAGAGGCCGTTCAGTCCTTTCTGGAACGAAATCCGGAGGTGGAACCGGATCCCCATAGCTCCGAAGTCGAAGGGTCCCGTCCTTTGCGGCGGAATCCGTCATGTCACCTGACTGGCGAATTGCTGGATCAGGGGCTGCCGGTATCGGAAATCGCCGCTCGTCGCGGGCTCGCCGCGGGCACCATCGCCGGGCACATTGAGCAGCTGATGGAGGCCGGGCATCCGGTGGACATCGACCGCCTGATGGAACCTGATCGCCGCCGCCAGATTGAAGATTTGTTTGAGGGGACGTCGTCGCCGCAGCTGAAAGACATCGTGGACCGGTCTGAGGACGGCGCGGTCTCGTATGCCGAAGCGCGTTTGGTCAGGGCATGGTTGGCGAATTGCACGGGATAATGGCTGGCAGGAAGAACGGACGGGAGGGGACGGCACGCGATCGCGGCCCTGACTTTTTGGGGAGTTGGCGTGTACTCTCCTTTGTGTTGAGCGCGTGGGTTGTGTTATGCTGATGTTGCCATGGAGATGAATTCGTCAACGGACTATCTTTATCCCGTCCACCCGTTCACGCGGCTGCGACCCTGGTTGGGGGTGTTGATCATGGTGTTCGCCGTCTTCTTCGTCTACGCCCCCTCGTTGGACGGGGGATTTCTTTGGGGCGATGAGCTGTTCGTTACGGAGAACGATGCGGTGGGTGTGGAACGCGGGTTACGACAAATCTGGTTCAACCCCCAATCGATTCCGGGGTATGAACCGTTGGTACAGACCACGTTCTGGATCCAGTACCGGCTGCACGGAGCAAACCCGGAACCCTTCCGGATTCTGAACCTGATCTTGCACATCTTCAACGGCTTATTGCTCCTGGCCTTGTTACGCTACCTTAAGGTGCCGGGCGCCTGGCTGGTTGTTGCGCTGTTTCTTTTTCACCCGATTCAGGTGGCATCCGTTGCATGGATCGCCCGCCGCACGAATACGTTATCGCTGCTTTTCTATCTTGCGTCGCTTTTTCTTTTTTGCCGTGCGTATCGGTTGGGAGAGGAAAGCACCGACCGCCCTTCTGCGCTCCTTTTCTCCGGCGGCGTGGTTGGCTTTCTGTGCGCACTGTTCAGTAACGCGATCGCCTTGACCTTGCCGGTGACCCTGCTGCTGATCCTCTGGTGGAAGCGGGTTGTGATCGACGGGAAGCTGCGGCTTCAAATGCTTTCGCTGATTGTGTTCGGGCTTGTTGCCGGCCTGTTCGTGGCAAGGCTGGGTGGCGCGTTCGCGCCGGCACACGGCGCGCATTGGGATCTGACAGGGGTCGAATGCTGGCTGTTGGCCGGACGCATGATGTGGTTCTATGTGGGCAAGCTATTGTTGCCTATCGATTTTGCCTTCATTTATCCTCTCTGGGAGATTGAGTCGGGGTTGCCGGCCCTCTTTTTCCCCTTGTCCGCGCTCGTTGTGGTTGTGGTATTATGGATCTTCCGAGCTCCCTTGGGGCGTGGACCGCTCGCGGCCGTGCTCTTCTACGTGATCACGTTGATGCCCGCGCTGCTCATGCTCCCTGCGGATTCTCTGTCGCTTTCCTTTGTCGCCGATCATGTTTCTTATCATGCAGGGATTGGGCTTTTGGTGCTCTTTTCCGGCTGTTTGGCTGTGTTGGCGAAACGCATGGCATCCACCATGTTTGAGCGCGAGAAGGAATTCACGCGCGCGGTATTCGGTTCTCTGATGCTCCCGGTTTTGGTCGTGCTGGGCATGCTTTCGTGGCGGCAGGCGCAGGTCTACCATAATGAGATTGCGTTGTGGCGAGACACCATTGAGCGGAATCCTTCGGCCACGATAGCCTACAACCATCTTGCCGTCATTTTGCACCGGGAAGGCCGCTTGCCTGAGGCCGATCAGTTGTTGCGCCGGTCGGTGGAAGAGAACCCGGATGTGTTGGAGGCGCCGTTTAATTCGGGGCGTCTCTTGCAGGAGATGGGGCGCTTCGAA
>SKXR01000220.1 GCA_007128275.1 Kiritimatiellia bacterium
CCACCACGAGCAATGCTTCGGCGCCGGGTCGGTCCGGCTGAATGGGCCGCTCCGAGCCCAACACATCGATCGATTTCCACACACCGGTTCGGAAGCGCCAGATGAAACCGAGCGCCATCGCGAAAATATAGAGCGCGGTCCAGCTCCAGGCCACAATCACCCCCTGCTCCAGCACGAACACCAGCACCACTTGTCCGGGCACCAGCATGCCCCAGGCCATGGCGAGCGAAAACAACATCACGAACCGCGTGTCGCCCGCGCCTTTCAGTGCGCCGGACAACACCAGGTTGGCCGCGTCGACGAGACCCCACAAGGCCATGATGATCATCAGAATACGGCCGATGGGATAGAGCTCCTCCAACGTCAGCCCGTCTCCCGCCCGCTCCGTGAAAAACGAGAGGTAGAAGGAAGGGAAAAGAATGTAGGTAAGACCTACGACCCCCATATAGACGATGCCGATCTTCAACGAGGTCCAGGACGCGGTCTCGGCGTGGTGCGATTGACGGCGGCCTTGGTATTGTCCGACCACCGTAGCCGCCGCGATGCTGATACCGATCATCGGCAGGAAGGTCAGCATATTGATACTCAACGCAATGTTGCTCGCCGCCAACGCCACGGCTCCCATGCGCCCGGTCAACAGCACGAATATGGCAAAGGAGGCCACGTCCAACGCCAAGTGGACACCGGACGAGGAGCCAAACCGTATCAACCGCCATAGCAACGCGGTATCCCAACGGAACGTCTCGCGCGTACGATAGGCCCGATTGATGGCCGGCGAAAAGTAGAGCACCAACAAGATGGCGGGCGTGACAAAACTCGCAATGACCGACGCCCATGCCGCCCCGCGGATCCCCATGACCGGGAACCCCCAGTTGCCGAAGATCAGCGCATAGTCCAAGACGAGGTTTACAAGATTGGCCGCGATGGTCGCCGTCATGGTGGTCAACGTCTTGCTGCGTCCTGTAAAGAAGCCGCTGACGGCGGCGCCCAGCGGAGACGCCACGCTTCCGATCATCAAAATATTGAAATAGATGAGCTCTTCTTCCAACACCTCCGGCGCATGGCCGCTGAAACGCAACGCCACATGGCCGACCGGGATCAAGGCCAACATCACCGGCCACGAAAGAATCGCGACGAATATGGATTGCGCCGTGCTGCGCGAACAGCCCGCGGGATCGCCCGCCCCGACGAACTGCGCCACGAAGGTGTTCGAATAACCCGCCAACGCCATGAACCCGCATACAAAGGTGAACGACAGAATGCCCGCGGGTACGGCGGCTTGAATGGAGACGCTGCTGTGCCAAGCCAGAAACATCCGGTCTACAAATTGCATAAGGGTGAACGACCCCATACTGATCATCAAGGGATACGCCACCTGCAATATTTCCCGGTACCCGCCGGGCCGATGTGAAGATAAGGGAGTCTGTTCCTGCATACCAAGTAACCCATAAGAAAGTCGATGATCCAAGGAATACTCGAACCCTTGGGAAACAACAAGCCATGTGTTTGCGGGTAACGCCGGACGGATTCCGGTTTCACACCCGATCAAAGGGCGATGGGCTCTCCTGCAACTGCGGAAGACCCCGCATGGTGAAACGGCGCAGCCAGATGGAGCGCAGAGGCGAATTCAACATCACGCGAATCAGACCGTTTCGCACCGCGGGGAAGAGGGTCTGACGACCCAACATCGTATTCGCGTGTGCGCGCCGGATCGCGATCCGGGCGCGTCGTCGGACGGTTTGATCATAATCAGGGAACGCCGGCGCTTCGTCGGATCCGACCTGTGAGAGCTTACAGGCGAGCTCCCAAGCGTCCATCCAGCCGATGTTCATGCCCTGCCCACCGATCGGACTCATGACATGTGCGGCGTCGCCGGCCAGCAGCACCCGTCCCTCCACCACCCGGTCCGCAAGGTAATGCTGGATGCCAAAGATATCGATCGAGGGGTCGGGCACGGCGGGCAATCGCTCTCCGGTACGTCGCAGAACCGTCTGCGGAAAGGCGTCCCCGGTTATCTCGTGGACCCCGGTTGGCAACCGCAGCACCCAGCGCCGTATCCCGTTGGGCAACGGAATGGCCTCCACCAGTCCTTCGCGGTCCATGTAGATATAGGCGACGTCCGATTTGGGCATGTGATCCGGGAAATCCCCCATCGCATATCGATCGGGATAGTCGCCGCCCCGAAACGGAATGCGCCATTGATCCCGGACGGCGCTGTCCCGCCCGTCACAGCCAACCAGATACGCCGCTGAGATTGTCGTGTGAGTGCCCGCTTCGTTACGAACAGTTGCCGTAATCCCCCCTTCATGTTGTTCCATGGTTTCCGTGATCGTGCCCAGACACAGTTGCGCCTTCGTCGTCATCAAGGCGTCCTGCATTAATTGCTCCGTCCGGCCTTGGGGCAACGTGATGATGAACGGGTACGCTCCGTCGGCCTCGTTGAAATTCATTGTCCCCAAGACGCGTGTCCGGGTGCGGGCCACGCCCTGATGTATACGATGTCCCTCGGCCAACAACGCCCCGGCCAGTCCGACTTGATCGAACAGCTCAAGGCTTGGCGGATGAATGCCAATGGCGCGGGATCGCGCAGACACCGCCCCGCGCCGGTCGACAAGCAGGCATGGAATACCGTGACGCTGCAGTGCGAGTCCGAGGAAGAGTCCCACGGGGCCCGCTCCAACAATCAGGACCGAGGTTCTCCTATGCTCCGTGGAGTCCGTTCGCATCGTTCTCCGACTCCTTAGCCACAATCAACCGCCACGGAAACATTGTGCGCACCTGCCATCCTGCGGGAAGCCGGGAGGCTATCTCGTCTGGGGAATAACTCTTCCGGATCGAGGTCAGCCCGTCTTCCACCGTGAAAGAACCGTGAAACAGGAGCGGCATACAGTACTTGAACAACCCATACGCCACGGGGCTTCGCCGGATATCGCTGTGCAAGGCCAAGCGCGTGGCCAGACGTTCCGTGGACGCAAGAAAATGCGCGGTCTCCTCATCCGACAAGTGATGCAGCACATGGTTGGACAGGACCACGTCAAAGAGTAGCCCTTCATCCTCCACGTGCGTCAGCGTGTCCGTGCGATACGCGATGCGGGCATGGGCATTATGTTCCCGGGCAAAGGCAATGGCGCGCGGATCCGCGTCCAACCCGAGAATCGACAGATCAAATCCGTCGCGTTGTGCCCAATGCATGATGCGCTTCGCAATGTCGCCCCCGCCGCATCCCGCGTCCAACAAGGAGACGGGTTTCGAGGCGGTGCGAAAGACGGGGCGCAGCCATTGGCGATAGATCCGGATCCATCCGGAAACGAGACGGTTCATCCACGCGAATTGCCGATACGTGGCGGCGAGTTGAACGGGGTCGCAATCGGGGTCCTCCATCTTCTCCTGCAAGACGAGATTGCGGCGAGACATATTCATGAAGCTAGCATGTTACGGTTCGGGATCATTTGATTCCGGGAGCACGCAGGAAAGAAGCCGCTTCGCCTCCATGACGCGGTCTTCCGGGACCCAAAGCGAAGCGCCGGGCAACATCTGCACGAGCATCCCGCCGGCATCGTCCAGCTTGACCATATATGGGATATCGTATTGATCCAAGGCGTGGCCGATCGTCTCCGCCTCCATACGGGAATTGAAATTGCCTATTCGTACGAAATCCATGCCACACCCTACCCCGTGCAACGTGAGAAATCAATCGGCGGCCAGGCGTGAAACGAGGTCCCTCGCAAAGATCGGCAGTTGGGGATCGCGGGCGCCCATGCACAAGACCACATCACCGGCCCGACTTTCACGCAGCAGGAGATTCGCCAATTCGTCGTACCCCGCCACCGCGCACGCGGGCACATCCGCAGCGCGTAATCGGTCAACCAGCATGTCGGACGTCACCGCCTTGTTTGCCGTCCCGCCTGCATAATACACCGGAAGCATATAGAGACGGTCGCCGGATCGGCACGTGTCACGAAACATCGCCACCAGATCATCCGCCATGGCGGCCAGCGGCCCGAACCCGTGCGGTCGCCACATGCCCAGCACGCGCTCGGCCTTTTCAGAAACGGCACTCCACGCGGCATGGATCTTGGCGGGATTATGCGCGTAGTCGTCATACACCGTGACGTCGCGACATGTCCCCACGCGCTCGAGGCGCCGTTCAATCCCTTTGAACCGGGCCAGCGCCTGTGCCGCCTCGGCGCGCGACAGGCCCAGTTGTTCGCACAGTGCGCAGGCCAGCAGGGCATTTTCCTGATTGTGTTTTCCGGGAAGGGACGGAACCAACAATCGCCCTGTGTCAGCCGGCGCGTCCCATTGTGGCGCCTTGATTTTTTTCATTCCCGCAAGATGGCGGTGTACACCCTGTCCGCAGATGAGTCCTCGCGTCACCTGCTCCGCGAATCCGCCGAATAGGTCGACGGTTTCTTTCAGGTCGAAGTGATCCCGCGAGATGTTCGTGATCAACGCCCATTCGGGATGAAACTGCAGCAGCGAACGATCGCTTTCATCCACCTCCACGACCCACAAATCGGATGCGCCCATGCGCACGTTGCCTACGCGATCCTTTGTTTTCCAGTTCAGGACCGCGCCACCGTTGACCACGTTTGGATCCAGACCGGCCTCCGCCAAGACCCAGCCAACCATCCCGGTCACCGTGGTCTTCCCGGACGTACCCGCCACCGCAATACAACGGTCGTCGCCAATCACCGCCGCCAACGCTTCCGCACGATGGTACCCGGGCACCTCGTGGGTTCGCGCCGACTCAAGATCGGGATTGTCCGGTTCAATAGCCGAACTGATCACCACCGCGCCCGTCTCCGGGGTAATGCCGGAACCGTCTTGCGGAAAGATTCGGATGCCCCCCCGCTCAAGCACGTCCAGTACGGGCGAAGAAGGCGCTCGTTGATCCTTGAGGCGATCCGAACCGGTGACGCGATAGCCGCGGGCCTGCAGGAGCTGCGCCACTGCGTTCATCCCGACACCGGCGATGCCGACCACATGCACGATGGAACCGGCCCCGGGCAATATGGATTTGTCATTCGTCCGCTGCAAGTTCACCTCTTGTCCTCGTGGGCGTCTTTGTCGGCTGGGGATGGCGTCGTCTGGGGTTGCGGCTTCTTCGGCTCAACAATCACGTCCGCCGTCAGGCCGCCGCCCTCCAATACGGTGAAATGCGAGGCATGGAGTTTCCCCTTCAAATGGCCTCCCGGATGCACGGTCACCAGTCCTTCCGCCCACAAGTTCGCCCGGAATTCACCGAATACATCCACATCCCGGAACACGGCCTTCCGTTTGAAGCTGATTGACGCACCCGCAGCTATCTTCAGATTGCGGGTATGTATCATTTCTTCGGGAATGACAGCGCCTTCCGTCAGTTCGAGCGTATGGTGCACTTGGAGATGGCCCGACTTCACCGTACCTTCGAGCTTCACGTCGTTGGCGGTGATGCGCCCGCCGTCCAGCACCGCGCTACTGCTGAGCGTGACCCGCCCCGCTGTAACCAGTTCGTCCGTACATACCCCGGTGATGGTATGATCAGCCAGGTCCAGCATCGTGCGACACTTCGGGCAGTAGGTGTTCTTGGCTTTACCCGTTATCTTGAACATGAAATCGCAGGAGTAGCATACGATTTCATATTTCGTGGGCATGACCGTACGGCCGATGTGCGTACCCGGTTTACGCGGCGACGTGTCGGGACGCGTCGCCGCAGAGTCCGCCTCGGACGGAGTCGGCACAGGGCGATCCTGAGCACGCCGTTGTGCCGCTTGCAGCGTCACATAGCTGTCCACAATTTTGGTTTTTTTTCGGCGATCCGCCATACTGCCCACACCTGCGGACCGAGCCGCGGGGCTCGTCCTGATCCGCGTCCTCAGCGAAAGAGTCTTCTCGACCTATTTCTTGCCGAACAGACCGGACTTACCTTCGGATTCCGTGGATTCCTGTTTCGGCGCCGATCCTGCGGAGGACGCGGAGGATTGTCCGGACGGATTCACTTCCGAATGGCCGATAAAGGTCACGCCGTCTTCCACGCTGAGCCGTTTCGCTTTGATGTCGCCGTGCACGCGCGCGCTGGACTGCATTTGGATGCGATCTTTAGCCGTGACGTTGCCGGTTATGCTTCCGGCAAGCACCACGGAATTGACATTCAGGTTCCCTTTAATCCGGGCGTCCTTCCCGATGGTGGCATCGCCATCGCACTGAAGATCTCCGTCCAATGTTCCGTTGATTTGAATGGAACCGGACGTCTTGATCGTCCCCACGATTTCGACTTCGGCGGCGATAATGGTTTGGGCGCTGGTACTGGTGTCCATGATGTATTCCTTTCCTTGTGGGTTCACTTTCCTACGTATATTCCTGGAACGCGTAGCATGGCTTGTGGCAGGCATCGGTGACAAGCTTATCGTGAAGAATGGTGCATGAGGCGGTATTCGCCGCAACCTCGTTGCACAACCGGACATGTTGTTGTAAAAGAGGGCCAGTGCCATGTACCGAATGATCCATAGACTTGCTCCGGGAGGGTTGATCCTTTGCCTGCTCTTGACGGTCGGGTGCGACGTTCCCCCTCCCCCCCGTTCCGATCCGCCATCGGTCGACGCCGCGCCACGCTCCCTGCACGAGGCCGTGCGGGTTGGAGATCGCGCGGCCTTACGACGGCATTTTGAGCAGGGCGCCGATCTGAATGAACCGGATGGTTCGGGATGGCCTCTCTTGCATCTGGCGATCGCCATGGAACAGCCCGACACGGTGCGACAATTGCTCGAATGGGGTGCGTCGGCCGGGGGGACCGATTCCTACGGGTCCACTCCTCTCCATGTCGCCGCCGGCCAGGGACAAGTGCATGTGGCCCGCCTCTTGATCCAACGCGGCGCCGATGTGGCCGCGACGGATGAAAGCGGGTTTACCCCGGCGGATATCGCGCATGTCATGGGCCATGACGGACTGGTGACGTATCTGGTTGCCGCGGGCGCGGATGATCCGCGGGATAAACCGACACCGGATGCCGAGCGAATGGTCCCGACGCATACGAGGGCCGACGTTCGGGAGCCGCGCGCGCCGCCCTTTCCTGAAAACGAATTTCGTGTATGGACCAATACGGATCAAGAGGAAACACGGGCCGCCTTGGTGGAGGTCCTGGAGGATATGGTCGTGTTACGGACTCCGGATGAACGCATACTCCGTGTACCCATTCGCCATCTTCGAGCCGATGACCGCGAAGCAGTTCGTGGAGGGTCGAGGAGTGAACGCAATGCCCACGGAGGGGCGTTATAAGGAGGAAACGGATGAATATCCGCGTGGTGAACGAAAATGATGCCCTGACACACATTGCCTTGGAAGGCCGTCTGGACACGGCCGGCGTCCAGGACATCGAACTGCACTTTCTGGCGCATACCGCCGCGCGCGGCAAGCCGACGCTTATAGATATGCGCGGTGTCGAATACGTCTCCTCGCTGGGCATACGCCTGATCTTAAGCGCCATGCAAACGCTGAAAAAGAAAGGGACAAAGGGTCTTCTTTTTGCCGTGCAACCGCTCGTGAAGGAAACCTTGGTACTGGCCGGTTTGGATGATCTCCTTGCCTCGTCCGACAACGAGGAGGAAGTCATTCGAAGCCTAACGCCCCGGCCCTGACCCGGCGCGCACAACGGGGGAACCGTGAAACGGGCCCTTGCCGCCATACACGGCAATGACTGTCGTCCGACGACATTACGATGATGAGCATGGTTAACTACGGACCGCCGGCTTGGTTTGCTATCTGGCTTGATCCTGCTATCTTCTGGTGATGTTCGGTTCATACCATATCGGCCGGGTACTCGGCATTCCCGTGAAGGTGCATATCACGCTGATTCTCTTTCTGCCCCTGATCTCCGTGCAGATCGCCGCGGTCATGGGTATCCAATCGGTTGTGTGGGGGTTGGTGGCGGCCCTTGGATTATTCGCGAGCGTGGCCTTGCACGAACTGGGCCATTCCGTCGTGGCTCTGGCCAAAGGCATCCGCGTGCGCCAGATACTCCTCTTACCGATCGGCGGGCTCGCGCAACTGGAAAGCATGACCGAAGATCCGCGCGACGAACTGCAGATCGCCGCAGCCGGCCCGTTCGTGAGTTTCATCCTGGCGCTATTCTTCTGGGCGCTGGTCATTCTGTTTCGCGGGGCGGAACCCGGATTGGTCATCTATACCTTTGTGGTCTTGGGCTGGATGAATCTGATGCTCGCGCTGTTTAACTTGCTGCCCTCTTTCCCGATGGACGGCGGGCGCATGTTCCGGGCATGGCTCAGTCCGCGCCTCGGCCGCGTGGCCGCGACACGTATCGCCGCCAAGATCGGACGCTTCATGGCGATCGTGCTCGGTATCATCGGAGCCCTCCCCCCGTTCAGCATCCTGATGATTGCCGTGGCGATCTTCGTCTATATGGCCGCCGGGGCGGAATATCGGATGGTGGTGTTGCAGGACCGGATGCGGAGCCCTTTTGGGCGCGCGTATGGCTTCAATCCGGAACCGTCTGAAGAGGAAGACGACACCCTCATCGTAAGTCCGCCGCCCTATGCGCGCAAGAAAGCGGATGTGACCGGGTGGTGGCGCGGAGTGGCCCAACGCCAACGGGAAATGTTTGATCGCCTGTTTGATGACTGGTCAAAAAAGTGAGCACAGACTCAGAACAGCAGATTGATCATGGTCAATGAAACCAGCAGGTAAAGCAGGGTCATCACCGCGCCCGGCTTCAAGAGGTCTTTCGTCCGATATCCGCCCGGCCCCATGAACAAGGACATTACCGGGTTGGTGGGAATCAGAAAGCCGTTGGACGCTACAATCCCCACCGTGAGGGCGAAAACCCGGGGATCCGCATCGATGCCCATGGATTGCGCGGCCAGCGCAATGTGCACCGAGATCGGCACCAGGAGGATCGTCGCACCCACATTCGACATCACGAGTGCGAATAACGTGGTCAGGACGGCCACGGCGGCTTGCAACATCCAGGGTGAGGCGCCGCCCATCGCATGCAGGATGTGGCGCGCCATCCAGGAAGCCGTGCCCGTATCCTGCACCGCCATGCCGAGGGGGATGAGGCTGGCCAGCATGAATACCGTTCGCCATCCCACCGCCCGATAGGCCTCATCCATGGTCAGAACGCCCGTCAATATCATGCCGATAGCTCCGGCAAACAAAGCCACCGACAACCGCAAGTCGGTAAATAGAATGAGGCCCATGGCCACAAGAAAGAAGACAAGGGCAAAATGGACCTTCTGCGGGCGGAGTTCTTCGTGCGGATACTCGCTGGTCACCACCACGAAATCACGATCCTTTTCCAAGCGGGCCAAGGCGTCCCATGCACAGTGGCAGGCGAGCGTGTCTCCCGGCTGTAATGGGATGTCGCGACGTCCCTTCCGGATGGTCTCTTCACCTCGATGGATCGCCAACACCGACAAGCCGTACGTCCTTCGCATCGCCAGTTCGGTCACCGTCTTCCCCGCGAGATGAGAGCCCGGCGGAATCACCACTTCTGCAATGCCCGATTTCAACGGCGACAACGCCTCGCTGAACAGGTCCAATTGGTTCACCACTTGGACGTTCGCCCCAGCGGCGAATTCCTGCAAGCGCTCCCGTTGCCCCAAAACCGCAAGATGCGCGCGCGGTTCAATCAGCAGTCCACTCCAAGGGCCCACGCGCATCTCTCCGTGCATGAACGTCGCCACAATCACCACCCCATATTCCCGCTCAATCTCCCCGATGTGGCGGCCCGCAAGGGATGAGTCCGGCAGAAGCCTCGCTTCACGAATCACAAAATCCAGACCATATACCTGCTGGAAATACCGCATCGTGCTTTCCCCGCTCGGCCCTTCACTCCGGATGTGGGGCAACAGCCGGCGCCCCACAGTGAGAAAGAAGATGGTTCCCGTAAGCACTAGTGCGATTCCGATAGGCGTTACGTCAAAGAGATGGAACGACGCCATGCCGTCCGGCATGAGATCGTTCAATAGAATCAATGGGCTGGAACCTACCAACGTCAGTGTCCCGCCCATGATAATGCAGAAACCGACCGGGATCAGTAGGCGGGACATGGCCAAACCGCTGCGGGCCGATATCCTGGACACCACGGGAAGAAACAAGGAGGCCGCGCCAGCATTCTGTATGAAGCCGGACACCAAGCCCGCCGTCCCGGAGAGGAGCGGAATGATCCGTGTTTCCCGGGGGCCGGAGGTGCGAAGAATCCGCTTGGCCACCAACCCCATGACACCGGTCTTGTCCAGACCCGCGCCCATGATCATCACCGCAATGATCGACATCACGGCGTTGCTCGAAAACCCGGAGAACAGTTGCCGGGTGTCCGTCAAGCCTTCGAGGGAAGGGATCAACGAAAGCAATCCCAACAGAACCATGATCGAAATCGCGGCGACATCCAGCCGGACGATTTCCGATACAAACAGGAAGACCGTCAGGCCCAACAAGACCATGACGACGAGCATCTGTGGCGTTATGGCAAGTGCCTCACTCATAGGTCTTCCAGCTTAGCACAAACGATAGGCCATGGAGACCCCCGAAAGAGAACGCGGTTCGGACACCAAGGGCGGTACGGCCCCATGCCACGCACGTTCGTCAGCGGAGCATGACCCGTAAAGCTTCCGCAAGATCGCTGCCGCGCAAGTCGCGGCCGACAATCATCCCATTCCGGTCGACGAGAAAATTCCGCGCGTCGCCGAAGATACCGAATTGAGCGGAGACACGCGTTTCCACACGGATTTGCGGCCATGCCATGCCGTGTTGCCGTACCACGGCATCGATTCGATGTTCATCCCGGGCCAAGGGGATACCCAGAATCTCAAAGCCGGCGGGACGGTATTTCTGATGCAGGGCGACCAGGTTCGCTACGTCCCGTTCCCATGCGGTAAAACCGGGGATCCAGAAATCGACCAACACCACCGATCCTCGCAGATCCGACAAGCGCACGTGTCGCCCCGCCCTGTCCATGCCGGAGATCTCCGGCATGGAACGCCCCGGCGAATAGCGGGCTTCCGTGCGGTAACGCTCCATGGTGCTCACGGTAATCGAATCATCGCCGGCGGCGTGCGGACGGGTCACGGCAAGCGGAACGTCCGGGCCCCGCCCTCCCTCAAAGGGGTACGTGACCGGATCGAAATGGGGGCTCCCTCGAAACTCCTCGATCAACCGGCTGATGGCCGTTTCATTGCCGGTGCGCGCGTGGGTCCGGGCCATCTCCACATAGACCCGCTTGAGGTTGGCCACCGGCTGGCCGTGGTAGGCTTGGCGTCTTTCGTCGAGCAGTTCAATCGCCTTGGCCGAATCACCGCGCATGTCGCGCTGGATCATGGCTTCCAGGATGGTCAGTTCCACGACTTCCTCGTGATCTCCGATCCGCTCCGCCTGTGCACGCAGCGCCGCAAGTCGCTCAAAGACATCCTGCCATTCCGCTTCACTATGATATCCGTGACTCATCGCCTGTACCCGGCTCGACAACGTGAGCCGTTCCGAGGACAGGGTCGAGGCATGGACCGGACATTGAGCGAGGACGACGGACACGGAAAGCAGGACAAACAATCGTTTCATAAGAAACCATCCGGTTAAGGTTGAACATCGATCGATATACATACTACTTTTCCCCCACCGAATCAATGCCAAGCTGAATTGGAGAGAACCTATGCAACGTTGGATAAGCCGGGCCGTGAATTATCAAATCAATCTACGCGGAATCGCCGCCAGGGAACCGCGCAACCCGTTTGAGGCGGGGTTGGAGCAACCGCCTCCGTCCTCTCCCCTCGCCTATCTTACCAAACATCTGGCCGCGCTACAAAGTTTGGGCGTGACGGTGTTGCACCTGATGCCCCCGTTTGCCATCGGCCGGGAAGGACGAAAAGGCATCGGGTCCCCCTATGCGGTCAGGGATTTCCTGGCTATTGACCCGGAGTTCGGCACGGAAACGGAATTGGCCGCGTTCGTCCGGAGCGCCCATACATTGGGTTTCAAAGTCATTGTCGGCATGATGCCGAACCATACCAGCCGGGATCATGTATGGATCCGGTCGCATCCCGAATACTACGTAAAAAACGATCAGGGCGAGATCGCCTACGACCTGGACTGGTCCGACACGGCCAAACTGGATTACACTCAGCCGGGTCTTCGTCAAGCCATGTTGGCGGTGTACGACCATTGGCTCGGCTTTCTTGGCAAAGACGCCGACGGCCAACCTGACGGCGTGGACGGGTTCCGGCTGGATATGGCCCATTTCATCAATGACCGGACTTTTTGGGATGATACCCTGCCCGTACTCAAAGCGCGGCATCCCAAGCGGGAACTGCTGTTCATGGCGGAGTGTTACGGCATGGACAACAACAAGGATCTGTTCCGACGGGGCATGACCGCGGCCTATGACGATGACTTCTACAAGATACTGCTCTACCTTTATGGGCGTGACGAACAAGGCGAATCCATCATTCTGCCCGACCATGAAGACGCGCCCCGTAACAACGATTTCCGCTCCAAGTACGAGGTTTTCAAGGAAGGCGGGATCGCCGCCGCCGTCGAGAAATGCCTGATGGACTATGAAACCGACTTCGACACGTCGCCCGACACGCCGCGACTGGCGCGGTACACGGACAACCACGACGAAGGGCGCGGGGTCTATCGTTTCGGGGACGGGGCGGTACGCGCCATGATGCAACTGGCGTTTCTATCGCCGCACGGGATTCCCTTCATGCTCTGCGGACAGGAATTCGGCGCGGCCAACCGTCCGCCCATCCATGAACGCATCCAACCTTGCGATAAGGGATATCGGATGCGGCAGGGCGACCGGATCATCAAACGCGAGGGCGTGGAATTTGAAGGGAACCTGTTCGCGCGCGGTCATGAGGCGAGACAAGCGTGGTATGCGTTCTACAAGCATTTGATTGCGTTGCGACTCAACAATCCGGCACTGACCGACGGTGATTTCACACTCATCGATGTTGGCGAAGTCTGTGACACAAAGGATCGATGTGTCGTCGCATTCGCGCGGACGCATGAAGGCACCACCTTGCACTGTGCCGTGAATTTGGGGCCGGAACCGCGGGAATGCACCCGCGCGGAGGCCTTCGCCGGCGACGCCCTGTACGGTCGGCTCGCGGGCAAGACGCTCGCGGGTTTTGCCGCCATCGTCACGCGGGGAGATCGCTCCGATGAGCCGCTACAGAATGCGTGAGTAATCAATCTTAACGGCTACGGATTTGATCGAACTCACGGATGAAGTCCCGGGCAACAACCGATGATTCGATCATCACACAGTTTTCATAACTTTGCGTAACCGCCGTTACCGTGAAGTTGAATGACCCCGTAAAGACCTGGGTCCGATCGATAACAGCAAACTTGTGGTGCATGGATGCGAATCGTCCGGACATGGATATGGGGGTGATTTCCACGCCCCGGCTTTCCAGGCGCGTGATCAATTCCTGCATGCGTCCGGTTTCAATTTGGCCATGATCATATTTGACGTGGACCTTGACTCCACGGCCCGCCGCACGGGACAACGCCTGTTCAATCTGGGGTCGTGTGAGCGTATAGATCGCCACCAACACCTCTTCGCGCGCCTGTTGAATGCCCCGGAGCAGGAGCCGCTCGCAATCGCTGCTGAAACCGGCTGTGACCCGGGTTATACCCGGGTCCAGAGCGGCCCGACCCGGGCGCGCGCGCATGGCTGCAAGGTTGCCCATTGCCAATTCGCGGGCGCGAATCTGGTCGTCCCGGGCAAGTTGATTGATGGGTACCCGCGAAATTTGACCTTCACGCGATCCAAGAATCACCAGATCCTGCTGCATTTCCAAGAAGACGGCTTCCACTTCTTGTCCGGCGGAACTCGTCCAGGTCAGAAACTCCAGATCCTTCCATTCTTCGGGGAGTTCCGGTTTGGGAACGTCCACCACATCCACCGGCTCTTCGATTTCAGGTTCCGGCAATTCCTCGAAATCGACCTCCTCGTATGCCACCGGCACAGCGCCGTACTCCAGCAAGAGGTCCACAATCCGATCATGATCCATGAAGGAGGCCAACTGAATGGGCGTGAACCCGCTCTCATCAACGGCTTCCAGGTCCGCTCCCCGCTCAATCAACCAGCGTACGACGGCTTCCTGTCCGGTGGAGGCGGCTTCATGCAGCAAGGTCGCGCCATACTCGTCACGGAGATCGATATCTATGCCCAGTTCGATATGCCGTTGTAACTGGTCGATTTCACCCTGCCGGGAGGCGTCATGCGGAGCGAGGCGCGGCGGCGCCGGCACTTCGGGCGCGGGCGGCGGGGCTGGGTCGACGGGTTTCGGTGGTTCACAACCGGCTTGGAAGCAGATGACGCAGCTAAGGAGAAACATCAGGCCGATCCGATTCCAATAAGTCGACGCCCAAGCGAGTCCAGTATGTAATGATTTCATGAACCCAAATTTGGCATAACAGGCAAAGATAAGCAATATCGGGCTGACCGCATCCGTAGCGCCCTGCTGGAGCAACGCGCAGGCCTCGCCTCTCGCTCCTCTCTCGGCACGTCTAAGTCACGGGCACGGATAGGGTCCGCCCTTCCCCCTACTGGTCCAGCAGCGCAAAGACGGATTCCGCCACCCGTTCCGGCCGGAGATCGCGCATGCAGGCAATGTCCTTCTCCGGCCGCAGACAGACGCGGGAACGGCAGGGCTGACAGGACAACCCACCATGCTGCAACACGCGATGCCCCGTCCCGTACGGCCCCGTACGTTTCGGATCGGTCGAGCCGAAGAGGGCGAGTACGGGCACCCCGAGAGCAGCCGCCATATGCATGGGACCGGAATCGACGGTGATGACCAAGTCCATCTTGTTCAGATATCCGCCTAATTCAGGGATGCTTGTTTGTCCGCACAGATTACGTGCGGGCGTCCCGGCCATGCGTTCAATGGATGCACAGACGGCCATGTCCTCTTTCCCGCCCAGCAAGAAGGCGGTTCCCCCTACCCGTTCATGCACGGAACGGATCAACGCGGCAACGTGTTCCGGCGGCCAGTTCTTGGTGATCCAACGCGAACAGGGCAGATACGCCACACGCAGCGACACTTCGTCCAAGGACGGTTCCGGGAACGTCACAGGAAAGACGGTCGCCCCCGCGGCCACATCAAAATGGCGCACAAAATCCAATGCCTCCTCGACCGCATGTCGCGCTTTATCCGGTGACCCGGCAATCTCATGGTAAAAGAGCTTGGCGCCTTCCCGATGATACGACGGACCGATCCGGCTTTGCGCGCGCGATAAACGCGCGCTCAGCCCACTCTTGAACAGACCCTGAAAATCAAAGACATAGTCGTACGTCTCCCTTCGCAGATCGGAAATCCATGACGGGAAAGAACGGAAGAATCGGCGGCGCGGAAACGTCAATACTCGGTCCACATCGTCAAAACAGGAGACCAACTCCGCGTATTCCGGTTGCGTCATCCAATCGATCGAAAGGCCGAGCCCTTCCTTCAATAGATGCACGGCGGGCAGCACGTGAAACAGGTCGCCCAGGGAACTGAGCTTGACGACCAAGGCTTTGTATGACTTTGCCATGGAGCAGACTACGACAGTCGCCCCGCCGCTTTCAGCAGGGTGATGAGGACCGCCTTTTGCGCGTGCAACCGGTTTTCCGCCTGATCGAACACGACGGAATGCGGGCCGTCGATCACGTCCGCGGTTTGTTCATAGCCGCGCATGGCCGGCAGGCAATTCATGAAAATCGCATCCTTGGATGCGGCCTGCATGATCGCCGCATTCACTTGAAACGGGGTGAATAGTTTCACCCGGGCGTCGAGCTGTTCCCGGGGAATGTGATAGCTCATCCAGGAATCCGTATAGACCACGTCGGCGCCGACCGCGGCCGTGTGGGCGTCGTGCATAATCTCCACGCGCGATCCGCTGACCGTCGCCAACGCGCCGGCTTTTTCGATGACGGCGTCTTGAGGGGAATAGGCGGCGCCTTCCGGACAACCGATGGAAATGTTCACCCCGGTCAGGGCACAGCCCATCATCAGGGAATGCGTGACATTGTTGTTGCTGTCGCCGAGATAAGCCAATTTCAGCCCTTTCAAAGCGCCCTTCTTCTCACGCACGGTTAGCAAGTCGGCTAGGATTTGGCAGGGATGCGCCAAATCGGTCAACGCATTGATGACGGGCACGTCCGCGTGATGCGCCAATTCCACGATATGTGCGTGCTCAAAGAGCCGCGCCATAACCACATCCACATACCGGCTGAATGTCTTCGCCGTATCGTGCAGCGTTTCCTTCCCTGCGCCCATCGGCGAGGTGCTGGTGTCGTAGTAGATCGCGTGTCCGCCCATCTGCGTCATCCCCGTTTCAAAGGACAGTCGTGTACGCAGACTCGGTTTCTCGAAGATCATCAACAACGTGCGTTGCCGAAGGGCGTCGGCGTAGTTTTCCGGAGCCGTCTTGACGTCCTGCGCCAGCGCGAGTGTCTGCGCCACCTGTTCCGGGGTCCAGTCGTCCAATGTCAATAAATGCATCATATCAAATACCTCGTGTTCTGATTACCTAATCAAGTCCTGGTAATACCGGTCAACTTCGTTATCACGCTCAAAGATACTTAACATCAGGGCCACGCGGACCCACATCCCGTTTCGCACTTGACGCCAGTACATGGCGCGCGGGTCGCTGTCCACGGCCGGATCAATCTCGTCTCGGCGCGGCAACGGATGCATCAGGATCGCGTGCGGCTTCAGCAGGGCCAGGTCTTCCTGGCAGAAATGATATCCGCTGGTGTCGATGGCGCGGCTTTCCTGGGCCTGATCCCATTCATCCTGAATGCGAGTCATGTATATCGCGTCCACTTCGGGAATGACGGAGCGAAAATCATCGGTGACCTCATACACCATTCCCGCCGCATCCAACACCTCGAGGATGTCGTCCCCGATCTGCAAGGAATCCGGCGCGACGAAGTAAGCCTTCACGCCCTTGTAATGACGCAACAGGCAAGCCAGCGAGCGGACCGTTCGACCGCGGGCCAGATCCCCGACAAACGCGATCTGTTTGCCGTCGATACCGCCATGCTCATCGAAACTGCGTTGCAACGTGTAAATGTCCAGCAGGGCTTGGGTCGGATGCTGGTCTTTGCCCGATCCGGCATTCATGACCGGCACGGGCCGATCCGTATTGGACAGCAGCCACGCAATGCGTTCGGCAAAACCGCCGATCGGATGCCGCATGATCAGCAGATCGAAATAGGAGCTGAACGTGCGCACCGAGTCCTCCTGGGATTCGCCTTTGATCTCGCTGGACGTCGTGGCGTCGCGCACTTCCGCGGTCTGCATGCCCAGGATCTGGCAGGCGGCATAGAAAGACAGAAATGTACGCGTCGAAGGTTGCGCGAAATACAACATCGCGCGTTTTTCGGACACGAGATCCTGAAGAAAGCGCATGCCGCCGCGCGTCTTCGCGATTTTGCGGACCCGGGTGGCGAGGTCGCATAGTCGTTCCATCGTGGGGCGGTCATACTGTTGGGCGAACAGAATATGATAGGGTTTCCCGTCGCGAAGAAAGAGCGGTGCGCGATCGTTGACGGGCAACTCCTGGTAATCCGTCCAGGTAACATGTTTGAGCGGGTTGTCTCTATACATGACGTTTCTTCTCCGAATCCGGGTGAAACACGCAAATCAGTTGCTTCGGAGAGTACCGGAAAGAGACGTGAATGGAAGCCGCTTTTTTGGGCGCACAGCGGGAAAGTGGAGCGGGAGACCGGGATCGAACCGGCGACCCCGCGCGGCGCGGGGCGAGCGTTCAGCCCTGTCCCGCGTCTTCGCGGGATTGGGAAGCTTGCACAAACAGAAATCGTCGGGCGCC
>SKXR01000286.1 GCA_007128275.1 Kiritimatiellia bacterium
AGGGGATAGGAGGTTGGGCATTCGTGTAGCGACCAAGCCAAAGCGGCGTCGACGCTTCGCTCTGCCGCCGCAGTCCAAAAAAGAAACGACAGGGCCAGCTCACTCAAAGGAAATTTGGACTGCGGTGGCAGAGTCCTCCGCAGGAGGACGGCGACACCGCTTTGGCTCCCCGCGAAAGTGTTTAACACCACCCCACCCTCTGCTATAGTCGTCGGCACGGAGAATGGATGGATATGCTGACTTCTTTACGCGTCAAGAATCTTGCCTTGGTGGAAGACATCGCCGTGGAGTTCGGGCCCGGGCTGAATATGATCACCGGCGAAACCGGCGCGGGGAAATCCATTCTCATCGGCGCGCTGGGCCTGTTGTTGGGTGAACGTGCCGACAAATCCCTCATCCGCTCCGGCGCCGAAAGCTGTTCGGCGGAGGCCGTGTTCGAATTCAAAGACCCCGAACCCTTGCAAGGGGTTCTGGAAGAACTGGGCTTGGAACCCATGGACGATGGGCGATTGATTCTGCGTCGCGTCGTCCGTACAGGCGGCGCCGCGCAGGTGGTCGTGAACGACAGCCCCGTCACGTTGCAGGCCTTGAAACGCATCGGCGAACGGCTGGTCGATATGCACGGTCCGTACGACCACCAATCCCTGCTCAGCACGGACGCGCAACGCGATATGCTCGATGCGTTCGGCCATCTACATGGACCGCGCGCGGTCTATGAGCAGGGCTATGACCAATTACGGGCCATCGATCAACGGGTCGCCGGATTGCGCGCCGCGGGCGGGGAAGAGGTTGCGGAGCAGATCGATATTCTTGCGTACAGGGTCAAGGAACTGGAAGAAGCCGATCTTTCGGAAACCGAAGAGGAAGAGATCGCCGGGGAACATGCCGTGTTCGGGAATGCGCAGCGTATCGTGGAGCTGGCGAATACCGTGTCCAACGGATTGACGGAGGGGGAAGGCGCCGTGTCCGACACGTTAGCGGGCGTATTGCGCGCGCTGGACGAACTGGGAAAACTATTGCCGGAAGCCGCCGACTGGCGCGACGAACTGGAAGAGGCGTCGACGCGCGTGCGCGACGTATCGGCGGCGCTGGCGACGCGGGTGGAACAGATTGACGCCGATCCGGCCCGGCTGGAGTGGTTGGATCAACGGCTGACGACCTATCAGAAGATGAAACGCAAATACGGTCCGACGGTCCGGGACGCGTTGGATCAGCTTGAACGAACCCGGGAACGACTCACCGATTTACAGTCGCGCGATGAGCGCCTGGCTGATCTGGAGCGGGAACGTTCCGTTGTCCTCAAGGAGCTCGTCAAAGCCGGGCGCGCGTTGCACTCGGCACGCACTGCGATCGCCGGGAAACTGGGAGACGCCATTACGGAAGAATTGCGGGCGCTCGGATTCGCGCAGGGCCGGTTCGGCGTGGACGTGACCGAGGGGGAACCCGGTCCCGCGGGGCTGGACGCCATTGAGTTTGCCTTTGAACCGAACGTGGGTGAAGGCATGCGCCCGTTGCGACAGATTGCGTCCAGCGGCGAGATCTCGCGCGTGATGCTGGCGACAAAGGCGGTGCTGGCGCGGCATGATCGGATCCCGGTGCTGGTGTTTGACGAAATCGACGCGAATATCGGCGGTGAAACCGGAGGGTCGGTGGGCCGCAAGCTGGCGGATGTCGCAGAGCACCATCAGATTTTGTGCATTACGCATCTGCCGCAGGTGGCGATGTACGGCCGCGCGCATTACGCGGTCCGCAAGACGGTCAAAGAACAGCGTACCCGAACGGACGTGGTCCTTCTCGACGAGGAACAGCGCGTGGAAGAGATCGCCCGCATGCTGGGCGGTCGGACCTTGACGGAATTGACGCTGACGCATGCGCGGGAAATGTTGAAGAACGCGCGGATTCCGGTATAGCAGCCCGTTGAAGAATGAATGTGTGGTTTGACATCAGGGTGGCACAGGCTTCCAGCCTGTGCGGCTTCGCTGTTTTGAGGGATAAAGACACAGGCCAGATGCCTGTGTCACCCTGTTAAGCGCAGGAAACGATGAGACTTATCGCCAAAGAGAACATGTTGCGCGCCTCGCGCGTCATGGGGATGCTAGCGCTCACGCTCGTGCTCGCCGCTTGCGCGCGGGATGTGACGGTGCCGCCCTATGCCATTGACGAGGATACCGTGTGGGTGCTGACGCCTCCATTGACATCGCCTGAAGCCGGCCGCATGGCGGCGTTGTTGCGCGATGTCTTGCCGGAAGCGGTTCATGTGCCTTTCGACGGGTGGCATACGGCGCTCGAAGACGCTCTGAACCGACGGGGCGTGGTGGCGGTGCCCGACGCGCGCCAATGGCCCGTGTCTTTCCGCCCCGTATTGCAGGATTATCTTGAACGCGGCGGCAAGGCGCTGTTCCTCGGGCGCGAACCGTTCTCGCATCCGGTTGTCTTGGACGCCGACGGTGCGGCCCGTTCACGAGAAGACCATCACACGCATCTCGCGGATGTGGCGAGCGATCTCCCCGGCTTCTCAGCCGTCCAGTTGTGGAGTCATCAGAGTAGCGACCCGGCCCGTCGCAGTCGGGTCCGCGTGGCGCGCGATCCGCGCATGCCGCGGCCGGGCGTGGAGGTCGAGGTGGAATATCTCGATGAATCGAATTACATGTGTTTGCCGGAAATGCCGGACGACTTCTCCGAATCCGGCTACAACACCTTGACCCTGTACGTGCGTGGTTCCCCGGAAACCACGCGGCTGGTGGTGCGGGCGGGAACCACGGTCGGGGGCCAGTGGGTGCGCGATATCCCGGTCGATGAGGAATGGCAGCGCGTGGTTATCGGTGAAGCGGATTGGGTGC
Source organism: Kiritimatiellia bacterium (assembly GCA_007128275.1). GTDB lineage: Bacteria > Verrucomicrobiota > Kiritimatiellia > SLAD01 > SLAD01 > SKZA01. Next base: position 2,841 of record SKXR01000286.1, read on the forward strand.
GGGTGGAGCCGGGAACGCACCGTGCGGATACACGGAACGACCCGTTCCGGCTTCCCGATGTCGTCCGCTTATGTGTGGGATTGGATGTGCGGGTCGCCCCGCAACGTTCGGGCGCGCATGTGTACGGCGTGTCGGATATTCGTCCGGCGAAGGATGCGCATGCGGCGGCGAAACCGGACGCGTCGGCGAATCCGTTTCTGGCCGATGTGGACGCCCGCTTTTCGTTCACCGCTCAGGCCGTGGAAGGGGTGCGATCCGAGGCGCTGTTCCACATCGGCCGGAGAACGGTGGACGCCCTGTGGCCGCATCCGTCCGCGCGGTATCCGGACGAATCAACGCGGTGGGTGCCGTTGTTCACCGCACGCGATCGGAGCGGCGAGGCGTCCGGCGATGTGGCGGGTTTGTTTGTGCGTCTGCCGCCGGAAAGCGTCCCGCAGATATGGGGTTGGATCGGTGTTGACCCGGAACGATCCACGCGCCGCGCGCTCCGCACCATGATCAACGAATGCCTGTTCCATTTGCAACGGGGCCGTTTCCTGGTCGGTACACACGCGACGGAAGCCGTGTTTGAGCCGCCTCACCTGTTCATGGTGCAGACCCGAATGATATCGGCCAATGCGTCGCCCGTGGCTGCGCGTGTGACGGCGGAATTGGTGGACCGGGACGGCCATATTGTGCGGCGCATTGTCTCCGCGCCGCAGGTGTTGGATCCGGAGACGGAGGCGTCGCCGCCGTTGGTAATGAACGTGGGTGTCGTACCGCGTGCGGAAGAGCGCGCGGTGGACTACGAGATCCACGTCGGCTTGGAAGAGGTGGGTGGGCGCAGACTGGTCTTTGATCAATCGGTGCATCCGGTCAAAGTCCTCGGCGAACGGGTAACGCCGTTTCATACGGAGATCCTCGGTGTGTCGGGCGCGCGCATTGCGATGGGGCGCGTGTCGGTTTTCTTTTTGGGGGTCGATTATTCGCCGGGCATGGATCGCCGCGCGGATGTATACTGGCTGTTGCCCCATGTCTTTCCGGCGATGCAAGTACGGAGGGACTTGCACCGGCTGAGGAACGCGGGTGTGAACACCGTGAGCGTGCCCTATACGGACCCGGCACAAGCGTCCTCGTTGCGGTATGTGATGGAAGAGGCGCAGGCGCAGGGGATGTGGGTCCAGATCCGGTTTCCCACGTTGTTGCGCAGGGTTTATGAAGAAGATTGGTTGGAGGAGATGGTGACGGCGTTGCGGTTGCCGGGCGATGCCAAGGTGTTCTCCTTGGACATTGGTCCGGGTTCGAGTTTACAAGCCGCCGATGCCCAGCCGCTTTTGGCGCGGGCGTGGAACGAGTGGTTGCTTGAACAATACGGGGATATCGAACACGCGGCCGGGTTGCACGGTGATTGGTTGGAGATCGATCCCACAGACGGCGCAGCCCGTTATCCGGCGTGGACCCGGTTGGCCCCGTTGCCGGACGATGCGGCGGCGTGGCGGGTGATCCGACGTTTTGCGGCGGATTTTCAGAGTCGCCGCATGGGGCGCGCGGTTCGGGCATTGCGCCGGTTGGACTGCGGGCAGTTGGTTACGGCGCGGGTATCGGTGCGGGATACCGACTTGCGTATGCGCGCGGCCGATCCGCTGTTGCCTTTCGATATCGGGACCGGCCGTGTTCATCTGGATTTTGCGACGCTGGGTGCGGAGCATATTCGCGGGCACGAACCGGACTTGGGTGACAGCGCCTTCATGGCGGCCTATGCGCGCGGCTGGATGGAAGGCGGCCCTGTGGTCTGGGCGGATATGGGCGTTCCTTTGGGCGGGGCGCCGCGCGATGCGGATTTCGAGCATCAGGCGCGGATGGTGGAGGAGATGCTCGGTTTGGTTTTTGGTTCTCACGCGGCAGGCGCGATCTTCAGGCATTACGCGCCCGTGTCTGGAAACAGGTTGGATGCCGATGAGGGATTGGCGCATCCGGACGGGTCGCCCCGCCCGGCGTTGCGCGTGGTGCGGTCCGTAGCCGGGCGGCTCCGGGCCTATCGCGTGGCCCCGATGCAATGGGCGGGTCGTGAAGCGGATCCGGGTGACGGCGCTCGCGGATTGTACAGTCTTCAAGACAATTGGCGGCGTGTGTATCGCGAGGAACTGGAAGCGCAACGCGTGGAAGAGATCCGACCCATGGGGTACGGTCGCAGTTCCCTGGAAACGCCGACGGAACGGCTGGACGGCGGAACAAACGGGCCCTTGATCGGGATGAACGCCGAATGGGGACGGCTCGAGGTCGGGGGGCAACGCGTGATACCCGTTCCCGGCGAACCGATTCGCGTCCGGCAAGATCAAGTGGTGCGGGTGGAATTGATCAATACGGGGGTGTCCCGATGGGCGGCTTCGCGTGATCGCGCCCACGGTACGGTATGGGTTGAAGTGGAGCATACGGAGCGTCGATCCCAGTATTTGGAGGTGGACGACACCGCGCCGGGTCGTCGTTACCGGTTGGAATGGCGCCCGGCGGATCTTGGCCTGTGCACGTTACGTCCGTACTGGTTGGGCGCGGG
>SKXR01000288.1 GCA_007128275.1 Kiritimatiellia bacterium
AGTAAGGGGAGATATTCCGTGCTGGTCAAGCCAAAGCGGCGTCGACGCTTCGCTCTGCCGCCGCAGTCCAAAAAGGAACGACCGAGCGGGCCGCCACAAGGGAATTTGGACTGCGGTGGCAGAGTCCTCTGTAGCGAAGCGGAAGAGGACGGCGACACCGCTTTGGATGAAGACAAACCACAGCGCGCGCATCCAATCCAAAGCGGCAAAGCGAAATCGCCTTACGCCATGGACTCCCGGTTACAAGCCGGGACACCCGATGGCGCAATCGTTCTGTTGCAAATCAACGCCTTACATCACATTTCCTAAGTCATGAGGAACTCAGGAAAAGTTGCCGATCTTGAAGCGCGCTTGAAGAAGTTGGAAGAGGCGGCGAAATAAGGCGTTCCCTGCCCGTCTTCGTCGCTCAAGGTTCGTAGATGCGGATGCGGTAGTAGCGTTGCATGAGATTGGTGGCGGTGGGGTCTTCAACCGTGACGGCTTCGGTAGCGGGGCCGAAGACCGGTTGGTTGCCGGGCACATTGAGCACGTGCCAGCCGGATGCCATAAGCAGGTTCGTGTTCGCTTCGATCTCAAAGCCGCGATTGGCTATGCGCGGGAAGGCGATGGCGGGGGCGTCGTCTTGAAAGACCAATTCCATCGCCCACACGTCGTCGGGATCCAGTGGGTCTGTTCCGGTCAGGTATTCGGTCTTGTTGTCGGCGCCGTCGCCGTCGGGATCTTCCCCGGGTTGGGCGTCGGGATGGTCGGTGCTGCCGAAGTTCGCCACCTGCCATTCGGCGAAGGTCTGGTAGTCGGTCAGTTCATTGATCCACGAAATGACCAGCGCCACACTCTCTTCGTCCACTACGCTGGACCCGACCGGCGGCATGCGGTCGCCGCCCAGCGAGGCGACACGCGTGTGGATCATGGAGTGCGGCACGCTCCCGCGCGCAATGACCTGGTTGGCGGGGTTTCCTTGATTGTTGACGAGCCCGCCTTCGATCATATCCGTTTGGGACAGGGCCGTCTGAATGCGCGCGTCCCAACCGCCCAGGGCCGGGCCGTCGGGGAAATGACAATTGGCGCAGTTCGCATGCAGGAATGACCGTGCCCGATATTCCACACTGTAGGCCTTGTCCGCCGGATGCGCGAGTGCGCGCAAGGCGTGAATGGTGTCCTGTACATCGGTGTCGAGATATCCGACTTCGCTCAAGGCGGAGAGTTGATTCGTGACGGTCCCCGCATAATGGTAGTCGCGATTCAATTGCTCGGTGCTGAAACCCAGCGCGAAGCCGGCCCCCGGTTGATGACAGAGCAGGCATTCCGATCGACTCGGATATCGCCACACCTGCGTGTACAATACGCCGCCGGCGGTTTCGATGATGAACGATTCGTTGAGCCCGTTGGCGGGCACAAGGATCGCGTCTTCCGTGGAGGTTCCCCAGCGATAGGTCACCCCGTAGCCGCCCGCGCCCGAATCATTCTTCACAAGGACGCGCGTTTCGAGACGGTGCGTGGACGAGGGGTCGCCCTGAACAAGTTCGAGATCGAAATGCTTGATCCATACCGTGCTGTCCGGAAACGTCCAGGGGCCGTCCGGCACGAATTGAATCACCTCGTTCACGTCCGGCACGGAAAACCAACGCGTCTTGAGGGCGTTGTCGGACCAGAAGGGCACGTTCAGATCGTACGGCACGATGCCTGCATACGGAACCAGATTCTCGAGATCGTAGAAGACGCCCGTCTCCGAAAGGGTTTGGGGCAGGGTACTTCCATGTTCCGTGGTGCGGACCAGTCGCCGAACACGTCCGCCCGTGAGGCTGGCGATCAGGATATCTCCGTTGCGCGGGTCGGTGCCAAAATCGACAATATTGGGTGTGGACGCGAGCCAGTTGAAAGACAATGCGTTTGTCCCGTCGTGCGTGAGCGACCACACATGGCCGCTGATATAGTCGCCGAAAATATAATGGCCGACGAGTTCGGGTATGGCATCGCCACGATACACCACGCCGCCGGTGACGGACCGGCCCTGGTTGGTCGCCGTGCCGTGTGTATAGTCGAGAATCGGATCGATCCAGTCGGTGAAACCGGGGGGCGGCGTGCCGATGCCCGGTGTCGCGATGGTGCCTTCGCGCCATTTCCAGCCGTAGTTGCCGCCGCTGACGATGAGGTTGATTTCTTCCCGCGCGCTTTGTCCAACGTCCGCCAGGTAGAGTCTACCGGTGACCGGATCGAATGCCATGCGGAACGGGTTGCGCAAGCCGATGGCGTAGATTTCCGTCCGGACCTCATGGGCGTTGACGGCGAGGCCGTTGAATTCCGTGGCGCCGATGAACGGGTTATCGGGTGGGATCGCGTAGTTGGTCGCGCTGCCGTTGATGGCCGGATGCGGATTCGGTGCAAGGCTGCCGGGGTGCATGTCGACATCCAAGCGCATCACGGACGAGAAGAAACCGCCGTCGATGCGCTGCCCGTTGTTGTAAGGATCGTTTCCGCCGCCTTCGTCGCCGAGGGATAGGTACAGATAGCCGTCCGCGCCGAAATGCAAGTCGCCGCCGTTGTGGTTGTTTGCGCGATGTCGCTGGGTGAACAACACCTGCTCTGTGTTTGCATTGGCCCAGTTGGCGTTGGTGCCGGAGACTTGGAAGCGCGACAGCCTCAAGTGAAACCCGCTTCCCAGCGGGGTCGTGGTGTCGAGGGCGTAGTAGACATAGAAATAGCCGTTGTTCGCATAGTCGGGATGAAAGGCGAAACTGATCAGTCCGCCTTCGCCCGTTGTCGTGACGGCCGAAGAGATGTCGAAGAACGGGGTGTAGGTCGGGCTGGCCATGTTTGTGACCACCACAATGTAGCCGGGTCGTTCGGAGACGAAGAGGCGGTTGGTCTCGCCGGGGGGGGAGCGAATGCTCATGGGCTGATTGAACGCCATTCCGCCGAGCGCGTCCTCGATGCTGTAGCTTTGTGACGGGTCGGCGGGTAGCTCAAGCGGCATGTTCAGGGTTTGGTTCGGTACACGTGTGGTCAGTCCGATTTGCGGACCCGGATCGAATGTGGTGAATCGATGAAAGTCGGCGAATGCGTTGACCTGTCCGTCTCCAAACCCGGGGCTGGTCCCGAGTCCTGTTGCGGGAATGCCCTCATTTGACAGAAACCCCGAATCGCCGATGTTAAATCCCGCAACATCCACGATATCGCCGGGTGCGAGGCCGAGCGCGGCGAGCGGGATGGCGAATTCCACGGTGCCTGTCCCCAAGCCGGCCCGGTCGTGCGAAACGAGGGCATGACTTTGCCCCCAGGGCGCGAGTTCGAAGAGTGCGGAAAAGCCGCCGTTCCCGGTTGTGCGATTATTGAGTACGAGCGCGAAGTCGGGATTTGCCGTGGTGACGCCGTCGTGAAATGTCACGGTATCCGTGCCGTTGAGGGAGAGGATCGATGCGTTACGACGACCGGCATCCGCCATATCGTTCATGCTGCCATCGGTCTGGTATCCGCCGGGGCCCGTATTCAAATACACGATGTATTGGTTCCCGTCGCTAGCCACCCCGAGATTGCTGAACGCGATATAAAGACGCGCGGCGTCCGCCTTCATATACATCGTGGCGTTGCCGAACTGACCGCCGAAGTCGTCACCGCCGCCCGTAAAAGCATACGCATTGCCAGGCCCGTACTCGTCGGGGGCGATGTGGCCGTCCACAACCGGGCCGGCCAGATTCTGATCTTCGTGATGTGTGACGAGCGCCGCCGGTGCCGCTATCCAAAGCGCGCACAGGATCACGATGCATCCGCTGTGTTTGAAGGTCATGTTGCACACAGGAATACCCCTATAAGTGGATGGGGTAAACCCTTTAAGTGGACAAGTTCAACCTTGCCTGGTGACCTCAGGCCTGCCCGATGCACCGAGTGATAGCCTATAGGCTATTATCCGTCCGAGAGGTGATAGCTTATAAGCTATTGGCCCCGGGCATTCAGTCGAACGATATCTTGGATACGTCAAATACCGGTTCGGGGTAGCGCAGGTCGAGCGATTCGAGCTTTTCGCGTATGATCTGCGATACGGCGAGGTTGCGGAACCATTTTCGGTCGCTCGGGATCACAAACCATGGCGCGTAGCCGGTGCTGCACTTGGCCAGGGCCGCTTCGTAGGCTTCCATGTACTCGTCCCACAACTTTCTCTCTTCGGCGTCGGACGGAGATAGTTTCCAGTTGCGCGTCTGGTCCTTTTGTCTGCGCAGAAACCGTTTCTTCTGCTCGTCTTTACTGATATGCAGGAAGAATTTGAGGATGTGCACGTGGTTGTCCGCCAGCAGTTTTTCAAACGCATTGATGTGGTCGTAGCGTTTGGTCCACACGGGTTTGGGCGCAAGCTTGCGTACGCGCACGATGAGCACATCCTCATAGTGCGACCGGTTGAAAATGCCGATCATGCCACGGCGGGGTGTGTGTTGATGGATGCGCCACAGAAAATCCTGTCGGAGTTCCCTGTCCGAAGGCTGTTTGAAGGCGTGTACGCGGCATCCCTGCGGGTTTACGCCGGACAATACGTGGCGGATGGTTCCATCTTTCCCGGCGGCGTCCATTCCCTGCAGGACAATAAGCAGTGCGTGCCGTCCGTCGGCGTAGAATCGATGTTGAAGATCGGCCAAGGCTTTGACGTTGGCGGTCAGCTGCTTGCGTCCGTGCGATTTCTTCTCGGCGTCGGCGGTGTCCCGGGTGTCGCGCTTTGAAAGGGCCGCCGGACGGCCCGGTTTTACTCGATAAAGCTCGCTATATTGCACCACAGCCTCCTGATGTTGCGCGGGTTGCCATTCATGAATGAGTAGGCTAACATACCTTACGTCGGTGTAATGTAAACGCCTTTGGGAATGACGTATGGACCGGCCCCTTTTGCGGATCCTATTGGTCGAGGACGAATTGGCCAGCATTGATCGGGTATCCCGCATGCTCGAGCAATCGGCTTCCTTTCCCTATCACTTGGAATCCGCCGTTTCCTTGGCGGACGCGATCGAGCGGTTGCACCATCGTCCCGCCGATCTGGCATTGCTGGATTTGAATCTTCCCGACAGCCGCGCCTTGGACACGCTGGACCGGTTTCTTCAGGCGGCACCGCAATTGCCGGTGATTGTGATTACGGGGCAGGACCGTGAAGATTGGGCGATCACCGCCATTCAGCGGGGGGCGGCCGATTATCTGGTCAAGGAAGCCTTCGACGGCGCCGGATTGGTGCGTGCCATTCGCTATACGCTGGAACGCAAACGACTGGACGACGAGCGGGTACAGGACCAGAATCTATTGCTCGCGTTGTTGGAAAGCACGACGGACTATATCTACTTCAAGGACACCGACTCCCGCTTCACGCGCGCCAACAT
>SKXR01000226.1 GCA_007128275.1 Kiritimatiellia bacterium
ATGGGGATATGCATGCCCGGCGAAACCAGTCCTTTGCGGAGCGGATTCTTCTCGACAAGGTATGTGAGGTAGTCCGTGCCGATGCCCATATAATTAAGGAGCGTATTCCCTTTCACGGGTGCGCCCATGCCGTACATTCGTTTGCCCGCCCGCCGTGCCTCGTCGAGCACCGCCAGGTTCTCTTGCTTCAGTGCGCGAACGCGCTCGGCGAAGGCGTGGTAGGCGGTCAGGCTGTTTGTCCCGGCTTTCTCTTCGAGGTGCATGAGGCGGACAAGTCGATCGGACCGTTCAAAACGGCCCTGGTGCGACGCCATGAGTATGATCGAGCCGCCATGGACGGGCGTCCAGTACGCGTCAAAGGAATCCAAGCCGTGCCGGTTCAACAGGCGCGTGATGGTTTCCAGGGTGTAGTAGAGAAGGTGTTCATGATAGATCTGGTCGAAGGCGCCGTTCTGCATGATGCTTTTCATGTAGAGAAACTGGACGACAAAGACGCCGTCGTCGGCCAGGCTTTCGCGGATGCCGTCGGTGACCGAATGCAGTTCTTCCAGGTGGAAGAACACACCGGATGCGTTGATGACCTGGAATGTGCGGCCGATCTTTTCGGCGCACGCGCGGTTAAAAAACTCCGCCAGGGTGGGCGCGCCGCGGTCGTTGGCCAACTGCGCAATATTGCTGCTGCTTTCGACGCCGAGCACGTCGTATCCGAGCGCCTTATAGGCGAGTAGTTGCGTGCCGTCGTTGGAACCGATATCGAGCATGCTCTTCGCCGCGGTTTTCTTAAAGAACAGGTTGTCGATGGTTCGTGCGGTCTCTTCGAAATGGCGTTGGAGGGTTTGCGTGGTGCCGGACAGATAGGTGTGATCGGAGAACATCACCTGTTGCGGCACGGTATAGTCGAGTTGCGCGCCGTGACAATCGGCACAGAAGACCACGCGCAGCGGGTACACGGGTTCGGTGCCCGCCGCTTCCGGCTTTAGGAAGTGGTTGGCCCAAGGCTGTTCGCCCAGATCGATGGCAGGTTCGATCCGGTTGGAATCGCAAATTCTACAGATCATGATTCAAAGATAATGGAAGCGCCCGGTGCGGCAAGTGAAACGTCGATAATCTCAAAATCGGGAAAGGCGTTGCGCAAGGCGGTCTGTTGATCGGGTGGGACGAAGAACATGATGAATCCACCGCCGCCGGCGCCCAGCAACTTGCCGCCGATGGCGCCGTGATCCAGGCCGCGCTGATACAAGGCATTGATGGCCGGGGTGGTGATGCGATCGGATAGTTGATGTTTGAGCATCCAGGATTCGTGAAGCAATCGACCGAACGCGCGGAGGTCGCCCGATCCCGTCAACAGGGCCAGCCCCTCGTCCACCATGGCGCGCATGCGACGCAGGGTGTCGAGGTTCTTGTCGAGTTGCCGCAATTGGTCGGACGCCACCTCGTCGGCGCGGCGCGTGATCTTGGTGAACAGCAGCATGAGATGCGATTCCAGTTCGCGCAAGCGTTCGGCGGGCAGGTGGACCGGCGTGACACGGATGTCGTCCAGTTGATGGAATTCGATCAGGTTCAGACCGCCGACGGCCGCGAGCATCTGGTCCTGGCAGCCCACGTGTTCCTGTAGAATCTGCTGTTCCATTTCAATGGCGCGATAGCCCAGTTCCTGGGCGGACAGGGATTGGCCCTTGAACGCGTAGAGGACTTTGAGCAGGCCGACCGTGAACGAAGAGGACGAGCCCAGGCCGGTGAAGGCGGGCAGGTCGGCGATGTTATGCAACTCAATGTCGCTTTCGAGGCCGCAATATTTCAGGCACTCGCGGTACACGCGATGCTCCACTTCGCCGATATCCTTGACCAGCTCCACTTTGCGGTACGACACGCGCAGGGAGTAATCGAATAGTTTGCTCGGGAACCGATTGGCGGTGATGAATGAATATTTTCCGATGGCCGAGCCCAGTATCGCGCCGCCGTGACGGAGAAAATAATCCGGGTAATCCGTGCCGCCGCCGAAGAAGCTCAATCGCAAAGGGGTCCGGGAAATAATCATGATGAATTAGACGTTTGCAAACTGATGGCGCCGGACAATCTGATAGCCGCGGATCAGTTCGGTGATCCCTTTTTGCAGGGAGACATCGGGTTGGTATCCCGTGGCTTCGATCTTCTCGTTGCTCACGATATAGTCCCGTTTGTCCGGATCCTGGCCGATGTCCGATTCGACAATATGGAATTCAGGAACCTGTTTCTTGATTTCCTCGCACAATTCGCGTTTGGACAGGTTGGCATCGCTTAATCCGACATTGTACGGCTCGTTCTTCATCGTCTCGAAATGGTCAATCCCGTGGATGAACGCCTTGGCGATGTCGCGCACGTGAATGTAGTTGCGCTTGAAATGGGCTTCAAAGAGCACGATGAAGCGGTCGTTGACGGCGCGGTACGTGAAATCGTTGACCAACAGGTCGAGCCGCATGCGCGGGCTGATGCCGAACGCGGTGGCGAGCCGGAACGTGATGGCGTGGCCCGAATCGAGCAGGACCTGTTCGATGTCCGCTTTCAGGCGCCCGTAGAGGGAAATCGGACGTAACGGCGATTGTTCGGTGCAGAACTTGCCTTCCTCGCCCACGCCGTACCCGCTGTTGGTGGTGGGAAACAGTAGTTTTTGCTCGGCGGACGTGAGGTCGACGATCATCTTGATGGCGTCGAAATTGATGGTTTGGGCTTCGACCGGTCGCTGGGCGCAGAGCGGCGCGCCGACGAGGCAGGCGAGAGGGATTACGGCATCGGATTTGGCGACGAGTTTCTTGATGATCCGTTCGTCGCGGACGTCGCCCCGCACGATGGTCAGCTCTTCGTTATGGATGCAATCCAGGAGACTGGGGCCGAAGGAAAAATTGTCGAGGACGGTGACGGCATGGCCTTGCCGGAGCAGTTCGGGGACGAGGACCGAGCCGATATAGCCGGCGCCGCCGGTGACCAGGATGCGTTGTTTATTCTGTGTGATCATGCGCCGAAGCGTATGCAGTAACGGCAGTGGTGTCAATCATGGCGGGATGGCGGGAGTCTCGCCTTTCAGAAAGCGCCTGACGCATCAATGGATGGGGACCCTGTGGTTGACGGGTTGTCGGGGCCATTCTACACTCGCGCATACTGATTGAGGTTTTCCCATGAAATATATTGCGTGCTTTTTGTTCATCGTATCGTCTTTGCTGTGGCAGGGGTGCAGTCGCGATCCTGTTCCCTATACGGAGACATGGCATGATCTGATTGCGGAATTGCTGGATACGGACCGGGTGGCGCGTCTCGACACGTTGAGCGCGCGCATGGTGTCTTCCAGCGACCCGACCGGCGGCAACCAGGATTTCAACCAATACATCCGCAAAGGGCCTCCGGGCTGGTGGGTGATTGCGGATTTGGAGGGGCCGGGATACCTGTCACGGTTCTGGTTTACGGGAGCGGAGGATCCGTCTCATCGGGTGCGTTTCTATTTTGACGGCGAAGCGGAGCCGCGGATCGACATGACCATCGGCGAGTTCTGCGGCGGACAAGATCCCTTCCTGCCTCCGCTGGCCGTGAACGAGAATTATTGCTGGTATAATCTGATTCCCATTCCCTACGAAAAGGGCGTGGTGATCATGGTGGAAGAGGGCGGATTCAAGCAGGGGAATTGGCCGCGGATCTTCTATCAAATCAATTATCATGATCTACCCGACGGCCGGAACATCGCCAGCTTCCCGGAACAGATCGAGGATGATGATCGCGCGTTCATCGCGAAAGTGCGGGAGGCGTGGCGGCGCGGTGATTTCCATCCGGCGCCGGATACCGTGGCGTCCCGGTCCGAGGAGCGGACGGTGGCGGCGGGGGAACGCGTTTCCATCGAGTTGCCGGAAGGGCCGGGCATTCTTCGACGACTGGCCGTGACCCCGGGTTTTGACGCGCTTCCTTCCGCCGTTGCCCGCGAGGCGTTGCTGCGCGAGGTGGTGCTGAACCTGTATTGGGAGGAGTCGGATGCGCCGAGCGTTTCCGTGCCGCTGGGCGATTTCTTCGGCGCGTTTTGGCGGCGGAACCGGTACGAAACCCTGTATGTAGGTGCGCGGGAAGACACGTTCTTTGCACAATTCCCGATGCCGTACGAGCGTCACGCGCGCTTGGAACTGGTTAACGAATCCGACAACGCCGTGCGGGTGTTGGTGGAGGCCGAGGTGGAGCAGCGCGAGGCGTTTCCAGAAGAGTGGGGCTATTTTCATGCCGCTTGGCAGCGGACCACCCCCGCCGACGTGGGGCGGCCGCACGTGACCCTTGCGAAATCGGGAACCGGCAAGTTTGTGGGGTGCATGTTGGCGGTGACCAGCGCGGATCGGAGTTGGTGGATTCTGGAAGCGGACGAATCGATTCGCGTCGACCGCGAACGGACGCCGGGGTGGCAAGGTACGGGATTGGAAGATTATTTCAACGGCGGCTGGTACTATCAGAATGCCATCGTCCGTCTGTTGGCGGGTATCCCGTTCAAGATGCCGTTTCGCGTATTGCAATATCGCTTTCACCTGATGGATCCGGTTCACTTTTCCGAGTCGATCGATGTGGAATTCGAGCGCGGCCCGGATCATCATTCACGCGGGTGGATGGAGAGCGTGGCCTATTACTATATGGATCGTCCGACGGAAGCGGCGTCGGACCTGCTTTCCGTCGCCGAGCGGGCGCCTCCGGATGATGGGTTGGGGCAGGGCACGGCCATGACCGAGATCAATAACATGGAGCGGATCGGTGATTATCGCGGTGCGAGCGATTTCATCGATTATTTCCTGGAGCGTTATCCCGACTTCCCGCTATCCGAAGAACTGCGGTTACGGCAAATCGCCTACATTGAACATCGTCACGGTTTCGAGACCGCACGCCCGCTCTACGAAGCGTTTCGCGAGGAGGCCACCTCGGAATTGGCCATTGAACAGTTGGATAATCTGCTTTGGTTTCATGAAGATCCTTCGCATGCCCTGCTGAGCGCCTTCTGTAACATGCGCACGGCGGTCTTTTTGAATGGCCGACCGATTGCGGCGGTGGAATCACCCGAACAGATGTCCGTTTTCCGGGTGCAGGTGCAGCCGGGCAAGAATGTATTGGCCCTACAATCCCGGTACCACCCGTATCCCGGCTGGGTACAGGCCTATCTGCGCACGCATTACGGGGATGTTTATACCACCCCGGACTGGCGATGGCGTTATGCGCCGCGTGGGAACTGGACCCAACCGGGGTTCGACGATTCCGGGTGGGAAAAGATCGGCGGTACCGGAGCCAAAGGGCCGCCCGAAGTGCCCTATATCTGGGTGGTCCCGCATGCGTATGTGAATATGCAATCCATCGCCGTCGGGGTGCGCCCCTCCGAGGATTGGGTGGATCGCAGCCAGCTTGCCGCCTTTCGCAAGTCGTTTGAGTTGCCGGACGTCATAAACCGGACAAACGATTGACGGGCGGGGCGAGGCATGTTAAGGAAGGACCATGCACATGGTTAACCTGCGAAACTTCCTTTTTCTGTTCCTGTTACTCGCTGTCAGCGGTCTATTTTCCGCCTGTGGCGGGTCTCCGGAACGCTTGGATCGGCGCGACGAACGCGATCCGCTGATCATACGGGGCGATGCCCGGAAACGGGCCGGCGATATCAGCGGGGCGATCGAGCTGTATCAGCAGGCCCTGGACCGCAAGCCGCAATTGGCGCTGGCGCACCTGAAATTGGCGGTAGAATACGATGAGTCCAAGCAGGACTATCTGCGGGCCATCTACCATTATTCCCGCTATTTGGAACTGCGTCCGCGCGCGCAGAAAAACGAGCTGGTGGAGGAATTGATCCGGATGGCACACGTCTCGTACTTGGCCTCGCTGCCGAATCCGCCGCCGGGCGCCATCGAACGCATTGCCATGCTGGAGCGGGAGAACGACCGCCTTAAGAGGCAGGTCGAAGAGTTGGGGAATCGTTTGCGTATCGCCAGTGGTCGGCCGGCGACCGCGGAGCGAACGGATACCGCTTCTCCGACGCGTCCCGCCCCGGCCGTCGCGTCCCCGACGGCCCGACCACAAGCCGCGCCGGCCCGGGCCGAAGCAACCACATACCGGGTTCAACGCGGCGATACGCTTTCACGGATTGCAGCGAACCTCTACAATGACAGCAGTGCCTGGAACAAGATTTACGAAGCGAATCGCGATATTCTGCCCACACCGAACAGCTTGCGCGAAGGACAGACGCTGAAGATTCCTCCACCGTAACCCAGAAGGAGCCGACCATGCCCAACACGGATTTTTTTGATGATGACCTCGTGAAACATCGGGGGCCCACGCGCAAGAGCAAGGGCGAAACCGAGGCGGAACCGGGCGCCACCGAGGCCCCTCCGCGGGGCGTGTCGGATTTTAACCTGACGCGCATGGCGCGTCAGAAGGATCAGGTCGAAGAGAGCATGGCCCATGCCGCGCAAGAGCTTGAACGGCTTCGGCAACGGCAGGAGAACCTGGAGAAGGAGAAGCACGTGCTCGAAGATTTGCGTCGCCGTCAATCCGAATACGAACGTGCCAAGCGCGAAATGCTTGAGCATCTCAATCACAGCCTGATTTCGTTGGAGAAAGACGAGCTCAATGCCGAGAAACTCCTGGAGTTGGTGACCTCTACACGCAAACGGTGCCGGACCTGGTTGGCGGAGATCGACAGCATCGACGAAGAGCTCTGGCCGGAAGACCAGTTCCGGGAGGAACTCGGCAAGGCGTTGACGAAGGTGGAAGATGTCCGCCTGGAATACAACAAGGCGCTGGCAAAGATTGAGTCGTTGGGTACGGAAGAGAAGAAGATCGCGGCGACGCATCATCCCATCATGTTTGAGGAGTCGCGATCCAGTTCGCCGGATCGGAATTTCGGGTACTGGTTGAAGGTGGGGTTTGCCGTCAGTCTTCCCGTGATTCTTACGCTCGTGATTCTTTGGATCATGTACTACATGCACAGCATGGGCATGCTGTAGGCCCGGCGAGCAGGAGAGCATCCCTATTATGCCACGAGATTCCAAGAAACAGGAAACGGCCTTCGAACGCAAGTTGAAGGAAATCGAACTGGAAAAGCGACGCGTTCAAAACGAGATCAAATCGCTATCCAAAGCGATGAAACGCGGCGAGGTTCCGCCGTCGCCTTCGGTCACGCGTATGCCGCCTCGCCATGTACCGGCATCCGGAAAGCCGGAGGAGGAGTCCCCGGCAAAAGAGTCGGCCGGGGAATTGTTTGCGTGGAACAAGGAGAAGGAACCCGCGCATCACCCCAAAACCGAGGCGCCCGGGAAGTCGATGGGATCGCCATTGGTAGCGGAGAAAAAGAGACCCGTTTACGGGGATGAACGGTTTAGCAACTATTTTTCGGCGGGCGGCTTCAAGTCGCCGATGCCCGCGCGCCAGGAACGATCCGTTCAGCGGAATAAAGCCATCTTCATGATCGTGCTCGTGATTCTGGTGGGATACATCATTTTTCAAGTTCTGCTGCGCTAGAGCGGTTTAAGTAATCCGTAGTCGCGCTGGTAACCGCGTGGATGCGTCACCCGGGGGGGGTAATCGCTTCAGCGCTTACGACGGCGGCTACGGTTGTTTCTAAGATTGCGCTAAAGAGTTCTGTTTCCGGTGTTCGATGGGGATGATGGATTCAAGGAAGGGGGGGATATGAGCGTATGCATTCACACGTCATGGGGTGACATCGTCATGGAGGAGAAGGGCGGCGCCCTGCGGTCCTGTACGTTGCCGACATGGCATCGCGCACCCCGCCGGCCGTTCAAGGTCACCGGCGTTTCATCGACGGACGGCGTCGTCACCGCGAAGACCCTGCGCGATGTGGGACAATTTGCGAAAGCTTGTTTCGAGGGACGCGCCGCGACCCTGCCGTCGTTTGTGTTCCCGGACGGCCCTGCATTTCATCGGAAAGTCTGGAAGGCGCTTCTGCGGATTCCCGCGGGCCGGACTCAATCGTATGGCGCACTGGCCCGCCGCATCGGTCATCCGCGCGCCGCGCGCGCTGTCGGACAGGCGTGCGGCGCGAACCCCTTGCCGCTGATTATTCCGTGTCACCGCGTCACGGCGGCGCACGGCGCCCTCGGCGGATTCTCATGCGGACTCGCGTGGAAGGAACTGTTGCTGGACAGGGAGCGTGACGGAGCCCATTGAGATGAGGCATCGACAAGTCGCGTCATGACGCGTCCGTCCGATTGTCCGGCCTTTCTTGACATTCGTACCTGCTGATATACGGTGCTGCATTCTCGAATGTGTGAGCCGTAATTGGATGTCCCTTCGAACATATGAATCGCTATACCTATTTACTGTTGAGTGGCCTGATCGTGACGGGGTGTTCCGAGCCGGAAGTGCCCAAACGCCATTATCAGGAGATCGTGGTGGAAGCGCCGCCACCCGTGGAGCAGGCGATGCATCACGACCCGCATCCGTCCATGACGGACATTCCGCTACCCGCACAACCCCGTCCTCCCGAAGCGCCCCCGTTTACGTGGGACACGCCTGACGGATGGACCGAGGAGCCCGGGGTCGGGATGCGGCTCGCCACACTGCGGATCGATACGGACACGGAACAGGCGGAATGCACGCTGATTGTGCTGGGCGGCGATGCGGGCGGGCTGACCGCGAATATCGTGCGCTGGATGGAACAGGTGCACATCGCTCCGCCCTCCGACTATGCGCTGCGCACCTATGTGGACGGGCTGGACCGGCTCCAAACCGAAGGCGGTCTGGCGGGTGTAGTGATCGATTTTGATGAGTTTGTCGATGATCCCGCCGCGCTGTCCACGCTCGCGGGGATTATTGAACGCGGGCGTGAAACGGTATTCGTGAAATTGACGGGTTCCAAAGGTCTGTTAGCCCGTGAACGGGACAATTTCATTCAACTTTGCAAATCGATTCGCTGAACGGATGTACTGGCTCAATAAAATAATTGGTTTTTTCCTGTCGCTGAAGCTGACGGTGGTGTGCCTGCTTCTCTTGTCCGTCTTGACCGTGGCCGGCACGTTGTATCAGGTGGAGTATGGGTTGTATATGGCGCAACAGCGCTTCTTCGATTCCTGGCTCATCCTCTTCTTCGGGTTCATCCCGTTCCCCGGCGCGCAATGGGTATTGGGCCTGCTGTTCATCAACCTGTTCGCCAACATGATCATCCGTTTTCAGTACGGGTGGCGGCAGTCGGGCATCATCATGATCCACATGGGATTGCTGCTACTGCTGGCGGGCGGTTGGGTCACGCGCCAGTTCGGGCAGGAATCCTTTCTCTCGCTGTTGGAAGGCGAAGGGTCAAACCTGTCTTCTTCCTACCATGAATGGGAAATCGCGGCCTGGCGCGAGGGCGGGGGGCGTGTGCGCGACGTGGTGGCGATCGACGCCGATTACGCGGAACCCGGGCGCGTGCTTCCGTTCGAGGAATTCGACGTCCACCTGACGGTGGAGGATTTCCATCGGCATGCCCGCGCGTTCCGCGCCACCGATCCCGACGTGGCCGCGCAGGTCTTGAACGCTACAGGCATCACCTTCCTCGAAGCAGCGCGGCCACACTGGGAACCGCAGGAAGACATGCCGGGCGGCATATTTACCCTGCAGGCGCCCGACGGTTCGACGCGGCGTCTGCTGTTGTTCAGCGGAGACCGGGAGCCCACCACGTTTGCACACGGCGGCGAGGCGGTTACGTTTTCCTTGCGTCGCAAGAGGTATCCGTTGCCGATGATGGTCTCGCTGATCAACTTTGAAAAGACCTTCCATCCGAACAGCGAGATTCCGCGCAGCTTCGCCAGTTTCATTCAGGTCGACCTGCAGGGCGTGGCGCGCGATGTGCTCGTCGAAATGAATCGGCCGTTCCGCTATCAGGGCTACACGTTCTATCAGGCGTCCTACGCCGACCTCGATCACGGTCAACACATGTCCACGTTTGCCATCGTCTTGAACTACGGGCGCATCATCCCGTACGTCGCTACGGGACTTACTTTCCTCGGATTGGCCGTACACTTTCTGATCGAACTATTCCGGCGACGGAGGAACGTGGTATGAACAGGCGTCGGCCTCAGATCGTGTGCCCGGGTGGCACAGGCTTCCATGATGGATCGGTTGCGCGGCGATTCATCTATTCGATCTGCCTCCTTTGTTTTCTTGCGTTCACGCCGTTGACCTTCGGTTATGAGTCCGCTGCCGAAGTCGCACGTCCTCCCTTGCGTATCGGCGACCTGACCGAGTTCAAGCGCATCCCGGTATTGCATCAAGGCCGCAAGATGCCGATGCAAACCTATGCGCGCCTGTTTCTCCTTCAACTTTCGGGCCGTGCGGGATACGCGGATGAGTCCCCGGAAGAATGGTTTGCGCGGTTGCTGTTCGATCCCGCTACGACGTTGGATGATCGCATCTTTCTGATCAACCATCCCGAAGTGGCGCAGGCGCTGAATATCCCGGTCCGGGAAGGTCGACGCTACAGCTTCACCGATTTGCACGGCGGCATGGGGCGGTTGCGCGAGCTGGCCATGCGCGCGTCGCGCCTGGAATCCGAAGACCGGTCGCAAGTGGAAAACGAGTTGTTGCGGGTGTTTGCCCATCAGACCGTCTATCTGGACCTCTTTCATGCGTTTGAGTTTGCCCGTCCGCATCCGGCGTTCGCCCTCGGAAATCGGGAACTGATTGAAACAATAGAGTTGCCGGACGATCGGTCGCCGTACCGCTTTGCCGACCTCTTCTTCCGCGCGGGCGCGTTACAGCGGATCATTGAGCCGCTGGCCGACAAGCCGCAGAGTGCGTGGACGGAATTGGAGGCGGCCGCGATTGAGGTGTCGAATACGATGTACGAATGGTCTCAGCGCCATCAGGAATCGACCTTTGTCCTCATTCCGCTGATGTCGCACGGCGAAGAGGTCTGGTTATCGGCGTGGGACACGTTCGCGTTGGGCTTTCGCGACGCGCCCTCGTTGGAAGCCCTGAACGCGCTGGTGGAGCTCAGCGAGGCCTATCAGCAGGGGCAACAGGTCGATTTCGATATGGCCGCTCGCCATTTCCGGCGCCTCGTGGTTGAACGGCTCGAAGGCGATCGCGAACTGGCGTATATGGACTGGGAAATTCGGTTCAACAACCTCAACCTGTTCAATCGCGCAACCCTACTATACGGGTTCGCTTTTTTCATCGCCTTATTCGCGTTGATGAGTCGCTTCAAATGGCCGTATCGCCTGAGCGCAACGCTGTTGATCATCGCCTTTCTTCTGCATACCACGGGGATGATCATGCGCATGGTCATCATGGGGCGGCCGCCCATGACCAATCTATATTCCACCTTTATATTCGTGTCGTGGATGTGTGTGATCCTCGGTTTCTTTGCGGAGGCCCTGCAGAAGAATTCCATCGGCTGGCTGACGTCGAGCGTGTCCGGCGTCTTGCTCCTCATGTTCTCGCGTCGATTTGAAATGGAAGGCGACACCATGGGACAGGTGGTGGCCGTTTTGGATTCGAACTTCTGGCTCTCCACGCACGTCACCACGATCACGGCCGGGTATGCCGGATGCCTGTTGGCGGGGGTGATCGGCCATGTGTATTTGGTCCATGCCGTCATCAATCCCGCGCGGACAGATCGATTGAAATCAATTTACTATGCCATGATGGGCATGCTGGGTTTCGGACTCACCTTTTCCTTTCTCGGCACGATGTTGGGCGGGGTGTGGGCGGACCAGTCGTGGGGCCGTTTCTGGGGATGGGATCCGAAAGAGAATGGCGCCCTGCTGATCGTCTTGTGGTGTTCCATCCTGTATCACGCGCGATTGACCAAGTGGATCGGGGATGTCGCCATGGCCGCAGGGTGCATCTTCGGCGGCATCATCGTCATGATGGCCTGGCTTGGCGTCAACCTGCTCGGGGTCGGCTTGCATTCATACGGGTTTACCTCGGGCCTCGCCATGAACCTGTTCGTGTTCACAGGCGTGGAGCTCCTCTTCATCGCCGTATTCGCGCCGTGGGCGCGGAAGCGATTGCCGGCCGCGTAAACAGGCCGCCCCTCACCCCCGGCGGGGCGAGGGGACAAAGATCTTCGCAGGCTCTTCCGTAGCTCTCTGTTCCAGCAGGGAGCAGCATCATCGTGGCGCTTTGGCCTGCCTCTCGCGCCTTGCTGGAGCAAGGAGCCACAAGAATGATGGACAGTTAGCGTTGTCGAAAAACGCACCGGCCCCGCACACGCTTTCTCCATGCCCGCGCTCTTCCTCAACGGCTGCCCACACTTTGCAAAGTGTGGGCTTACCTGCGCATCAATGAGAAATGCGGCCTATGATCCGACAACACCCTCGGACATCCCTACCAGAAGAGGGAATGTGTTGATATCGCCTCCCTTGAGGGGATGGGTTGCATATGTACCGATAAAAATTGGTGAATGGTATTACTTGATCAGAGCTGCCCGCTCAGGTTGACGCGCACGCACGCCTTGGCGGGGCCGGTGTACGGGGGGCTCAGAACACCACGTATGCGTTTTCCCGGATTACGTCTTTTCGTGATCCGTCGGGAAAGAGGAGTGTGAGGCGTCGGATGCCTATGGCGGAATCGGGGGCGTATACGATGTCCTGATGCACGACATGGTTCGGCGTCAGGAATGCGTCGGGACCCACCGTGCCGCCGAGATGTTCGCTGCGCCCGTACGCCCAATGCATCCCGGCCTTCTCATCTTCAATCACCGATCCCATTACCACGGCCTTGTCGTTACAGCCGAGGCCGAGTTCCGCGACGTTGCGGCGCGCGGGATCGGCCGCCAGGTACTCCGAAAACGCGCGCGCTTCCGGGCCGTCGCCGCGGACGTCCGCCATCCGGTTGGATTCGATCAACAACGAAAACGATTCCCCGTTCAGGCGCATCGGGATGATGCCGCGCGTCAGGCTGGGTTCCTCTTCCCGTTCGCCTTCGTACGGCACGATGAACGCCTCGCCGCTCGGTAGATTGATCAACGGGAATTCCTTGCCCGGATGGCAGAGTCCGTCGTCGGCATGGCCCGTCCGGTATCGCAAATCAAAATAGATGCGGTCGCCCGTGGTGAACACCGTTTCCGCGCCCTCCGCGCGGGTGAGCAGGTCGGCGAGGAGATGGGTGCGCCGCGCCACTTCCTGATAATCGGCGGCCAGCGCCGTTTCTTCCATGCGTCGTAACACGCCGGGCATGCTGGCCACGCGGATGGTCGGATACTTCTTGGCGAGTCGCGACAGGGGCGCCGTGGCCGAATACTGGGTCATGGCCACTACAATCGTGCTCTGCGCAATCGCTTCCTCCAACGACGTCGCACGGCCGTCCATCTGTCCGGCGTCGGGCAGATCCCCGTTGTTCGCGCCGGTGGCGGGAAAGGTGAGCAGGGGATGGGTGCTTACGGGATAATCCAGAAAGGCCTGTCGCCATTCCTCCGCCATAACGCGGCGATCTTTCCAGTCGGCACGGTCCTCGATAGCGCCGTGCGGTGCATCCACCATGACCAGCACCGTATCGTCGGAGGTCGGCGCGAAGACATCGTTTATGAGTTTGTGTTTGTCGAGCATGGTGATCGTTTATGCGCGCGCGCCGGTTATTCGTTCAAAGGCAATCGCATATCGGCGCGAATCTGCTTACGCAGCAACACGGCATTTCTTACGGCGGCGGTACATATGGAGCGGGTTGCAGATTCTCCGGGATAACGGAAGGCCGTAGCGTACCCCGTCAGCTCCGCTAATTGCGGGCGAAGAGACTCCCAAAAAGGTTGTTCCGAAACGACCAAGTCCAATAATACTTCCAGGTCATGCGTTTTCGGAAAGGGAATGTCCGCCTCCACCAGTCTCGCCTTCAGATATTTCTCCATGCATTGCTGACAGAAGAAACATGCGGCATCATAATTCGGGTTCTTTCTGGCCCGTGCCTCTCGCTTCGCACTGGTGAAGTCGGCTTCCGCTTTCTTAATCCATTCCCGCGTATTAGCCTTCATAAAGCGGTTGTCCCCGTTCCATGACCTCACGGATGAAACAGTCTTTCATCTTCATACGTCGGCGTATTTCTGCCGGACTTCGAACGATCAGATCCATGGGGAAGCCGGCTCTCACCCGTTTTCGTATTTCGGCGGCTTTCGCCGAGGGCGGGCCGTTGTGGGGCATGACGACAAGCAGGTCTACGTCGGAATCCGGCGTCGGCTTCCCGTACGCATACGAGCCGAATAGAATGATCCGGTTCGGGCGGAATTCTTCAGCGACCCGGCTCGCAAATGAATGGATTCTGTTTCGCTTAACCATACGTGAATCATGATGTATTATTGACTCATGCGCAAGGTTGGAGTAACGCGGCGACCTCATCGATTGATGATGGGTACGTCACAATCCGTTACAGTGCCCAAATCCCTTAACGCCCGTTCCGCATACGCGGCCGCCCGTTCGCGTTTGCCGCGGATGGGCTTGCCTTCGAGCGGGGGGAGTATGCCGAAGTTGGCTTTCATCGGTTGGAAATCCTCGAGGGGCGCGTGGGTGACATAATGGCAGAGCGCGCCGAGCATGGTGGTTTGGGGCAATACGATCGCTTCTTGTCCGTCGATGATTCGCGCGGCGTTGAGTCCCGCGAGCAATCCGGTGGCGATGTTTCCGGCATAGCCTTCCACGCCGGTAAGCTGGCCCGCGCAAAACAAGTCGGCCCGTGACTGAAACTGAAGGGTGGCGCGAAGCAGTTTCGGCGATGCGATGAACGTGTTGCGGTGCATCTGACCGAAACGGACATAATCCGCTTCTTCCAACCCGGGAATCAGGCCGAAGACGCGCTTCTGTTCGGGAAAGCGCAGGTTGGTTTGGAAACCGACCAGATTATACAAGCTGGCGGCGAGATTGTCCTGGCGCAATTGCAACGCCGCGTAGGGGCGGCGTCCTGTACGCGGGTCGGTCAAGCCGACGGGTCGCATCGGACCGAACGCCATCGCTTCCCGGCCGCGGCCCGCGAGGATCTCGACAGGAAGACATCCTTCAAAGAACTCGTGCGGTCCGGCTTTCACGCCCTGTTCCATCACCATCTCGAACGTGTGCAGGGGAATTCGTTCGGCTTGGAGCAGCGCGTCGATGAATGTTTCGTACTCGTCCCGGTTCATCGGGCAATTGATGTAATCGCCTCCCGGTTGTTCGGACCGGTCATAGCGGGAGGCGCGGAACGCGATGTCCATGTTGATGGATTCCGCCGTCACAATCGGTGAAATGGCGTCAAAAAAGTACAGGTGTTCGTCGCCGCTAAGCCGGGCCAGTTCATCGGCGAAAGCGTCGGACGTGAGCGGTCCGGTGGCGATGATCGTGGGTTCGTCGGGAATCGTTGTGACTTCGGTCCGGACAATTTCAATCTGCGGATGGGCTTCCAGTCGCCGGGTGACTTCCCGGGCGAACGCGTTGCGATCCACGGCCAACGCCCCGCCGGCCGGGACCGAGCACGCGTCGGCGCATTGCATGAGCAGGGAGCCGAGCATGCGCATTTCCGTTTTCAAGACGCCGGACGCGCGGTCCGGCAAATCCGATCCGAGCGAGTTGGAACAAACCAGTTCGGCGAGGTCGCCCGTGACATGCGCTCCGGTCGGTTGTTCGGGCCGCATCTCATGGAGCCGCACCGGCACGTCGCGTTCCGCCGCCTGCCAGGCCGCCTCGCTGCCGGCCAATCCGCCGCCGATGATGTGGAGGGTTCTTTTCATGATCACAGGTACGGCGCGAAGAGCCGCGCCATGCCGTCGCGTAGTTTGACGGGCAGAATGCGTCCGTTCACGTCGTCGAGGGACAAGGGACGCGCTTCTCCGATCAGTTCATCCACGTGACCGTCCAATTGACGGGCGAGGGCGACATCGTAGCATTCCAGGCCCAGCTCGAAATTCAGGCGCAAGCTGCGCGGATCCCAGTTCGCCGATCCAATCAAGCTCCACGCGCCGTCGACCACCAGCAATTTGCTATGATCGAACGGCGGCGCGGTCATCCATACCCGGCAACCCCACTCGAGTATCTGCCACATCTGCGCCATGGACGCCCACGCGACCATTTTCAGATTGTTCTCCGCCGGGATCACGATGTCGACCTGCACGCCGCGCAGGGCGCAGGTGTTGAGGGCGCTGATCAGCGAGGCGTCGGGCAGGAAATAGGGGGTGACAATGCGCACGGACCGTTCTGCGACGGAAAGGGCGCCAAGAAAGGCCATGCGCATCTTGTCGTAATCCTTGTCCGGGCCGTCCGGCACGGCGCGGGCGATCACGGGGCCCACGTCGTCCAGCGGGGCAAACCAGGTTTCCCCTTTCAGGACTTCGCGCGTGGTGTATTGCCAGTCTGCGACAAACGTGGCCTGCAATTCGTGGACGACGGGGCCGGTTACGCGGAAATGCATGTCGCACGTGGGATGGGGTGGTTCGTCGGCCAGCACGTTGCCGGCGCGGATATTCATCCCGCCCGTAAATCCGAGGCGTCCGTCCACCACGAGAATCTTTCGATGACTGCGTAGATTGAAATAGGGCGTGAACCACGGGAGAAAGCTGGGCATGAACCGCGCCGTGGGCACCCCGTTCATGCGGAGCCGGTGGGTGACCGGCGGGATCGAGTAGCGCGCACCGACCGAATCGATCAGGACGCGCACCGCGACGCCGCGCGCCACGGCGGCGGAGAGGGCCTCGACGAAGCGATGTCCCGCCCGATCATTGGCGAAGATATAGGTGGTGAGCGTGACGGAGCGTTCGGCCTTTTCGATTGCTTCGAGCATGGCCGGATAGACCTCGTCGCCGTTGTACAGGGGTTCTACCTTGTTGCCTTTCAAGAGGTCGAGTTGCGTGAGCCGCCCATGGAGCCGGGCCATTTCAATGAGGTGCGCGCGATCGTCCGGTAATTGTGCGGCCAATTCCATGGGGGAACAGGCGAAGGATTCCAGCGAAGCCAAGTGTGCGCTTTGTTCGCCCAAAATGCCCGCCGCCCGGCGGCGGACCCGGTTGATGCCCAGGAGAATGTAGAGCAGCGGGCCGACAAAGGGGGCCAACCAGATGAGGCCGACCCACGCCACGGCGGCGCGCGAATCCCGTTTATAGATGATGGCGTGACCGGCCGTCCCGAGCGACAGCAGCAAACTGAAAGCCGCCACGAATTGAGGCCAGAACGCTTGGATCATTTCCCGCATAGGTGGGACCATAGCGAAAGCAACGCGATTGGGAAAGGAGAAGAAGAAGTCAGTGTTCAGTATTCAGTGTTCAGTAAGGTTTCGGAGCGCCGCGAGTGGAAGAGAATAGGGACACAGCAATAGAGGCGGAAAAGCAATTCCGGGCCGGATCGCAATCCGTCACCGTTCCGAATCAGGCGCTCCGCCTCATTTCCAATCGTTGGAAGCCGAAACACCCTGTTTTTCCAATCGTTGGAAACTTTTGGCCCGAAATTTCCAAGCATGGGAAAACGCCGATTTTCTCCCTGCCCGGACGCCCGCAAATGGGCCTACTTCAGAGGCATAATCAACTGGATAGAAAGTTCATCGCGCGATATAGATTCTCCATCTGTTTGGCATATGAACACACTGCCCATTTGCATGTTGGCTCTAAAATAGCGCTTGCACGATATGCCCATATAATGCATATTGATGCATATGAGAACGACATTAAACATCGACGACGAGATACTCAAGCGGGCATCACTCATGACCGGCGTCAAGGAGAAGACCTCCCTGGTGCGCATGGGGCTGGAAGCACTGATATCCCGAGAAAGCGCCAGACGCCTTGCCTGTTTGGGAGG
>SKXR01000283.1 GCA_007128275.1 Kiritimatiellia bacterium
CCATGGCCGGTTGGCGATCCAGCGGATTAACGCGTCGTACGCGGCGGCATTGTTGCCATCCAGGAATTCTTCCCAGTGGGACAACAAAATAATCACCTGGTCCTGGGATCCGCTACGGGCTTTGCGGTTGAAAATCTGGCGCAATTGCATGGGCGCGCCGGAATCGTGCACGCTGTAGCGGAAATCGTTGACCAGATTATTGATGGCAAAGGCGCCCACATCATGGAAGCGATTGATCTGGTAGCCCGCATCGCTCAACGCAGGCGTGCGTCCCACCCAATGCCAGATGTGTTGGAGCTGGTCCACGACGGTGTATCGAAAATCCATGTCCTTAATCTTGTCGAACACGTCCGCGTCCAACAGCCGTTCCGGCGTCCAGAACACCGCAGAGTTGGTATCGAATGCCACACCGTAGATATCGTAGAGATACTGGTTGGCCAGTTCGACGTTGTCGCGGTTGAAGGCATGGGTGAAATAGGGGAGCGCGTGATCAGAAAACGTGCTGGCCAACAAATGGACCACGTTGGTCTCAATCAGATCGCGCAGGCGCTCGTTAAACGCGGGCCCGTCACGCCATGGCACGGCTTCGCCGGGATCCGCCTTGGCCCATTGGATGGCGGAAGCCAATGTCGGGGTGATGTGCAGATTCAGCGGCTGTCCAAACACCTCGTGGGCGTCCAACGGACGATAGTACCCTGTCCCCTCGTTGTTATTGATCAAGTCCTGGATCACGCTGCCGGGTTGGATGGCCTGGTTGGCGTGGATCACCGTAGCCACCTTGACGCGACCGGGCTGGCTGTTACCCGGAATCCATTGCGTCAATACGCTGCCCGACCCCTGCAAGCCGGCTTGGGCATTCCAATGGTCTTCCGCGATCCAGTCGTTCAGAATCGAGTCGCGAATATCGCTTCGGCCACCGATGTCGCCGGGGCCTTGCGGATCGTTCTGCGTGCCGCTCTTGACGGAATAGACCTGGTAATTGAGATCGGCCGGATTCGCTCCAAGCCAACCCGCCGTCAGTAGCGCGTCACGGTCAATGGCCACCTCGACGGCGTCGAGTTGAGAGTTGAAATAGGCGCCCAGATAGTACTCGCCGCGAGGCACCACGCCGCCGTGAGTAAACAGGTCCTGGCCAAAGACGTCCGTATTGTTTTCGGCATCTTCATCCACATAGACCATGCCGAGCCCCGACTCGTAGATGGCGACGACGACTTTCCAGCGCATGTCGGTAAGCGTGTCCACCTCGTCGGGCAACACGCGTTCGCCGCTGGGATTGCCCATGTCTCCGAAATTGATGACGATGTAGTAATCCACTTGCCCCTGCTCGGCCAAGGCCTGCAGATCGTGCAGATCGAGTCGGAAATAGAATCTTCCGTCCCCGCCCATGGCCGGGGCGCCGCCGTCACGGGCATAGAACGCGACCAGGTCGCGGGACTCGTCCCAGCCATCCCAGGCCCGGTAGATGTCGCCGCCCCGATGGTTGAAACCGGCGCCATGATACGGGTCCAAGGCCAGCAGGTCGTCCCACGTCCAGTCAATGAATTCGCGGTAACGGGTCACGCCGTCCACCACGCCCAGTTCGTCGCCCGGCCCGATCACAATGCTGCCGGCAGGCGGGACGAACGTGACGTCAAGACGCGGATCGGTGCCGTTCTGGAAGTGCTCCAAATTGGTGACGCCGTCGCCGGTCAGATCGCCGTCCGGCCCGTTCAACGGGTTGCCCGGTTCGCCGGTGCGCCAGTTATAGACCCCGTCATCGAGCGGATCGAGACCATAGCGCACCTTCCAACCGTCCGGCAAACCGTCACCGATGGTATCAATGACCAACGGGTCGGTCTCGGTGATCAAGAGCTTGGGCCATCCCCCGCTCTGCGCCGTGCCCGTGCCCTCGCGGTTATAGGCCGCGAAGAGGACGTCGTAATGCACGGCGCGCGAACGGATCGGGGCGTAATCATAGGAGGCGGCATTCGGGATGTGGCCGGGCAGGTTATTGTTATCCCAATAAATGATGGCCGGATCGTTGGGCATCCGGTTGAATTGGAAGAAGGCGCCGTTCCAGTCGGTGTAATCCAGCACCTCGGTTGATTCGTCGCTGTGCAGCAAGTACATGTTCACGCGGCCATTCCGGCTAACGTCGGCTTGGCCATCGAGCAACCCGTCGCCGATGGTGTCGGCGCTGTTCGGATCGGTCTCGAGCAAGATGGCGTTGGCCGGCAGACGGCCCCGGTCCACCCGCGACGAGTTATAGACCGTGGGGATGTCAGGCCACATCAGAATGCTTTCGACCTTGCCGTCGACGCCCAGCAACCCGATGTCCACCCGCCCGTTGCGGTTCAGGTCCTCTTCGGAATCCCGTAACCCGTCGCCGTCCGTGTCCGGCCGGGTCGGGTCGGTCATCGAACCGGTGATCTGGTCGGTGCGTCCGGCGAATTCGCGGAAATCCGGATGACCCGAGTTGTCGGGCTTGGTATTGAACATGGGCGGATCAAGATCGGGAATGAAATTCTTGTATCCGTCACCGTTGGTATCAGCCGCCAGATCAGTGGCATTGGTGTCTATGGGGCCGCGCAATCCGAGCTGCAACCCGTCGGGCAAGCCGCCCCCGTCGGTAATGGGCATCAGCGGATCGGTCCGGCCGGTGATTCGCCACAGATGCACATCGCCGTCCGTCCAGAAATCGCTGTCCAGCTCGGGCAACGGGGTCTGCGTCACTTCCATGTTGTCCGGAATCCCGTCGTCGTCCGAATCGCCGCTTTCGTTCTGGTCAACGATCTGACGCAATACCACCGGGATGCTGCGCATACTGCTGTGCGAGATCTCGTTGGTGTTGGGCGCGTTGGTGTTGCCGTGGGCAAAGAACACGAACGTGCCGGCGGTCATATTGGTCCAGTTAAAGGTCCAGACGATGCCACTGCCGTTGGTAACCGGCCCGCTGATGTAATCGGCTTGGCCCCGGTCCCCCTCAAACTCAATCCAGACGTGCTGGTAATCGTCCGCCGCGGTGACCAGAATGGTGTATTCCCGGTCTTCCGGATCGGGATCGGGGATGTCGGGCAGCACGATCACGGTTTGTCGGCCATCCGAGTCGAACTGCTCCGGCCGCGTCACAATCAGGGTAGGCGGTAAAGGCGCCGGCTCGGCGCGAACCTGGCGAAAGGCCGTCAGGACGATGCCTTCATGCGTATATTCCACCTCGATCTGGTGCAGGTAATCCGGATCGCCGTTGTAGAGGTTCGGCAGGTCGAAGGCCAGCGCGTGGTAGTCTTCGGTCTCGTTGTAGACGATATCATATTCGTCTTTGCCCTGTGCGGAGCCGTTGATGCGGATCGTGAAGCGATCAATCAATTGTTCCTTGTTCGTGCCGTCGGCCAGCGACTTGGAGAAATAAGCCTTCATGCCGTAGCCTTCGAAGATGATGTCGCCGTCGTTTTGCGGCCAGGCCACAAACAACTCTTGCGCCGGGCCGCGGGTCTGCACCTCGCGTTCCAGCGTCGTGAAATGCCCGGCCTCATCACTCATCGCGGCGGTCCATTCATCCTGGGGCGCCGAGCTGAGCTCGACCAAACGCACGCGAATCGTCGCATCGCCCGAGGACGGAATGTTGCGATAAGTAAAACGCCATTCCTGGGGATACGAACTATCGACATCCAGGCTGGGCGTCACCCGGCTGGCCTGCACCCACGAGGCCTGTCCCAAGTCATTCGTACCGTTCCCGTTGAGCTGGCCCGTTTGACCGTCATCGTTCGCAGGATCGCTATCCACAATATTGAACCACACCTCCGTCACCGTCGGATCGGTACGCACCACTACGCCGTATTCCCGCGAAGGCAATTCCTCGTTGTGCAGGGGGAACTTGACTTCGCCCGTGGGCCGCTCGAGATCAAGGTAGAACGTCTGCTTGAAGGTGTTGTAGATGGGGGCCGCCCCGTCCCGCTCCAGAAACGCGCGGGCTTGGATGAAGTTCATGCCTTCCTGCAACCCGGTCTCCATGATCGGGCTGCCGTCCGCCTGGGCATAGTCGTTGTGCGGGAAGTACTGGATGGTTTCAGCGTTGAAGTTCGTGATCTGCCACACGCCCATCATCTTCGTCTTGTAGTCCACCGCAAACCCATCCGCGGGGAAGACCACTTCCCACCCGTTGGTGTGATCGCCCAACACCTTGCCTTGCTCGCGGAGGATGCTGATTTTATAGCGAAATTCGGTTCCAGAGGGCATGGCCGGAACCTGGAGCTCCCACCAGTCGGAACTGCCTTCGCCATCGCCCACCCAAGCGCCATGGACCACCTTGGTCGCGTCGTTCACGGGGAACCCGCCCGCGCCTTCCGGCCAGGCCACCCCATTGGTGGTGTAGTAAAGCTGCACTTCGTTGCCGGGCTCTTTGGGGGTCTTGACCCCAATGAAGAGCGTCTCATTCGCCGCATCTTGCGGCGGCGGCCAGAACTGGGCGTTGCCCTCGCGCGGACCGTCCTGCGCCATCTCGGGATTATGCCAAATCCAATCCACCGTGCCGTGGCTCCAGCCGTCGCCGTCCCCCTCGTTGAGGGTGAAACCGGTGGAACCGATGGTGGCGACATAGGTTTCCGCGCCGGCCGACCCAATCTTGTTGCGCGCGGAATCGGCGGCGGCAAACTTCTCGGGCCATATCCGTTTCACAAACAGGGTGTCTTCCCACCCCAAAAACGTGTCGTTGGCCAGGCCGGGGGCGCGATCGCGGTTGCCCCAGTTTGTCGCCCCCATGCCGAGATGATGGTTGAGATCGATCCCGCCGTTCAGCTTCATCAAGACATTGTACGCCGAGCCGTCGACATGCGCGCGGAACGTCAGGTTGGTGCCGCTGGTGACACGCGGCACGGTCATGCGATAGCGGAAGGGATTGGCGTCGGCTTCGGCCTGGGAATCAAACCCGCGATATTGCAGTCCCAGCGGATTGAATTGGGCATCGCCGTCGGGTCCGTCGCGACGCAGGTAACTCACCGTACTCGGCCTTTCACCGTCCTGACGGATTTCGATAGGCTCGCCCCCGCCCCACTTCCAGAGATCCGACTCCTCCGGGGAGCGCCACGAAAAGACAAAATAACCGCCGGGCGGAATGGTAATTTCGCCGTTGGCGATCTGGGAGGCCCAGACATAGAAGGGACCGCCGTATGTCGAATAGTTCATCAACCAGGAATCATCCACGCCCGAGGTGTGCCCGAAAACCGGATTGATATTTCGGTTTTGGCCGTCGGCGTAATTGTCGTTCATCATGAACAACATGACGGCGGCGGACCGGTCGTCCATGGCGTTGTTTACGCCCCATCCTTCGTCCCGCTTGTCCACGCGGGCGTA
>SKXR01000272.1 GCA_007128275.1 Kiritimatiellia bacterium
GTGTCCACATCGGCAATATGCGTGTGGCCATCTATAACTGGCTCTTTGCACGTCATGCAGGCGGCCAATTCCTTCTCCGGGTGGAGGATACGGACCGGGAACGGTCCACCCCGGAAGCGGTGCAAGCCGTTCTCGACGCCATGAGCTGGCTCGAACTCGACACGGACGAACCGCCCGTCTATCAATCGAAACGCCGCAACGCCCATACCGAAGCGGCGGATATGCTGCTGAGCAAAGGACTCGCCTACAAAGAAGACAAGGGCGGCACTGGACGCGGCGAAGCCGTCGTGTTCCGCATGCCCGGCACGCCTATGACGTTTCATGACGAGATCAAGGGCGTCATGCGGAAGGAAAGCAAGGACCTCAAGGATTTCGTCATCGTCCGCTCCGACGGATCGCCGGTGTTTCATCTGGCCAACGTGGTGGACGACATCTTCATGAACATCACGCATGTGATTCGCGGCGATGACCATGTCGAAAACACATTCAGGCACATCGCTTTGTACGAGGCGCTCGGCGCGCCCGTGCCGAAGTTCGCGCATCTGCCGATGATCGTGAACGCACAGGGCAAACCCTATTCCAAACGTGACGGCGACGCGTTTGTCGGTGATTTCCGGGAAAAAGGATTTCTTCCCGAAGCGCTGTTCAATTATCTGGTCCTGCTCGGCTGGGCGCCGGGCGACGACCGCGAAGTGCTGTCGCGCGAGGAGATCGTCCAACTCTTCACACTCGATCGCGTCCAATCCAGCGCGGCGCAGTTCGACCTCAAGAAATTCGACTGGATGAACGGCGAATACATGAAAGAGCGACCGCTGAAGGAACACCGGGAACGGTATATTTCCGCCATTCCATCCGCCGACGACGACCCTGCTTACCTAGACACCGTCATTGGCTGCATGCAGGAGCGCGTCAAAAAATGGTCCGACATTTCGGGTATGGCGGGCTTCTTCTTCACGGAAGACTACGCCTATGATGAGGCAGCCGTTAACAAGCGACTCCGCAAGGAAGGAGCGCTGGACCTGCTGAAAGCCCTACACGACCGTTATGCAACACTCGACACATTCAACGCCGAAACCACCGAGACCGCCCTGCGCGAGCTGGCCGAGTCACGCGGAGTCAAACCCGCCGACTTGATTCACCCGGTGCGCATCGCCGTTTCCGGCATCCCGCACGGTCCCAGCCTGTTCCACATGCTTGACGTGTTGGGCAAAGAGCGGGTGGCAAGGAGGATGCAGAGGACGTTGGAGCAGCTTGCGGATTAGAGTTGAAGAGTGTTCAGTATTCAGTGTTCAGTATTCGGGAAGAAACGACAGCCGCAGGAGGAATAGCCAGATGATAAAGTCTTCTGCATACTGAACACTGAAAACTTTTCCCTTAGACGATTAACCATGAAATATACCCATGACTGATTCCGGCACCCTTCCCTCCCGCCATTTCATCCGCCAGATCATCGATCGCGATGTGGCTGCGGGCAAGAACGGCGGCAACGTCGTCACCCGCT
Source organism: Kiritimatiellia bacterium (assembly GCA_007128275.1). Classification (GTDB taxonomy): domain Bacteria; phylum Verrucomicrobiota; class Kiritimatiellia; order SLAD01; family SLAD01; genus SKZA01. The sequence continues at coordinate 1,502 of SKXR01000272.1, forward strand.
TTCCCCCGGAACCCAACGGGTATCTGCACATCGGTCACGCGAAATCGATCTGCCTGAATTTCGGTCTGGCCCAGGAATACGGCGGGCAATGCCACCTGCGTTATGACGACACCAACCCGGCAGCAGAAGACGTGGAGTATGTAGACGCCATTGAAACCGACGTCCGCTGGCTGGGCTTCGATTGGGGGGAACACCATTACTTTGCGTCCGATTATTTCGAACAGTTCTATCAGTTCGCCGAGGAACTGATCCGGAAGGGCAAGGCCTACGTCTGCACGCTTTCGCCCGAAGATTTCAAAGACTATCGCGGTGCGCCCACGCGCCCCGGCAAGGAGAGCCCGTCACGGAACCGGCCCTCGGAGGAGAGTCTCGACCTGTTTCGCCGTATGCGTGCAGGCGAGTTTGCCGACGGCCAATATGTCTTACGCGCCAAGATCGACATGGCCTCGCCGAACCTGCATCTGCGCGATCCCGTGCTCTATCGGATCAAGCGCCTGCATCATCATCGCACCGGCGACGACTGGTGTATCTACCCGATGTACGACTTCGCCCACGGCATTTCCGACGCCATCGAAGGCATCACCCACTCCATCTGCACGCTTGAATTCGAGGTGCATCGGCCGCTGTACGACTGGATACTCGACCAGATCAGCGTACCGTGTCATCCGCAGCAGATTGAATTTGCGCGGCTTAACCTGACCTACACGGTCATGAGCAAGCGGCGCCTCCTGCAATTGGCGCAGGAGAAGCGGGTAAGCGGCTGGGACGATCCCCGCATGCCGACCCTCTGCGGCATGCGCCGCCGCGGCTACACCCCGGCGGCCATCCGCGCGTTCTGCGAAACGATCGGCGTCACGAAATACGACAGCATGACCGAAGTGGCCCTGTTGGAACACTGTGTGCGGGAAGACTTGAACAAACGCGCCCTGCGCCGCATGGCGGTGTTGAATCCGCTGAAAGTAATCATTACCAATCTTCCGGACACTGCGGGCATCGACGTAGAGGCCGTCAACAATCCGGAAGATCCGGAGGCCGGCAAGCGGGCCATGGCGTTTACGCGCGAGATATTCATTGAGCGCGAAGACTTCGCCGAGGAACCGCCACCCAAATACTTCCGACTCGCGCCCGGCAAAAGTGTGCGCCTGCGCTACGCCGGCTTCATCACCTGCGAGCGCGTCGAACACGACGACACCACGGGCGAAGTGACCGCCGTACATTGTCGCTGGGAACCGCCCGACACCAAGGTGAAAGTAAAGGCCACCATTCACTGGGTATCTGCGGAACACGCACGACCCGTCGAAGTCCGCTTATACGATCGGCTCTTCACCGTGCCGGACCCGATGGAAGACAAGGACGCGGATTTCAAGGCGCATCTGAACCCGGACTCGCTGAAGATCGTAACAGGCTACGCGGAACCCGCGCTCCTTGATGCCCGCCCCGGCGAATTTTTCCAATTCGAGCGCACGGGATATTTCTGCGCCGATGCCAAAGATTCGCTTCCCGGCACACCGGTATTTAATCAAACCGTTGCGCTGAAAGATCTGCGGGTGAAGGGGTGAATCTCCATTCCCCATTTTTCTATTCTCATAGTCCTCCAAAGCGCATACCATTGGGCTTATGCATCGACGCGACTCATTTGACGTGATGACCGGCATCATGGCCGTGGCGGGAGATGCACTGGTCATTTACGGCGGCATCATGCTCGCGGTCTGGATCCGGTTCTTCAGCGGGTGGGTCGAGTTCACCGAGGAATTGCCGCCATTGGACATCTACTGGCAAGGGGCGGGCGTCGCCACCCTGATCTTCATTCTCATCTTCGCCGCGCTCGGCCTCTACAAACGACCGCAACTGGGCACGTTCGGCGACAAGATCCCGCGCATCATGCGCGCCGTGCTTTGGAGCATCGGGCTGGCGATGATTCTGGCTTTCGCCATCCGAACCGACCCGCCATTCTCCCGTCTAGCCACCGGCCTGGCCTTCTTCACAGTAATGGGTTTGCTGTCGATCGAGCGCTATATTCTTTTCCGGATTGAAATCTACCTGGCCCGACGACAGAGCATACGAAACCAGATCACGATCCTGGGAACCGGAGAGAATGCGGCGCTACTGAAAGACGCGCTGGAAAACGATCCGCGGCTTCGCTCCGAAGTCACCGCCTTCCTGACCATCGGCGATGAGCAACCCGATCCGGGCATTCCGCCGGAAATGATTCGCGGCTCTCTCGACGATCTTCAAACGCATATCGATTCGGGGGCAACCAATCATATTATCCTCTCACAGATGACCATCAGCCACCCCGAGATGGTGGATATCATTGTCAAATGCGAACGGTCGATGATGAGTTTTCATCTGGTGCCTGACCTGTTCCGCATCCTGACCAGCAAGGTCGACATACACAATGTCGACGGGGTCCCTCTGCTCGGCATGGGCAAATGGCCGCTCGATCATGTTGGAAACCGCATACTGAAACGGGTCGAAGACATCGTGGGCTCCCTCGTCGGACTGACTGTGAGCGCGCCGCTGATCGGGGTATTGGCCTTTCTCGTCAAGCGCTCCTCACCCGGTCCCGCCTTTTACCGTCAGGAACGCTGCGGCGAGAGCGGAAAGCCATTCACCATCTACAAGCTGCGGACCATGCCCGTGGACGCCGAAAAACAGTCCGGTCCCGTGTGGGCCTCGCCGGATGACCCGCGCCGCACACGGCTCGGCGCCTTCATGCGGAATTACAACCTGGACGAGCTCCCCCAATTCTGGAACGTGCTTAAAGGCGACATGAGCCTCGTGGGTCCGAGGCCTGAACGTCCGCATTTTGTGGAGCGCTTCAAGGAAGATATCGGCAGCTACATGTGGCGGCATATTTACAAGCCCGGCATGACCGGCTGGGCGCAAGTCAACGGATTACGCGGCGACACCAGCATCGAGGAACGCATCAAATACGACCTATTCTATCTGGAAAACTGGTCGGTGGCCTTCGACTTCAAGATTCTAGTGAAGACGTTCTTTGCGCGTGAAAACGCGTATTAGCCGCCCGCGCGAACCCGGGACCGGCGCGGTCATGCGGGGGATGATACGCCGCACGAGCCAGTCCTCCACGTCCTTACGGACGCGGCTACAGGACGCCGCACGTAGCCGCCGCGGTCACGCGGTGGATGATACGCCACACGAGCCAGTCCTCCACGTCCTTACGGACGCGGCTACAGAACGCCGTGCGTAGCCGCCGCGGTCACGCGGGGGATGATGCGCCGCATGAGCCAAGTCTCCACGTCCTTACGGACGCGGCTACAGGACGCCCTGCGTAGCCGCCGCGGTCACGCGGTGGATGATACGCCGCATGAGCCAAGTCTCCACGGACGCGGCTACAGGATTACGCAAGCCCGAAGGGATCAGAGTTCGGATTCCAGGAGCATCACTTCGATCTTATAGAACCGGTGATCCACCGCCGTCGGATGCGGGTCGGATTCCGTGCCGTCGTCCTCCCACTCCTCGATACCCCCCGTGCCCTGGATGCGATCGGTCGGTCCCTGCAGCCAGGTCGGCGTCATTAACCCGTTGTCCGTGTACCAGACCACGTATTCCCGTTCGGGCCGCGTGGCAAAACGAACCACGATGGAATTGGGTCCGGGCTCCGTGCCGGTCACGCCGAAGAAGGCGTTGGGGTTGTCGGGCTCCAGGTTCGCAATATACGCTTGGTGTAATGTGTTGACGTTATTGGCGGCCAGCACTTCATGCACGTCCACCGTTTCCGGATCATAGCCGTAGGCGTTTAACCAGGAATACGGCACACCGTCGTTGTACTGCTCGCCTTCATCGCCGACTTCGAAGCCGA
>SKXR01000207.1 GCA_007128275.1 Kiritimatiellia bacterium
CAATCCGTCACGGTCAGATTCCAATCGTTGCCGCCGTTGTTGTCCCAATTACCGTCGCCGTCATTGAAGACGACGTTGATCTCGGTGGTGTTGTCCGGTGTGTCGTAGACATACACCCAATAATCGCCGCCGTCGATCATGGCCGGATTCGGCAGGATGGTGTCTTGCCAGTCGTTGCGGCCGATGTGGATGTACACCTGCCCGCTTCCCAGCGGACTGCCCGCCTTGCGGTAGCGGATGGTTATCGGGTCGCAGCCCTCCGGATTCGGCGGATCGAATTCAACGCGCGGTTCCGGACCGCCGCCGTCCGTGTGTTCCCCCACCCACACGTGGAAGATTTCGCTGCGGTTGGTGTTGCCCACGGTATCTACCGCCTCGACGAAGTAGCTGACGAGCGTGTCGCTCTGGCCGTTGATCCAGCCGGAATAGCGCATGGCGCGATTGAGCGGGTCGGGTACGAGCGGCCCCTGGACCGGCGGATACCATTCGCCCGTCATCGGCTCGACGGTCCACGGGCTGTTCTTCCCGGGGCTGTGCGCATAGATCTCGTGTGCGACCTCGTTCAGATTCTTGTACGAATTCCAGTCGGCGGTACGCCAGTACAGGCGCACGTCGGCCACACCGCTGACGTCGTCGACGAATGTCCACACGTCAAAATCGGAAGGCTGGATGAGGTTATTATCGCCCTGCCCCCAATGGTTTCCGCCCGGGTTCCAGATGGGCCGTTGCGGGTGGAAAATGCTTGGGCCGACGGTATCCACGCCGGGATGCCGCGCGATGACCTTGTTCGCTTCGGTGATCGAGAGGTTGGCGGCGCGGGTCACGTTGGCGTCCCAGGGATTGGCGCGGTCAAAATCCCAGTACCAGTAATCGGACGCCTCGGCGTTGAGATAGTGGTACCACGCCTTCGCGGTATCCGAGCCGATTCCCCATCGCACATCGTTCATCGAGTATTGATTCTCAAGCGATTCGGCGTGTTTCACGCGGTTCATCGCGGCAATCAGTACCGACCAGCTCCAGTGATCCGGGTGTTCGCCATCGCGCGCGTTGTCCTCGACCCACTTCTCGAAGTACGGCGTGCCGCCGTCAATGCCGATCCAGGAACCCGGCTCGACGTGGATGTACGGGTCGTTCGCGGGCACCGGATGCATGTCGAGATAATCCTGCACCGTCGAATGCGCAAAGTTGGCGTTGTTTTGAACCATGTCGAGGAAGAAGCCGTGTTGCCCGTGATAGACGTCGGCGTTGAGCATGCCAAAGTTGTCGCCGTCACTGTGGGCGACGAGCAACATCGGGCGGTTCGGATCGGTGTTGCGACTCGTCACCAGTTCCGCGCTCCAAACGTTTTCGGGCTTGAACGCGCCGTAGCCGCCGCGGGCGTTCTCGTTGCCCTCATAGCGGGCGGCGGGCACGGCGATCATCTCATAGATGGTCGGTTCGTTCGGGTCGCTCCACGGGTCCACGTAGCGGATGCGCCGCGGCTGATAGCTGAACGGCGCGGCGACCGGCGTTGGCGCCCAGACGTTCTGCAACTGCGTCCACTGACTGTTCCAGTCGGCGACGACGCCGTTACGCTGGTCGGCGCGGTTCGGGCGGATCGAACTGGCCGCCGACCATGGCAAGTCCTCGAGCGTGCGATCGATATGCCCGCTGTCGATGAGCACCCATTCGATACCTTCCTCGACCAGCGCCGGCACCATGTGCATGGCAAAGGATGATTCGGGCGGGAAGAAACCCTTGGAATAGCTCCCTCCACTATCCCAGTTGTCGACGGACGCTTCGCGATGCAGCCGGATTTGCATCTTCATGCTCTGGCGCGAGGTCAGCGGCATCAGCGAGTGGTGATAGGCGAACCCGATCATATCGAGACGCGGATTATCGTTCACCGTGCGCAGGCCGTTCATACCCCAGCGATAATGGTCGCGCCAGCCGCTGCTCCAGATCCCGTTCAGGTTCTCCATCAACGAGCCGGAAAAGCTGACCTGCACGCCGGCATGCGGCATGTTGCGGTCCGCGCTTTGCTGCACCGCATTCTTCGGCCAGTCGGTGTACGGGCCCATGCGCGAATCGTGCACGCCGCGCACACTGAAGTTGAACAGGCCGGCGTTGTCGATGTCCGTCACGCCCATGCGCGGGTAATAAATGGGCTGATGCATGTGCCAAAGATAGGTCACGTGAATCGGATTCTGGGCGGCGCCGGGCGTTGATAGGAGTGCGCCCAGCACGAAGGCCGGCAGCAACAGTCGGCGGCAACGATTATTCATAGTATCTCTTTTCTTGCGTGATCCGATTCGGGCTTCAGACTTCAGAAAGAGGGCGGGCGGCGCAGCGGGCAGGACGGACGCCTCGGCGTCCGCCCTGCCGTACACACCCCTTTATTGCGGCGGGAGCTCGATCTCCACCTTGAAGATCAGCATCGCGTCCGACGACGGACTCACCGTCAACACGCCGGTCGTGCTCGGCAGCGTCAGCGGTTCGTTCCAATCCCATCCGGACCCGTTCAGGCCGCTGGCTTGATAGACATGATACGTGCGGCTGGCGTCAAAGGCCTTCTGCACTTCGATTCTCCAGCCTTGCGCCACCGGCGTCATGCTCAGGATCCGCGGGTACGAATCGGTGTCGGTCGGATCCGTGTCCGCCACGAAATGCTGGAAGTACGTATAGTCACTGCCGGCCGGCTTGTCTTCCGGATCGCCCGTAAGCCCCAGACCATCCATCCATTGCTCGAACGGAGTGGGCGGTGCGTCGCCGGAAACCGTGACGGTAATCGTCTCTTCATCGAACCCGTCGTTGCCGGTTGCGGTAAAGCGGAACGTATGCACGCCCACTTCGCCGGCCGTCGGCGTGAAGCTGAACTCAGCCGCTCCGCCAAAGCTCCAGTTGTTCGGCGCCAGGTTGCTGGCGGCTTCCACCGTCACACTGTCCCCCGGATCCGCGGTCACATTGACGGTAAAGGAGAGGGTATCGCCGACATTGACTGTTTGATGGCCAATGGCCGTTATGACCGGCGCCGCCAGACGCGGCGGCGAATAATCATTCACCGAACTACCGTCCATACCCTCGGTCATATCGATCAAACGCAGGTACTGAGCCTGGCCGCCGGTGAAGGTGTCGGTCGGCTGGAACTCCACATAGAGTCCGTTGGCGATCAAGTCCGCACCGGAGATGCCGACCGCGCCATCAATATCGTCCCATAACGTTTGCGTCGGATCTTCAGACGCCAGATCCACCACGTTGTACGTGTGCGCCGGCTGGATACCGAACCAATTGACGCCCAAAGACACCTCCGCATCGAGCTTGAACACGGCCGCACGCGCATCGTTTTCGCGGAAGTCGTTATTGATGAGGGCAAGCACCACATCCTGTTCGGCCGCCGACACGCCCGGCACCTGGAACTTGGCGACGGCGAAGATGTCGTTGTTCCAGCCGTCGGTGGCCGCGTCCGCCAGGAAATAGTTCTGTTGCGAACGCAAGGCGGGCGAATTAAGTCGCGCCCAATTCAGTCGGGCATACGTGGCCAACAAGGAATCTTTCCAACCATCCGGCTCCCAGATGTCCATCATATGGTTGTAGCGTTTGAAGTTCGGAATCGACTTCCCGAAGTTCGTCTCGTACAGCGCAAAGTTGTTATCCGCACTGATCCCGTGATCAGACCGGTCGCCGTATTCTGCGATGTTGTTCTGTGCTCCCATTTCCTGGCCGTAGAAAATCATCGGCACGCCGTCCATCGCCGTGTTGATGGCGTAGGCATAGAGCAGCGACCATTGATCATCGGTCGGGAAGATTTCGTCGTGCGAAATCAGGTTCAACAGGATCGGCGACATTTCGAAAGCATTCTTCCGGTCATCGAAGGCGCCGAAGAGCAAGCCCGTTGAACGGTTCGGATTGTTTTCGGTCATATCCGGGAAGGTGCGATAGTTGAAGAACTGGTCGCGCCACAGGAAGACGATGTTCTCGTTGAGAATATCGAAGTGCCGTGCGGAACGATAGCCTACGCCGTGCCGCAGGGATCCGTCCACTTCGCGCATGCCGTCGAGGGATTCCGCCATGAAGAGGAAGTCCCATTTGTGTTGGCGCGCGCGGTTGATGGCGTATTCCCAGAACTCGTTGGGCAAGCCCTGCGCAAAGTCGCAACGCAGTCCGGCGATGCCGACTTCGGCCTGCTGTTCCTTGGTCATGCCCGGTTCGATGCCGGTCAGCTCCATCCAGTACAGCGCATAATTCGCGAAATATTCCCACAGCTCTTCGGTCTTCGGCTGCAACGGATTCAGCCAGTCGTCCTCGCGCAGGAAGCGCTGGTTCCAGCCGCTATGCCAATTGCTTTCCAGGCCTTCCGTGACCGGTCCTTGTACCAACGTGTCGTAGACGCCGAAGAAGAACTGGGCGACGTCTTCCCACTTGCCGAAGTCGATGCGGTCCGGCGCAACGGCGATGTCATTGTCTTCCATGCTCACGAAGTAGGTGGCCGGTTGCCCGTAGTTGTCTGCACGCGAATACCAACTCGGGCGCACCGTCGAAATTCGCTGCGAGGGACTAATAGCTCCACCATCAGACCGTCGCAGGTCCATGATTTCGGCCATAACACCAATTTCGGCATCCCATGCCGAGTGGTTGAATGTGCCGTCCAGCATGATGCCGATCCCGTTATTGTTGTAGGCATTCACGAAATCAATGAATTCCTGCATGGCGTTTTCCCGGGTGGCGGGCTCGCCCAGTACAGGATTCACCTGCCAATAATCTTTCACCGCATAAGGCGAACCGGGATCATAATCCTCGCCGGTCAACGGATCGGTTTCGCGGCCGATGGTTCCGATCGGATGAATCGGTTGCAGCCAGATCATGTTGATACCCAGATCCTGCAGATTTTGCGGATTGATCCGGTTCGGCCGGCCCGGCTCGTCGGTGATCATGTTCTGGAACGTAGAACGGCCTGAGAATTCGGTATTGGTTGATTCCGCCGTTAGGGGATTCAGCTCGTACAGAATCGTATCGAGGGCCTTCTTCGGCGAGACCACCACGGCGGTATCACGACGCAAGCCGCTGTCCGTGTAGTAGTACCAGGGACCGGCCGGGCTGAAGCGCCAGCGGGCGTTGATGCGGTAGGCGCCAGCCTTGTTTACGGGCAGTGTAACACCGAACCGACCCGCGCCAAGGTCGGTCATGGGATAGGCCTTGTAATACGTGTCCAGGGAGGTCGATGAGATGCTGTCCCAATCCTCGCTGCCCGGCAACGCCGCGAAATCGCGGCGGTTCAGATTGCTGAACAGCTCGATGTCTACAATGTCCCCGTCA
>SKXR01000093.1 GCA_007128275.1 Kiritimatiellia bacterium
ATCGCGGTGCTGGTCCTGGTGAGTGTGCTGGTGTTGGCCTCGACCATTGCCCTTCTGCCGATGGCGGAAGGATTCTTGCAGATGCGCCGCAACGTGGATGCGTCCCAAAAATCGCATCTGGCCATGTCCCGCATGGTGCGCGAGTTCACGGCCATCACCAATGTGGTTTCCGGAGGGCAACGCACAATCACCTACGATTCCCTCGACCCCGCCGGTTCCCCTTATCGCCGCACCCTGACGTGGGATGGAAACGCAGGTTCGCCATTGACCTTGAGCGGCGCACCGCTTTCCGATGACGTGCGGTATTTTGAATTGCGGTATTACGCCTCACCCGAAGGTGCGGCGACAACGGCGTGGAACGCCGACACGCGCCTGGTGGAAGTGATCCTGGGCACGTTATCCGGCGGCGAAACGTATACGAATCGAATTGTTCCCAGAAATTTAACGAGGGAGTAGATCATGAACACCAACGGCCGGACTACTTCACGAGACGGGGCGCTGCTCATCGCCGTCGTCATCGGGTTGACGGCGGCCATGTTCCTCGGAATGGCGGTCCTGTCCATGGCCACGAGCGCCCGCTTTCAGCGCATTCATTACGGGACCTCCAGCCGTGCGTACTATCTGGCGGAATCCGGCGGTTCGTATGCTCGTGCCATCCGCAATATCATCCAGCAAACGGGCGAGACGATCGCGTACGACGGGTTATACACCTTGAGTAACGGCGACCAGTTTCTGGTGGAGACCTTGAGTGAAGGCCCTCCGGTGGTCGTGCGTTCGACGGGTATTGCCAATCCAGGCTCGCACATTGAGGCGCGCCGTCGACTGATTATTGAGATCACGGATACAAAGACGGACGACACCCTTCCTGTCGGGTTTGATTTTGACGGGGACGGAGCCTTTGACGAGGACTACTGGACCGCCTACAATTTGGATCCGAAGATCCGGGATACGGGGCCGTCCGGCGGACAACCGGCGCTGGACCTCAAGGGGGAAGAGGGCCAGTTGGCGTTGAACTGGCAGCCGCATGAGGACCTGAACCTTACGCGGGTCTGGGGCTATAACGGCGGCCTGTTAAGCTACGACGTGCAGGTCAAGATCAAGCCGTTTGATACCGGTCAGCAAGCGGCCTACAGCAAGCACTATATGCTGGGCATTTCGTTCCGGCTGCATCCGGACATCAACCATTGCTACGGCCTATCGTATTTCCGGTCCTTGGCGGGCACGGTCCCCGGTCATACCCCGTCCTGGGTCAGGGGCATGCCCCAGGCGTTTCAGGACCTGCGCGGGACGAACATCTACCTCGTGCTGTGGTACCGCGATGGCGAGATAGGAACCATGGACCTGATCAATTACCGGTTGCTCACGCCCGCCGACCCGGTGGTGGAAGTGCGCAACAACGATCCGGAGTTGAAGGATTACTCCACCATGCTGCTGCAATTGAAGGAGCAGTACGGCAGCGGCGGCGTCCGTGAAAACCACGTGACCGCTTACCTGCAGGGCACTTCGTCCTACCCCCTCTGGACAAGCCGCACCAATATGGTCTGGCAGGAGGACACCAGTGTCTTTCCCGCGCCGGTAACCTGGCAGGATGGGGCGGTGACGAATCTCGACAGTCGGTTGACTTCCGAGAACTTCGACAGCATTCAGCCGGCCGAAATCGGCATTCACGTCTTTTACGACTTGGCCGGTGCCAACCATAAGTTCTTTGATGATTTCGCGATACGCATGGAGGGCTATGCGTCGGTCTATGGGGGTACGCAAATTCAGTATTGAGCAAGTCCTTGGACAACGAGGAAGAGAAACGGAGGCTGAGACGATGAAGGCATATCAGCGAATGATGAACATGGTCTTTGGTGCCGCGCTGGCTGCGGGCATGATATTCGCCTGTGGATGCGATGACACCAGCGTGTCAGAGGTCATCGACGTCGAACCCGGCACGGTGGAAATGGAGGGGCGCGGCAGTGCGTTATTGACCGCCCGTCTGCGCGGGGAGGACGCGACGACATCCACCAATCAGGTGGACAACCTGTTCCTTCCGCTAGAGTGGAGTGTGCAGAATCCGGATCTGGGCGGCGTCATGTCGCGTGGCGGACACAGCGCGGTCTATGAGAGCAGCGGTCGACGCGGCGCGAACGTGGTGTTTGTGAAGGATCAAATCGGCCGCGAAGGGGTTGTCGCCGTCAATCAGCGGTAGCTCCGTGCGGAGGTGAGGTATGGAGCCGTTGATGGAGGGTAAGCCCATGGCACAGGAAACCAGTTCGGGTGAGCGGCACCCGCCGCACCCGCTGGACTTCCATAAGACGGCGGCCTTGATTTCCTCCCAACTCGTTCGAATCCCGGAAGACGGCTTCGATGAGGCGGTACAGGATGTCCTGCGCCAGTTGGGGGAGTTGTTCGGCACGGATCGGGCCTATGTGTTCCGTTTCTCCGCTGATCTGTCCCGCATGAGCAACTCGCACGAATGGTGTGCCACGGGCGTCGCGCCTCAAAAGGAGCAGTTGCAGAGCATCCGTTCTCGGGCCATGCCGTGGTGGGTGAAGCAGATACGTTGTCTCGAGCCTCTGCATATCCCGGACGCCAAAGCCCTGCCTCCGGAAGCCAAGGCCGAAAAGCGTATCCTTCAGATGCAAGGCATTCAGTCGCTGATCTGCCTGCCCCTATGCTCCATGGGCGGTTCTCTGTTGGGATTTATGGGACTGGATGCGGTGCAACGACGTCAGAGCTGGCCGCCGGAGGAGATTGCGCTGTTACAAGTCGTGGCGGACATTCTGGCCGGAGGGGTCGCGCGGCATGACGCCTTTGCGCGGCTCCGTGAAAGTCACCACCGTTTCGAGCAGTTGACGGATCAGCGTCGGGTACTGGTCTGGGAACTTGATATGGAGGGGCGCTACACGTACGTGAGTACCGCCGCGGAAACGATGTTGGGCTTTCGTCCCGAGGAACTGGTCGGGCAAAAGTATTTCTATGATCTGCATCCGCCGGAAGGGCGCGAACAATTCAAAGAGGCGACCCTTGCGATGATTGAACACGGCGAGCTGTTCAAGGACTACGTCAATCCCGTAATGACCTGCCACGACGAGGTATTATGGGTCAGCACCTACGGGATTCCGCTCAAAGAGGCGGACGGCACGCTGATCGGCTACCGCGGAAGCGCTATCGATATCACGGAACGCCAGCACGCCGAAGCCGAGCTCCAACGCGTGAATCTGGCTCTGGAACAGCGTGTGGAGGAACGGACCGAGGCCTTGCGGGAGAGCGATGAACGCTACCGGCGGGTCTTGCAAGCCACCCGCAGTTTTGTGTTTACGGTTTGGATGGACGATGGACATGAAACGCGGACCGTTCAAAGCCCCGACGTGGAGCAAGTGACGGGATACACGGCGGTCGACTACGAAGCCGATCCGCAACTCTGGCATCGGATGATCCATCCGGAGGACGTGTTGCTCGTTAACAAGCATATCGAACGCATACATTCCGGCGTGCCGGTCACCGTTATCGAACATCGCATCCTGCACAAAGATAGATCCGTTCGCTGGGTGCGCAACACGGCGGTTACCCGCAAGGACCTATCCGACCGGTTGATCGGTTATGACGGATTGATCACGGATATCTCCGAATTGAAACGAACGGAACAGGAGCGCGATGCGTTGGTGGTTGAGCTGGAACGGTTGGCGGTCGAGGACTCGATGACGAGATTGTTCAATCGTCGCGGATTTGTTGGCGAACTCCAGCGTTTGTGGAGTTTGGGGTTACGGCATCCCGTGCCGATCGGGTTGCTCATCGTTGATGTGGACCACTTCAAGGCGATCAATGATACCCATGGGCATTTGGTCGGGGACCGGGTGATTAAGGAGCTTGCTTCCCTCCTCCAATCCCTTGTACGCGAAAGCGATACCGTGGCGCGGTATGCCGGGGATGAGTTCGTGGTCATTCTCCCCTGGTCGGCCCGGGCCGAAACGTCTCGGGCCGGAGAGCGGATTCTGGAAGCGATACGCGCCCATGCGTTTTGTCCGGACGAACACGATATCCATTTGACGGTATCCATCGGCGCATATTCCAAGACGCCAAGGGCCGGGAGCACGATCGAGCGTTTGCTTGGTATGACTGATCGCGCTCTCTATCGCGCCAAGCAGTCGGGACGCAACCGTCTCTGTTATGGAGCCCATACGCAGCCCGACCCGGCGGATACGGAGGCGGCGACGGAACCTTCCACGAGCGATGTCGAGGGGAAGGGGCTCGTGCTCGTTGTGGATGACGAATCGCTTGCGTTAGAAACCTTCTCGCGCCTCCTTCGGCACGAGGGGTATCAGGTGTACACGGCGAAGACCACGGCCGAAGCCATGGCGTTAATGAGAGCGGAGAAGGGGGTGATTGATGTCGCCCTGGTGGACCTGCTGTTGGGTGCCGAAAGCGGAATGGATCTCATTGAGCGAATCCACGAAGCAGATGACTTGCTGGTGGCGCTTGCCGTTACCGGACAAGCCACGATGGATGCGGCGATTGATGCGCTGCGCGCGGGAGCCTATGACTTCATTCAGAAACCGTTAACGCTTGCGCAGTTATCGATGCTTCTGAAGCGCGCGATGGATCATCGTCGCCTGCTTTTGGAGAACCGCCGGTATCAGAACCACTTGGAGGCCATGGTCCGGCAGAAAGGGCAATCCTTGACACGGGCGCTGGAGCAGGAGAAGCGCTCGCACGAGCTTGCTCTGGAAGCCATGGCCTCTCTAATCGACATCCGCGAAAGTGAGACGGGCGAGCATTGCCGTCGGGTGGCGCGCATGGCTGTTATCCTTGCCGCAGAAATGGGCGCGACGCATGAGGAACTGGAGGCGATTCGGCACGGTGCCCTCTTACACGATATCGGAAAGATCAGCATCCCGGATGCGATTCTCCTGAAGCCGGGGCCTCTCACCGAAGAGGAATGGCGCGTGATGAAAACGCATCCGCAAATCGGGTATCATATCATGGCCTCCAGCCCGGCTCTCAAGGCTGTTTCGGAAATTGTGCTCATGCATCAGGAACGGTACGATGGCAGTGGATATCCCGGTGGATTGAGCAAGCACGATATCTGCTTCGGAGCACGCATCTTTGCTGTGGTGGACGCCTACGATGCCATGCGATCGGATCGCTGTTATGCCAAAGCGATTCCGGCGGGCGACGCCGTGAAGGAAATAGTGCGGCATAGGGGCAAACAATTTGATCCCTACGTAGTAGACGCCTTCATCCGC
>SKXR01000152.1 GCA_007128275.1 Kiritimatiellia bacterium
CAGGCGTTCCACAAAGGCCCGGATTTCGTCGCGCACGCGGCGGTAATGAGTCAGGGCTTCGTCTTCGGTCTCTGCCGCTTTGGCCAGCGCGGGCGGGTCGTCGAATCCCGCATGCACCATCCGGGCCGTTTCGCACAGCCATGAGGGGCAGGTCTCGCGGGCATGATCGCAGACGGTAACCACGAAGTCGAAGGGCACATCCCGAAGCATGTCGACGGTCTTGGACGCATGCCCGCTAATGTCCACACCGGCCTCTTCCATGACGCGCAGGGCGAACGGATTCATGCCATGTTGTTCGATTCCTGCAGAATACGCTTCGAGTTGGTCCTTTCGCAAGGCCCGCGCCCACCCTTCGGCCATCTGACTACGGCAGGAATTGCCCGTACACAGGAATAGAAGTCGTTGTTTGTTCATTGTATTCATCTCCTTATTGGGTTAAGGCCCGTATTGAGAGACTCGAAAAAGGACAATTATTCCGACATATGGCAGGAATAAACAGGGGGGCTTGTGGTTCTCATCCCTGAAGACGCAATGAGCATCGATTTTGAACAATTAGTGACGGAGCACTATTCGGGGTTGTACCGATTTGCCGTAAGTCTCTGCCGGGCGCAGGCGGATGCGTACGATTTGACACAGCAAACGTTTCTCCTGTGGGCGGAGCGCGGGCACCAGCTGAAGAAAGCGGAGAAGGTCAAATCCTGGCTGTTTACCACATTATACCGCGAGTATCTGCGGAGCCGGCGGAGGGGCGATCGTTTCCCTCATTTGGAGATTACCGCTTCGGAACACGAATTACCGACCGTGACAGCCGACATGCTGGAGAAACTGGAGGGCGCGGAGGTCATGGAGTCTCTGCAGGAACTTGAGGAGAATTTCCGGGTGCCGTTGAGTCTGTTTTATGTGGGGAACTACAGTTACAAGGAAATCGCCGAGGTACTCGATATCCCCATGGGCACCGTCATGTCCCGCATCGCACGCGGAAAAGATCAACTGCGCGAAAGGTTGGCGAGAACGATGTCGACGGAAGAAATAGAGGAAAGAAGGGCCACCGCCCATCGAGGCACACGATGATCAACAAGACAGCGACACAATTACTACGCTCATACCGCAGCGACGGCAGCGATGCCGATGATCCGGTTTTCCAGGAAGCCCTTAAGCAAACGGGGCAGGATCCCGGCTTGGGGCAGTGGTTTAAAGAAGAACAAGCCGTGGACGAGGTGATCCGCACAAAACTATCGGAAATTCCGGTACCCGGGTCCCTGCGCGACGACATCCTAGCCATGCAGGCGGTTCATGCGAAAGCGACGCCCGGCTTCTTTGGGCGCCATAGAGGCGGCCTATGGGCTATGGCAGCGGCCCTCCTCGTCATGGTGGGCGGGGGAATGCTCTGGATGAATCAGCAACTTCCGCCGCTCTCCTTTGAAACGTATCCACAGGTGGCGGCTCGCTTCATGCAATCGAAATTCGAGCTGGATATCGTCGCCAAGGATATCGCCGGCGCCGAACAATGGATGCGGGAACAAGGATTCACCGGCGACCTGCCGATCCCTACCGCGCTGGCCGACGTCACGGATCGGGGCGTGGGTTGCGCGCCCTTCGACTGGCACGGAGAAAAGGTACTGCTCTTCTGCTTCTGGATGGATGACGGCACCGTGTTGCACTATTACGTCATGAATGCCGACGCGCTGCCCGACACCCTGCCGCCCGGAGAGATGCGCATGGCCCGGTATCGCGGGTATCAAACGGTGACGTGGCAGGAAGACCAGTTCGCTTTCGTGCTCACGACCTCGAATTTCGACCTTGATACGCGAAGCCTGTTACTGGACCGCGTGGCCGGGCTGCGCACGCCGGCCGCACTGCCGCCAATCGGATCGACTGAACGATGGGGAGAAGAAGACGTATGACCACGGATACGATCGAATTCCGTCAATCCAATCCCTGGCTGGAAACCGCCAAAGGCGAAAAGCGTGGCTACATCCAGCCCGCAAAGCTGACGGAGCTATGGTTCCATACCGGCACCATATGCAACCTGCGCTGTCCGTTCTGCCTCGAAGGATCCAAACCGGGCGATACGCGTATCCAAGCGCTGAAGCTGGACGATGTCCGCCCGTTCATTGAAGAGGCGCTTGATCTGGGCGTGGAACAGTTTTCGTTCACGGGCGGCGAGCCGTTTGTGGTGAAGGATTTCATCAAGATCCTGCAACTGGCCTTGACGCATCGCCCCTGCCTCGTGCTCACAAACGGGACCGAACCGTTGTTCAACCGGTTTGCGGACGTGGTCCCGTTGCTCGACCTGCCGCATCCGGTACGGTTCCGTATCAGCATCGATTATCCGGACGAACAAAGGCACGATGCGGGCCGCGGGCCCGGCAATTTTCGACGCGCATGGGCCACGATGAAACGCCTGCACGACGCCGGATTCACCGTATCCGTCGCGCGACAACGCGACAAGGATGAAGACGTCAACGCCGCGGACGAACAGTTCCGCGATCTCATGGAAGCGCACGGCATCCCCCGCGACCGCACGATCGTAAGCTTCCCGGATTTTCTGACGCCGGGCAGCACCGGCCACGCGCCCGAGATCACGGAATCGTGCATGACCACTTATCACACCGAGGAAACAAGAGCGGATTTCATGTGCAATTACAGCAAGATGGTGCTGAAGAAGAACGGGCGCATGCGTGTGTACGCCTGCACGTTGGTGGACGACGACGAACGCTACGACCTGGGCGGCACACTGTCGGACAGCATGAACGCGCGTATCGTGCTCACACATCATCGCTGTTTTTCGTGTTTTGCGTACGGAGCGAGTTGCAGCGAGAAATAGCGTCCGCATGGTAGGGCGAGGCGTCTCGCCGAGCCGCGCCACCCGGTAATGCTCGCGGCTCACCGGGACGGTTCGCCCTACCGAAGGGGAGAAGCTGGGAGAGATTATGACACAGACACTGAACAAAGACGCGATCAAGGAATATTACGGCACGATCCTGCAGGGCAGCCACGACCTCAAGACCAGCGCCTGTTCCTGTACGGACGAAGGGCTCTCGCCTTCCATCAAGGCCGCGCTGGCTGGAATCAACGACGAGGTTATTCAACGGTTCTATGGCTGCGGCTCGCCCATCCCGCCTTTGCTCGATGGATGCACTGTGCTCGATCTCGGGTGCGGGACGGGTCGCGATGTCTTCGTCGCCGCCAAACTGGCCGGACCGACCGGCCGCGTGATTGGCATCGACATGACGGATCAACAGCTGGAAGTGGCCCGCCGCAATACCGACTCCCAGATGGACCGATATGGGCTGGACCCGAACAATGTGGATTTCCGGCAGGGGTACATGGAAGATCTGCAAACCGCCGGGATCGCCGACCAATCGGTGGATGTGGTCATGTCCAACTGCGTGATTAATTTGTCGCCCGACAAGGAAGCCGTATTCTCCGAAATCTTCCGCGTGTTGAAACCCGGCGGCGAACTTATTTTCTCGGACGTATTCGCGGGGCGCCGCGTCCCGTTGCACTTGCAGGCCGATCCCGTACTGCACGGCGAATGCCTGGCCGGCGCGATGTACCACGAAGATTTCCGGCGCCTGCTGCTCACACTGGGGTGCCCGGACTATCGTGTGTTGTCCAGCCGACCGCTCGACCTTGGCTCCGCGGAAATCGAGGAAAAAATCGGCATGGTCGATTTCTATTCCGTCACGGTTCGCGCCTTCAAACTGCCCGCACTGGAAGACCTCTGCGAAGATTACGGCCAGACCGCCACCTACGACGGCGGCATCACAGACTGGCCGCATTACTTTGACCTGGACGAGCGTCATCGCTTTCTTACCGGTAAATCCATGCTGGTATGCGGGAACACAGCGGCCATGCTCGAAGAAACGCGGTTCGGTAAACATTTTACCGTGACCGGCGACCGTTCCGTCCATTATGGTGCGTTTGACTGCGGCCCGGCGAAAGGGGAACAAGTAAAAGAAACAGGTGGAGGCGCGTGCTGTTAAGGACGTGTCGGGTGTCGCGTGTCGGGTGTCGGGTGTCGGGTGTCGGGTGTAGAGCATGCCCCCACTCGACCCCCGACACGCGACACGCTAGTCTTCACTGAACACGGAACACTTTTCTCATGACTCCTATCGGCATTATCGGCGGAACAGGGCTGGACGATCCGGCGTTCATGGAATCGGCGGAAGAGACGAACGTCTCCACGCCGTTCGGCGACCCGTCTTCACCCATTGTCCGCGGCTCGCTCGCGGGTCGCGAGGTGGCCTTGCTGTCACGGCACGGCAGGCAGCACACCATCCCTCCGTCACAGATCAATAACCGCGCGAACCTCTACGCGTTGAAGGATCTGGGCTGTGAACAAGTGCTCGTCACCGCCGCGTGCGGATCCTTACGCGCGGAACTGGATCGCGGCCATTTCGTGATCCCCGACCAGTTCATCGATTTCACGCGGCGGCGCGCCGTCACCTATTTCGATGCGTTTGAACCGGGCATAGAGAACGCGCACCATACCCCGATGGCCGACCCGTTCGACGCCGACCTGCGCGCCGCGCTGGTGCGCAAGGGGAAGGAACTCGAACTGAACGTCCATGACGGCGGCACGATCCTGACCATTGAAGGGAATCGCTTCTCCACACGCGCGGAATCGAACATGTTCCGGATGTGGGGCGCGGATCTCGTCAACATGACCGTCGCCCCGGAATGCATCCTCGCCAATGAACTCGGGCTGAAATACGCCGCCATCGCCGTCGTCACCGATTTCGATTGTTGGAAGACCGACGAACCGCCGCTGCGCGTGGAGGATCTCATCGCCGTGTTCGGTCGGAACATCGAAAACCTCGTGCGCCTGTTCATCGCCGTCCTGCCGGAACTGCCCGGCTCTTGAGCGGGAATTGAACCGAAACTCAAGAATCGCCTTCGCCGCTTGCGTGCTTGTCTTGAGTCTGGAGGGCGAGGCTTCCGCCGAGCCGGGTCCGAGGCAGAGGCCTTGCCTTATCTTGCGGCTCCGCGGAGCGTCGCCCTCCAGATTGCGCGGTTACCCCGGGCCTGGAGGGCGAGGCTTCTGCCGAGCCGAGTCCGGGGCAGAAGCCTTGCCTTATCTGGCGGCTCCGCGGAGCGTCGCCCTCCAGCTTACGCGGTTACCCCGGGCCTGGAGGGCGAGGCTTCTGCCGAGCCGAGTCCGG
>SKXR01000249.1 GCA_007128275.1 Kiritimatiellia bacterium
GAATGGACGTATCCCGTCGTCTATTACGCCCAGCTTTCCGAACGGCAACGGCAATACGGCATGTTCAGCACGGCCCTGATCGCGAAACGGCTGTTGGAATTGACGGAGTAATACCGATCACTAATATGTATCGGTACATAATCAACCCACCCCCCGTTCTCCTGCGGAGAACGGACCCCTCCGGAGGAGGGGATAGTTGCCCATTTCCCCTCCTGGGAGGGGTGGCCGAAGGCCGGGGTGGGTAGGACACTGTACCGAAAAGAATTAGGAATTGGTATAAGCCGTGGGAAGTAAGACGACGTGTGGTGGTTTACTGAAGCACTTGGTTGAGCGAGAGGATCGGCAGGATGATCGAGAGCGCCAGTAGAAACACAAACAGGCCGACGATGATGACGAGCGAAGATTCGATGACCGTCATGGTGCGGGTAATCCATCGTTCCCAGACCTGTTGACTCCGGTCGGCGGCATGTTCGAGCATGCCCTGCAGATCGCCACTGGCTTCCCCCGCCCGTACCCAACCCGGCAAGGTTCCGCTGAGCGGCGGAACGCGGGTCAGCGCGTCCGACAACGCCGCGCCGTGCCGCACGGAATCGATTTCCTTTTCCACGAGCTCTTGTACCCACGGACTTCCACACGCCTTGGCCGACTGTCCCAGAGCGTCCAGCAAAGGCAAACCACTGCTCAAGAGCATGGACAAGGTCCGCGTGAATCGGATATTCGCCAATACCGAATAAAAGGAACGATACACAGGCAGGCGGTGCAATCGCCGATCCGCTGTGATCCGGAATTCTTCATCGGTTCGCCACCGTGCACGGGTCCAGCCGATCCCGAGTACCAGAAGGATCAGGCCACCCGGAACCACCCAGGCCCCCACCCTCGCCCCGGCCATTACCGCGCGGGTGATCCATGGCATTTCGATACCCGTCTCCATCAATAGATTCTGAAACGACGGCAACATGAAGAACAGCATGGCCATGCCGACCGCGAGACTGAGCACGAGAATAATGACGGGATAAATCATGGCGGTGATCAAACGGTCGCGCAACTTGCGTTCTTCTTCCAGAAAGTCGGCCAACCGATTCAACACCTCATCGAGTCGCCCGGATCGTTCGCCGGTTTGCACGACGGCTTTTTCGAACGCCGTGACTTTGGGCGAGGCCGTTTCCAGCGCATCCGCCAGCGCGATTCCCTCCCCGATCCGATCGCGGACACCGGCAATGAGGGAACGATTGTTGCCCATCTCGGGGGCGTCCACCAACAAGGTGAGCGCTCCGGACAACGGGAGTCCGGCACCCAGGATGGAAGCGAGTTCCCGGTAGAACGCCGCCCGCGTTTCCAGCGCAAAGAGCATATCCCGGCGACGCCAGACCCAACGATTTCCTTCGCCGGCCACATGCACGGATTCCGCGAGCACGCCTTGATGGGATAATTTTTCGCGCGCATCCTTGAGGTCGAGCGCCTCGATCAATCCGCGTTTGGCTTGTCCGTCGTGGTTGAACCCTCTGTACTCAAAGGTTCTCATGGAGCGTCGGATCCGTGGCCCACCACGCGCAGTACTTCTTCGATGCTGGTGCGCCCCTCCAGCGCCTTATCGATCCCGTCATCCAGCAACGTGGCCATACCGCGTTCGGCGGCGGCCCGGCGCAGGTTCCGCAAATTGGCCCCTTCACGAATGATGTCTTGAAGGTCGCCGTCGAGTTCCACCAACTCGAACAGGCCGATGCGCCCCTTGTAGCCGCCCGAACAGGCCTCACACCCCGACGCGGCCCATAACGGGGCGTTTTCCAGTCGTTGCGCGCGCGCGCCCAGCGCGGTGCGCATCTCGTCGGATAACAGCGTCGGCGTCCTGCAGTGCGGACACAATTGGCGGACCAAACGTTGCGCCATGGCCGCGCGTGTCGCCGCCGCTACGAGATACGGTTCGATGCCCATATCGATGAGGCGCACGGCGGCGGAGATGGCATCGTTGGTGTGCAGCGTGCTGAACACCAGGTGGCCGGTAAGCGATGAGCGGACGACGATTTCGGCCGTTTCCAGGTCGCGCGTTTCCCCGACGAGGATCACGTCCGGGTCTTGGCGCAGAATATGGCGCAGTCCCCGGGCGAAGGTCAGGCCGATCTTGGGTTTGATCCCGATCTGGCTGATTGTGGGTAGTTGATATTCCACGGGATCTTCGATGGTGATGACGTTCAATTGGTTGGTGTCGAGCTCCTGCAAGGCGGCATAGAGCGTGGTCGTCTTGCCACTGCCGGTCGGGCCGGTGACCCAGATCACGCCGAACGGTTCCGCGAGCAGCGCCTGAAAGCGCGTCAACATGGCCGCGGACATGCCCAGATCGTACAGCGGCAGCAAGGTGGATTCCCGGTTCAAGAGCCGCAGGACAATCCGTTCCCCTTCGGCCACGGGGACGGTGGAGGTGCGGATATCGAGTTCCCGTTCGCCGATCCGCACTCGCGCGGTGCCGTCCTGCGGCATGCGCTTTTCCGCGATGTCCAGATGGGCCATCACTTTCAGCCGGGAGACCAAGGCCGCTTCCAGATGTTTGGGCGGCGAGCTCTTCTCATAGAGAATGCCGTCGATGCGAAAACGCATGCGGAGACTCTTCTGATACGGTTCGATGTGGATATCGGAGGCGCCGCTTTTCATCGCATCCAGCAGGATCAGGTTGATCAGTTGCGTGACGGGCGCGTTGTCGGCCATGCGCAGAAGGTCGTCGCTCCCCGGATCGCGCCGGGCATCCTCCGGAGCCGGTTCCAGCGTGCGCAGGAACTCGCCCGTCCCGCTTTCCTTGTTGTAGTAACACCATTCAATGCCGCGCTCGATTTCGCGCGCCGGCGCCAGGGCCGTGATGAGTTCTTCCTGCAACAGAAGGGCGAGCGTTTCCTGGTGATGGATCTGCGTCGGATCCGATGTGACCGCGGCGATGCGTCCGTCCAAACGGATGGGCAACATCGTGCGGTTTCTTGCCCAATCCACAGGCAACCTGCTGACCAGCGAGGAATCGAGATGATCTTCGGTGATCTGAGGGAGAACCACCGTGTTGAACTGTTTGCCCAAGGCTTCCAGAACGTCCATTTCTGAGCACATCCCCTGCTGGACCAGCCACTCGCCTATCTGGTCCGTGCCGCCTTGTTCTTCCCATTGTTGCAAGGCGCGGGTGAGTTCATCGGCGGTGAGCTTGCCCTGTTCAACCAGTATGTCGCCCAATTGCATCAATCCCTCTCCGCACTATTCCGTCGCGTGGACCGGCTCGACATCCGGCATGTCGTCGGGGAACGCATCGGGGATACGCAGTTGTGTCGCATGGCGATCGATCCCCGTCTGGTTCTCCAAGGCGTCGCGCAGCATGGCGGCGGATTGCATGTCGCTCACGATATGCGGGGTGACGAAGATCAGCAGGTTGGTGCGTTCCGTCCCGTCCGTCGTTCTCCGGAAAAGATGGCCAAGGATGGGAATGTCACCCAGCAAGGGCACCTTGGATACCACCCGAATACGGTCCTCGCGCATGAGACCGCTAAGGACGACCGTGGCCTTGTTCGGGATGGTCACGGTTGTGTCCACTTCACGGCGGGCGATCGTCGGCGCAAACTGCGTGTCCGTGGGACCCTCGTCGATAATGGCCTCTATAATGGGATTGAGTTTCATGCGCACTTCGTCATCGGGATTGACGTAGGGCGTCACCTTCAACTGGATTCCGACGTCCATGCGTTCGATATTCTGGATGACATCGCGCGTTACGCCGGCGCCGCCCTCGATGGTGGAGCGCAGGATCGGGATGTTGTTCACGACGCTGACACTCGCTTCCATGTTGTTCTGGGCCCATAACGGGATGTTGGCCAGAATTTTGACGTCGCGGTCTTCGGCCATGGCGCGTATGAGAAACGGTACGCGCGGCAGGACGCGTCCGTCGGCGTCCATGAAGGTGCCGCGCGCGACGCCGACGGTCAGGCCTTCGGGAAACATGCCGTTCAGGACATTTTGCATGGTGTCCTGTTGGCCGGGTCGGCTGCGACCGATGATCGTGGTGCGTCCGTCTTGCGGGGCGTCGATGGTGGACCAGTCCACCCCGAGATCGAGGCTCTTGCCCATGGTCACTTCCGCGATAAGGATCTCGACCATGACCTGTTGGGGGGGGATGTCGAGGACCGCGATCAGGTCGCGCACCAATTCGAAATCGCGCGGCAAGGCGTCGACCAGCAAGGCGTTGTTGGCCACACTGGGTTCCACGGACAACACGGTGCGTTCCTCTTGTTCGGCGCTCTTCTTCAACAGGCCATTGAGGCTTTTCGAGGCTTCTTCGGCATTGAGGTATTTCAGGAAGATGACATTGAGTCGCCCATAGCCGGACGGGGTTTCGATGTCGAGCTGTTCGATCAACTGCCGGAGGTCGGCGATGTTCACGGGGGAACCGACCAGAAGCACGCTATTGGCATGGGGTACGGCGACCACCATGGCCTCGCCCGCCAGTCCGGCGCCGCCTTCGGCAATCTGCTGCATATGCCGGGAAAGACGGCGTCCCGCCGTTTCGGCTCCGGCCATGGCCGCGGTCAGTTGGCGGGCCAATTCGTCCGCGGACGCGTGTTTCAGCGGCACCACTTCGACGGTGTTGGCCGTGCCTTTGCGGTCCAGTTCGCCGATGAGTTGCTCGATCCGCCGGATGTTTTCGATGGTGTCCGTGATGATCAGGTGATTGGTCGGACCAAAGGCGGAGATGGCGCCCGCCTTACCGCCGCGGACCATTGGTTCCAAGGTCCGGCGCAATTCCAATGCGCTGATATGCTGTATACGCAGAATCCGCGTGACGAGTCCCCGGGCGTCCGCCGTATCGTCATCGGGTCCGAAGACGGGCGCATCCGGCAGGTCGCGGGCCGGCAGGCTGACCACGTGATGTACGCCGTTGCGCTCGATGACGGAGAAACCGCGGGATTGTAGAATGGTCAGAAGAAACGGATAGACCTCGTCTGCGGGGATTTCCGGGGGCGTCACAACCGTAATCGCGCCCTGCACGTTTTCGTCCATGACAAAGCGTTTGCCGGTCATATCACCGACCAGTTTGATAACGAGCCGCAGGTCGGCTTGGTCGAAACTGAAATTGACGTGTGCCCCGCTGTTTTCGGGGGCAACATTCGCCATGGCCGCAGTCAGGAGACTCAGGACAAGCGGCAGGGCAATGAACCTGGCCGTAATGGACGATGCTGACATTTACTTCGTTATACCGCGTTCGGAGGCCCTAATGAATTCCACCAAATGTCGAATTTCTTCCAGCTGTTCGAGTTCCGTTTCCAATCGGGCGACGGCTTGACTCGTGGAAAGACTGTGGCGATACAGTATTTTGTGCGCCTTTTTCAGGAGGCGCTGCGCCTCGGCAGAGATATTCTTACGTTTTAAACCTATAGCATTGATTGTATGGACTTGCAACGGATTCCCGTCGGCCATCATGAAAGGCGGCACATCCTGCGTGACCTTTGAACAGCCGCCGATGATGCACAACCGTCCGACGCGCACAAATTGGTGGACCGCGCTGAGCCCGCCGAGAATAACCTGATCCTCCAGGATCACGTGCCCCGCCAACGTGCCGCAATTGGCCAGAATGACTTCGTTTCCAACCCGGCAATCGTGGGCGACATGGGCGTACGCCATGATATGGCATCGCGATCCAATGCGCGTGATGCCGCCGTCATCGGTCGAGGCGTTCACGGTTACGTACTCGCGGATGGTGGTCTGGTCGCCAATTTCGACGTGGGCCACGCCGCCCCGGTACTTCAAATCCTGAGTTTGCGTGCCAATACAGGCGAATGGGAAAACGGTGCACGCGCTGCCGATGGTGGTATGTCCGTCGAGCACGACATGGGATTGGATGCGCGTGGCGGCACCGACCCGGACATGCGGACCGATTACGCTGTACGGTCCCACCTCGACATCATCAGCCAATGAGGCGGAAGGCGCAATAACTGCTGTGGGATGAATGCCAGGCATGAGCCGATTATTCCTTGCGTCCGAACATCAGGTCGGCTTCACACGCCACTTCGCCGTCGACCATTACCTCTCCGCGAACCCGCCACATTTTTGAGCGGCTTCGAACCATGCGCACTTCAATACGCAGTTGATCACCCGGACGCAGCATTTTGCGGAAGCGGGCGTTGTCGACGGCGAGGAAATACGCGATGGCGCCTTCGGCGCGGGAAATACGATTGATCAGAATGCCGGCTACCTGTGCCATGGATTCGAGTTGATAGACGCCGGGCATGATGGGGTCCCCTGGAAAGTGGCCTTGGAAATACGGCTCCGTGGCGGTGAGGTTCTTGATGCCGACAATGTACTCCTTGTCGTCACATTCAAGCACCCGATCCACCAACAGCATCGGGTATCGATGCGGCAGGGTATTCATAATCTCAATGACATCCATCTCGCCACACTCCTTCTTTGACGGGAATCGGGGGGAAGCCCGTCCTGCGCTCCAGTACAATTGAATGTCAGATCATGCCCTGAAGCCAGGATTTGGGCAAGACATGAATACATGTAGGCGGCCGGGCCTGGAGGTACCAAGACGTCCGGAACAATCGCAGACACGGGCTTTGCCTTGGCGTATCTACGACGTATTATTGTGGGCGTGATCGCTGGCCCATCAAACCGAACTTGATTACTTCGTGGACATCCAGCAGCTCGTAGGAGACATCCACATCTTCGTGCCACGCCAGATGACGGGCGCGTTTGAAGACATCAAAACTGTCGTCCCGCACGAGGAACGTGATCATTTCCTCGTCAGTATTCATCCCCGCGAGGATGCTGCCGTACCAATCGCGCGGGCCTTCCTGATCCCAATGGGTCAAGGGATAGCCCGACACGCCCTGCACGGGGCGCAAGGCAAACTGTCCGACGGTGAAGTAGGACAAATCGATATGGTAGGTGTCGGTTCCCGTGCGCACTTCATGCATCAGCCGCAATAAGTGTTCGAGGTTGCCGGCCGCCTGACGGCTCACCTCGCGCAAGGATTCATCCGCGATAGCCTGCAACTCGGCGAGCGGGACATGGAACAGCTCATTATTGCGCGCTTCGATGAAGATGGGCCGTTTATCGGAGTCGTACTCCATCGGGGTGGGAATGAGGACACGGATTTGGGCTGCGTCGAGTCCGGTTAGAATAATAATAAGCACGAGCACGCCCACCAGACACGTCATGATGTCCAGGAACGAGTCCAGATTGACGCTGGTTCCTTGCGCTCTTCTCCTGGCCATTTAGAGTCTCTCCATGGCGGCGGCTCGGCGCGCTTCGTAATCGACCGCACGTCCGTCTTCAAACAGTTCCGCTCCCAGGTCGATGTCCCGGTCGCGTACCGCTTTGGCAATGCGCCGCGAGACCAACGCCGCCCGCGGTCTCACCAACAACACCACATATTCTTCGTGGCGATTCTCATGCAAGCGTTCAAGAAACCTTTCGAGGGCGTTGTCCCGTCGTTCCAATTCGCGCACGGGCAACACTTCCGCGCCGGGATAAAGGATGATCCGGTCGGGGTGCACATCGATATAGAGCGGTTCTTTCATCATGTTGCCCCGCGGGAAAGGCGTTCCGCCTTCCGAGCCGTCTCCGATCGGCGGCGGCACCCAGAGCGAGGAGGTGATGATGGAGGTAATGGCCGTGTTTTCGGGGTTGACCATGATGATGACGGTATTCGACACCAACAAGACCACCAACGCGCCGATGGTCATGATCAGAATCGCCATGAATGACGATAGATCCTGTTTAACCTGGTTTTTCTTCCTGGCCATGGGATCAGTATACCCGAATTTTCAGGAAATTCATCCTGCTTCTTCTCGAAGCGTGATCACGCGGGGCTTGCTCAGCCGTTTGCAGAAGTCGTCCGTGGTTTGCAGATGGTTGCGCAGGGAATGGAGCGTTTGCTGCAGCTCTTCCGAAGCGGCAATATCGTTCAGGCCCTTTTCGACGGCCTGTTCGATCTTTAAGAGGTCCTGAATCCCGTTTGCCAGTTTGACCACGTCCTCCATGCGCTGACTCATTTGCTGGGCAGCCGTCAATGACTTCTCGCTCGCTTCGCGCGTCGTTGCCTGCAAGGATTCCGCACTCTGTCGATACTGGTCCGCCACCTGAGAGGACGCTTTCTGCATTTCGTCGCCCAACTGCTTGAATTGCTGGACTTCCTCGTCGGCAATGACCTTGCGGCGATTGATAAACTCGTTGTCCTCGGCGCGCACATCCTCGACGATTTTGCGCATGGAACTTTCCAGTGTATCGCCCACCGTCGCCATGCTCGCCGACATGCGAGCGGTCAAATCGTTCAGGGTGCTTTCGTAATTCTTGGTCAACGCGCCAAAGCGTTCCTCCACGCTCGAGGCCGCCCGGTCGATGGCGTTGCTGAAGACTTCCTCGTAGCGGTCCGGATCGGGGATGTATCGGCGGAAGGCCGCCTCGATGGAGTCTTCCAAGTTCTCGATCACGATCGGCTGTTGTTCGGCCGCCGGGAAACGCGACATGAGCATGTCGTCGAGATAATTGTCGACCTCCACGAAAAGGTTTTCTTCGCGGCGCTGCACCACGGACAACGGGAACATGAGGATCACGGAGAGAATCAGCGCGAGCAGCGTCGTGTCGAAGGCCATACCCAAACCGCTGGTGACGTCGCCGATGGCGTCTTTAATGGCTTCCAGACCGGCGGCGCCCGCGAGGAACTCGGAAAAGCCGGATACCGCGCCGCCCAGCCCCATCACGGTGCCGATGAATCCGAGAATCGGAATGGCCCAGATCAATACGCGCGCAATGGCATACGAGGAATCCGAGGCACTGGAATCGCGTTCGGACTCGGCATTAGCCCACGTCGCGATACGGGCAACGTCTTTCGTACCCAACCACAGCGCCAGCATGCGATCGATACGATTGAGCAGGATGCTCCATGTGTAGGCGTCATCCGAGCGAACGCGTCGGCGCACGTCCATGATTTCATCGTCGTTGCCGAGATCCAGATCAAGATTGATCGGGCCTTCGGCGACGACGCGCAACTGGTTGCGCACAATCCGTGATTTCAGGATCACGAGCGCCAACACCATGAAGGCCATGAAGAGCTCGAAATACTGCACCGGACCACGTTCATTAATGATCCCATACACATAGGCAATCCCTGGCGCCATATCCCGCAACGGATACACCGCAAAGGCCACCGCCACGGTCCCGACCAATCCAGCCAGTAACTGAATGACTATATTGGCTTCGGTACTCGGACGCGCCCCTGATACTTCTTCCGTCCCCACATCGCTTAGCACTGTTTCTTCAGCCATACGTCACCTCACAACGGAAAAGGTAGCCACCCCATCGGGCAGGCATACCTCGACCGTTCTATTGTTGTTCTCTTTGATGGAGCAAATCACCTGACTCATTGTTACTGTGGCGAAACAGGCACTTCCACGTCAATCCTTAAATGCCCACGTGCGCCACCCTTGTTTGAGGTAGACAACAGTACAACAGCTCCCCGCTGTGTGCCACAGGAATTCCTTGGAATCTGTGTTGCGGACTCCACGATCGTCGGTTGCGCAGCCCCCGGGGGGATGGATCCGTATTTGACTCTCGGACCAGTCGAAGGCATATTGATCACGTTTGTTGGGTGGATGACGGACCGGGATCCGGCGTCATCCGCTCGAGGTAGTAGATCAACCCAATACAGTAGGAAGCGCATCAGATTCATGAAAAAGAAGCCACTCTCCTTATTCTTTCGCACTCTTCACCTGTTGGCGGCGGGTGCCTTGGTCGTCACCTTGACTGCGGCCTGCGGCCGGGCTCCGGATTCCGCGTTGCAGGATGAGACGGACTTGTCCGAAGCTACGGATCTTTTCGACGCCACGCCGGCCCCCGGAGTCGGGGCGGCACCGGATATGGACCGGATTCTGGCACGGGTGGACGGCCAGGAAATCACCCATGCCGATCTGATGACCGAATTCAATATTCTTGCCACCCGCATGCAGGGGCGCGTTCCGCCCGAACGCATGGCGCAAATGCAGGAGGAAATGGTGCAAGGTGCAATGGATAATCTGATCATCAAACAGTTATTGCTGAATCAGGTCGAAAAAGAATTTGTGGAAGTCGCGGAGCACGAAGTGGACGAGACGATTGCCATGTATCGCCAACAGATTCCGCAGGGCACAACCCTCGAAGAGCAATTGGCGCAAATCAATATGAGCGAAGCGGAGTTTCGCGAGAACATCAAACGCGATATCCGCGTCAACAAACTGCTGGAATCCAAGGTCGGCGACCAAATGGAACCGACCGATGACGAGATTGCCGCGTTCCACGAACAGCATAAAGCCGACTATTTTGCGATGCCGGAACGCGTCAAGGCCAGCCATATCCTCGTGAGCGTGGGACCGGACGCGGATGCGGACGCACGCGAAGAGGCCCTCGAAAAGGCGCAGGCCCTGCGTGAGCAATTACTGGAAGGCGCTGAGTTCGCCGAACTGGCTGAAGCGGAATCCGATTGTCCCAGCAGCGTGCAGGGAGGCGACTTGGGCACGTTCGTGCGAGGACAAATGGTGCCCCCATTCGAACAGGCGGCTTTCAACCAGCCGATCGGGGAAATCGGTGAGGTCGTGCAAACCGATTTTGGGTATCACATCATCCAAGTCGCCGAACGCCACGAGCCCGGCACGCAGGCGCTGGACGATGCGAAAGAGCAGATCGCTCAATTCCTGCTCTCGCAATCGCGGGAAAAGGCGCTGCGCGTGTACGTCGACCAGCTGCGAGAGGACGCCGAGATTGAGCTGATTCAACAGCCCTGAATCAACGGGGCAACGGCGACGACGGGCTTGCGCGATGTCTGAAGGGCATGACGGGACTTCTCGTCAGCCCGTCAATACGGCACGAATTTTCTCCGCCGTCGCTGCGAGCGCTTCGTCGTCCACCGCACGCGCATGGGCGAAATTGATATCGCCAATCTGTTCGATCGGCACCAGATGCACGTGCGCGTGTGGCACTTCCAGGCCCACCACGATCACGCCAACCCGTTTGCAGGGCACCACGTGCTCAATGGCTTTGGCCACGGGTTTCGCGAAGCGCATGATGTCGCCGATACGTTCGTCGTCCAGATCGAAGAAGTAATCGATCTCTTCTTTCGGGATAACCAGCGCGTGCCCGAGACGAATCGGGCGGATATCGAGAAACGCAAGGAAACGGTCGTCTTCAGCGAGCTTGTGACATGGAATTTCGCCCTGCACAATGCGTGTAAATAGTGAGCTCATGATTTGGGTTCTCCTTTTTGTTTAGCGACACCTATCCCCCACCCGGCCGAAAGGCGTTGACCTCCGCGGGGTCACACTGCATGACCGGTCCGCCGATCAGTTCCACGCAATACGGTACGGCCGGAAACACGGCATCCAGGCATTGTCGAATGGCCTTGGGTTTGCCCGGAAGATTGATGATGAGACACCGGCCTCGGATCCCCGCTGTTTGGCGCGACAAGATCGCCGTGGGCACGTACTGCAACGATACCGAACGCATCAATTCGCCGAATCCGGGCAACATCTTTTCACACACCGCTTCGGTTGCTTCGGGCGTGACGTCGCGCAAGGCCGGCCCGGTACCGCCCGTGGTCACGATCAGATGGCATTGCTCTTCGTCGGCCAATGCGCATAACGCCGCCTCGATGGAAGGGGGGTCGTCCGGCACCAACCGCGTCACCGCTTCCCATTCGGAGCGCAGATAGGCGCGGAGCGTTTCCTCGATGGCAGGTCCGGAGCGATCCTCGTAGACGCCCTGACTGGCCCGGTCCGACACCGTGACTATGCCGATGCGAAGGTTCATGTGTTCTTCCCCGTCTCTTTCGTTTCCCGTTCATTCCGACTGCTGCGCCACGCCGCAATCACAAGCGCCAGCGCGGCGATGACACCGGTCCAGGCGAATATGTCGCCGTACCGGACATAGAAGGTCAGCGCGCGGCCCTCCGCGGGAATGCGACTGCTGATGATCTTGAATCCGGAGACAAACGTATTGCCGTCGGCGTCGGCAAGCAAGTCGTGAATGCGTCCATGCGCGTCGATCCCGCACGACACCCCGGTATTGGCCGCCCGGATGATCGGGGTCCGGGTTTCTACGGCCCGAAAGACCGAGTGGGTCATGTGCTGCCAGGACGCACTGCTTTCCTCGAACCAGGCATCGTTGGTTTGATTGATCAGCAGGCGGGCGCCCTTCCGGACGGCGCGCCTGGCGAGACGGGACACGGTATCTTCGAAGCAAATCAATACGGCGAAGGACACCGCATGCTCTTCAAGTTCGAAGATCGTGCTCTCCGCGCCCGGATCAAAACTGGCCTCGATGGGCGTCATCGCTGTCATGAAGGGAAGCAATCGCTGGAGGGGCACGTATTCACCGAACATCACCAGATGCTGTTTATCGTACACCTCAACCAAGGTCCCCTGTCGATCGAAGAGTATGGCGCTGTTGTAATACCGCGGCGGGGCGTCGTCCACCCATTCCATATCCATTGAGCCCACGAGCAGCGGCGCGCCTTGACGCGTGAGATCGCGCACCAGTTCGTAACTACGACGGCTCTCGCGAACATAATCCGGAACTGCCGTTTCCGGCCAGATCACGAGATCGGGTTCGCCGGCATGGATAGCCAGTTGCGTTAATGAACGCAACTGATCGTAAATGGAGTCGACAAACTCTTTCGTCCACTTTTCGTATTGCGGGATATTCGGCTGAATGACGGCGGTCCGCAAGACCTGCGCGTGGTTCTGCGTCGGTTGGGCCAGTCGGGTTCCGGCCAGCATCACAAACAGCAGGGTGAGGAAGCCGATCATCATTTCCGGGTGCCATCCCCGCCCCCGCCGCGCATGGCGCCCGTACCGATGGAGCGTAAGCGCCACGGCGGTGTTGATCAGGATAATCAGTGCCGAGACCCCGTACACCCCGGTCCACGCAGCAACTTGGATCAGGTTGATCCTGGCATACTGGCTGCCCCCCAGCGGGTTCCAGGCGAAGCCGGTAAAGAGGATACAACGCAGGTATTCAAAACCGACCCAGACAAGCGGCAGCATGAACAAGACGCCCAACGAGCCGGCGAGACGTTCCCTATCCCATTCACGCATTAGCCAGGCGGCTAGCGCACTGAACCCGGCCACGAACAGCCCGCAGTAGAGGGAAAGCAATATCCAGCCGGGCCATGTCACATGGGTGAGCCAGAAGAGTGCGCAGAGCCAGAAGGTGGCGCCGGCCAACAGTCCCAGTTCGAAGGCGCGGCGTGGTGTCGTCTGCGGGAGAACCAGCAATAGCGGCACCCACGCGATCCATGCCGCCCCCGCCCATTCGAGCGGGGGAAACGCGGACGCCAGCAGCAGGCCGCTCGCCGTGGCGGCCGTCACCGTCATCAGGGTGTGCCTGTTCATCACGGAAGATCCGACTACTTGTTCGCCCCGCAACATTTTTTGTATTTCTTTCCGCTCCCGCAGGGACACGGATCGTTGCGGCCGACTTTCGGTTCGTCCCGGCGTACGGGTTGAGGAGCGGATTGCACGGCCGCATCGAAGGCGGCGTTGGATCCGGTGGATGATTGGCTCGCGCGGGCCTGGCCCAGCGCCGACACTTCCTTGTGGACGGTGGACGTACGCGGAAGCGAGGAAAGAAACGTCTCAAACGCGTTCATCGAGGTGGCGAACCGGAACATGCGGTTGGCGACCTCGCCCTTGATGCGATCCATCAATTGCGAAAACATATCGAAGGCTTCGCGCTTGTATTCCACCAACGGATCGCGCTGGCCGTAGGCCCGTAACCCGACACCCTGTCGCAATGCGTCCATCCCGCGCAGGTATTCCTGCCAATGGAGATCAATGGATTGGGTAATGATCATGCGTTCAAGGGATTTGAGTGCTTCCTGGTGTTCGGTTTCCGCCTTCAATGCGTAGGCTTCGTTCACGCGTTTCAGCAGATCTGCGGCCAAGCCGTCCGCATCAGACTTCATCGGTAACCATTCTTCCGTGGTCGCCCCCACGGGGAACGTCGTATTGGCCCAGTGCACGAAGTCAGCCAGCGCCTCGTCGTTTTCCGGGTGCGCCTGCGCGGCGGCATCAATGGCCTTGCCATGAATGACTTCTTCGACAATATCCATCAGGTGTTCACGGGCGTCCTCGGCCCGCAGCACATCACTGCGGAATCCGTAGATGATTTCCCGCTGCGTATTCATGACGTCGTCATATTCCAACGTCCGTTTCCGGATCGAGAAATTTTGTTGTTCCACCCGGCGCTGCGCGCGCTCGATCGAGCGGTTCAGCCACGGATGCTCGAGGACCTGCCCCTCTTCAATGCCCAGTTTTTCCATGATCTTGGAGATCCGATCCGAACCGAAGAGCCGCATGAGATCATCTTCCAGGGAGACATAGAAGCGCGAGGAGCCCGGATCGCCCTGACGCGCGCACCGGCCCCGCAACTGGCGGTCGATCCGGCGCGATTCGTGTCGCTCGGTGCCGATCACATGCAGTCCGCACGGCGTTTCAAGCAGTTTGTCGCGCAGGGTCTTGCCGTCGATCTTATCGTCCAGCGTGACCCCGGACAGGATCACTTCGCGATCGAGATACACGACCCCCTCGCCCAGCTTGATGTCCGTGCCGCGACCGGCCATGTTCGTGGCAATGGTGACCCCGCCCTTCTGACCGGCGCGCATCACGATTTCCGCTTCACGTTGATGGTTCTTCGCGTTCAACACATTGTGCGGAATATTCTGGCGCCGCAACATTCGGCTGATGAGTTCCGAGGTCTCCACGGAAATGGTACCGACCAACACGGGCTGTCCGCGCTCATGGCAATCACGGATTTCCTCGATGATGGCGTTGTACTTCTCGCGCAAGGTTTTGAAAATAAAATCGTTGTTGTCTACACGGCGCACGGGTCGGTTCGTCGGAATGACCACCACGTCCAATTTATAGATTTGATGGAATTCGTCGGCTTCCGTTTCCGCCGTGCCGGTCATGCCGGACAACTTGTCGTACATCCGGAAATAGTTCTGAATGGTGATGGTGGCGAGGGTTTGCGTCTCGCGCTCGATCTTCACACCTTCCTTCGCCTCCACGGCTTGATGCAAGCCGTCGCTCCAACGTCGTCCGGGCATCAGGCGGCCCGTGTTTTCATCCACGATGATGACCTGATTGTCCTGCACCACATATTCCACGTCCTTTTCATAGACGCAATAGGCGCGAATCAATTGATCGACCGCATGGATGCGCTCGCTCTTTTGTGTGAAGTGCTGTTGCAGTTCCTGGCGCTTCGCCACCTTCTCATCCGGCGTCAACGTTTCGTCGCCGTCCAATTCCGCGAGGGCCGACACGAGGTCGGGCACCACAAAGGCGTCGGGATCGTCCGGACTGATCGTGGAGCTTCCCTTTTCGGTCAAGCTGGCGTCATGCCCCTTTTCGTCAATCACAAAATACAGTTCTTCGCGCAATGCGCGCGCCTGTTCCTTGCGCATGTCCGTCAACATGTAGGCGTCGATCTGTTCCACGAGGCGGCGTTTTGAGGGATCTTCCATCAATTCGAGCAGCAACTTATTGCGCGGCATGCCTTGATGCACCTGGTACAAGAGCAACTGGGCTTCCTCGACTTCGCCCTTATCCAAAAAGTCCTTTGCCTCACGCACCAGGCGATTACACAGATCGCGCTGTTGCCGGACCAATCGTTCCACGCGCGGCTTGAACTCGTTGTACTGGTGCGGCGTGTGCGGGGCCGGACCGGAAATGATCAACGGGGTGCGCGCTTCATCAATGAGGATGCTGTCGATTTCATCGACGACAGCGTAATGAAATCCGCGTTGCACCATGTCCGCCGGGCGCATGGCCATGTTGTCGCGCAGATAATCGAAACCAAACTCGCTGTTGGTCCCGTAGGTAATGTCCTTCTCGTACTCCTTGCGCCGCTCGTCCGGCGGCATGGCGTTCTGAATACAGCCCACGGACAGGCCGAGATAGTGATATACGGCGCCCATCCATTCGGAGTCGCGGCGAGCCAGGTAATCGTTCACGGTCACGACATGGACCCCCTCACCCGTCAAGGCATTCAGATAGACCGGCATGGTGGCCACCAGCGTTTTCCCTTCGCCCGTCGCCATTTCCGCAATCTTCCCGTCGTGCAGCACAATGCCGCCGATAAGCTGGGTGTCGAACGGGATCATATCCCAGACTATCGTGTTCCCCGACACCGTGATCGTTTGCCCCATCAGCCGGCGACAAGCGTTCTTGACCGTTGCGAACGCTTCACACAGGATGTCGTCCACGGTTTCTTTGCCGGCGAGACGCTCCTTGAATTCGGCGGTTTTGGCCTTCAAGGCCTCCTCGGACAATTGCTGATACTCTTCTTCAAGCGTGTTGATCCGGTCCACCCGCGGGTGCAACTTCCGGATGTCACGTTGATTTTTCGATCCGATAATCTTCTTTAACAACCACTGCATATATCACCTGAAAAAAGTGTTCTCGCCACACCCGTTGCTTGCGCAGGTCCGTATGAGGCGGCGAATTCGATTAATGATGGTCGGAACGGGAACACACGGCAATGAGACGCTCCGCAAAAAGTCGTTGTACCCTACGGGAAAGGCCGCGGTAATGCAAGGTTCATGGATTGTGTGCGGGGGGCCGCGGGCACGGGTGAGCGGTTTTCGCAAGGCATTGCGGCATACCGTTCATCTACTTCCGCTCTCGTCGCCGTTCGCGTCCACCGACTAAAATTTCAAACACGGCGCGATTACAAGCATAGCGCGCGCTGCCCCTGACGACCGAGCGCGTAATCCATTGACTTAAAAGCTGTTGCAAAGCTACAGCGCACTACTGTGGGGCGGTAGGGTCAATACGTTCTCCAACCTACCTCCGCATGTACGAACCCGTTTCGAAAGAACCAGTCAGCTTGGAGGGGCGAGTTATACGAGCCCGTGATGTCGTGTTGAATAGAAATGGAGGCGGTTTGGATTCCATTCACGGTCCCGGCGTCGCATAGCTCCGCCCTCCAGAAAAATGGTAACCGCCACTTTTTCCTGAGTTCCACATTGGGACACCCCAAAGTGATACGTGTACTTGGCAAGAGATAGGGCTGCACGAGTCTATATAGAAGTAAGGGGAGATATTCCGTGCTGGTCAAGCCAAAGCGGCGTCGACGCTTCGCTCTGCCGCCGCAGTCCAAAAAGGAACGACCGAGCAGGCCGCCTCAAGGGAATTTGGACTGCGGTGGCAGAGTCCTCTGTAGCGAAGCGGAA
>SKXR01000217.1 GCA_007128275.1 Kiritimatiellia bacterium
CCTATTCCGCCCATGCGCGCGCGAGGTCCGCCGCGAAGTAGGTCAGGATCATATCGGCCCCGGCGCGTTTGATGGCGAGGAGGGATTCGTCGCGCGTCTTTTCCAGGTCGAGCCAGCCGAGCCGGGCGGCGGCGTGGATCTGCGCGTATTCGCCGGACACTTGATACGCCGCAATCGGCAACAATGTCTGCTCGCGCAGGTCGCGGATCACGTCGAGATACGGGCCGGCCGGTTTGACCATCAGCACGTCCGCTCCTTCTTCTTCGTCCAGCAACGCGTCGAGAATGGCTTCGCGGCCGTTGGCGGGATTGAGCTGGTAGGTCCGTTTATCGAGATGGGCCGTGCCGGCCGCCTGCAAACTGCCCACCGCTTCGCGAAACGGCCCATAATAGGCTGACGCAAACTTGGCAGAATACGCCAAAATGCCCGTGTCCGGAAAGCCCGCCGCGTCCAGCGCCTCGCGAATGGCTTCCACCCGCCCGTCCATCATGTCGGAAGGCGCCACCCAATCCGCCCCGGCTTCCGCTTCCATCACCGCCAAGCGGGCCAAGAGCGCGACGGATTCGTCGTTCGCGATCTTCGATCCGTCGGCGCTGAGTACGCCGTCGTGACCATGACTCGTGTACGGGTCCAACGCCACATCCGTGATCACCAACAATTCCGGCACGGCTTTCTTGACCGCCCGCACGGCACGGTACAACAAGCTATTCCCCTCCAACGCATGGCTCCCCGTTTCATCCTTCAAGGATGCGTCCAGTTTGGGAAAGATCGCCACGGCAGGAATGCCCAGGGACGCAATCGTTTCGCATTGATTGACCAAATCTGCCACGCAATACCGGGACACGCCCGGCATGCTTACCACGTCTTCCGGTCCGCCGTTCCCGTCCACGACGAACAGGGGCTGGATCAGGTCCGTCACTTGCAATGACGTTTCCTGAACCAGATCGCGTATGGCTTGATTCCTTCGATTCCGCCTTGAACGGCGCGTCAACAATAATGACTTCATAGACTTGGCACTCTCCGATAATGTATATAGCATAACGGGTCACGTAGTTCAGGACAAAGCGAAAATCCGATCTTGTGATCAGCATTTCGCTTGGCGGGGTGGTCTATAGACATATATGGCTTCATGGTTACAACAATTGGGGGAATCACAAACGGCCCGCATCCATTCGGTATGGGCCATCGTGGCGGCCATCATGCTGTTCGGCGGCATGATCATCGGCTACGTCGTCAAACCGACGGAGTACGTCATGCCGGAAGAGGACGGTGCCTTTCCGCTCGCCCTCTGCACCCGTGTGATTGACGGCGACACCATTGTGGTGGAGTGGATGGGCAATGAGGAGCGCGTACGCGTACTCGGAATCGACGCGCCCGAGACGCGCCGAACACGTACCCTCCGGGCGCAGGCCGAGCAGTTGGACATGGACCAGGAATTCCTGTTAAGATACGGAGATATCGCCACCAAGACGGTGGAGAACTGGGTGCTGGACCGGAAGGTCCGGTTGGTCTTCCCCGAAGACGAAGTGCTCCGCGACAATTTCGGGCGTTTGCTCTGTTACGTCGAACTGCAGGGAACGGATATCGGCGAACGGCTGCTGCTCTGGGGTAACGCCATCGTGTATGAAGCCCCTCACCCGCGGGAGGAAGCCTACAAGCTTTTCCAAGCCGAAGCCATGAACCAACGGCGCGGGATCTGGCGGAATTTGTGAAGAATGGTTGATGGTTAATGGTTGATGGTTAATGGGGATTGGCTGTAGGTTCCGCGTTTCTGGTTTCCAAGGATTATGCGACGGGGTTCGTTCCGTGTGTGAAAGGATGGTTGATGAATAAGAAGACCTACAACATTGTATTGCTGCCCGGTGACGGGATCGGGCCGGATGTGACCCGCGAGGCGGTGGCGGTGCTCGATCTCGCGGCCTCCCACAGCGGATTCGTCCTGAACTACGACGAGCAACCCGTGGGCGGCGCGGCCATCGATCAGCAGAACAATCCCCTGCCCGACGCCGTCCTTGAACGCTGTACGGGGGCCGACTCCGTCCTGCTGGGCGCGGTCGGCGGTCCGAAATGGGATCATCTCACGGGCGCCATGCGTCCGGAAAGCGGACTGCTGAAACTGCGCAAAGCGCTCGGGGCCTTCGCGAATCTGCGTCCCGTGTCCGTGCCCGATTCCCTGGCCGACGCTTCCCCGCTGCGCGCGGACGCCGTGCGCGGCACCGACCTGCTCGTCGTACGCGAACTCACGGGCGGCATCTATTTTGGCGAACCGCGCGGCCGCGAACCGGAAGGCGACCACGAGAAGGCCTATAACACCATGGTCTATACCACGCCCGAAATCGATCGCGTGGCCCGCGTGGCCTTTGACTGGGCCGGGAAGCGGCGCCGGTCCGTGACCTCCGTGGACAAGGCCAACGTGCTCGTCGTCTCTCAATTGTGGCGGGACGTGGTGCAACACGTGCACGACAAGGATTTCAGCAACATCGCATTGCAACACATGTACGTGGATAACGCGGCCATGCAGCTGGTGCTGAACCCGCGCCAGTTCGATGTGATTGTCACGGGGAACCTATTTGGCGACATTCTTTCGGACGCCGCAGCCACCCTCGGAGGATCGCTCGGTCTATTGCCGTCGGCCAGCGTCGGGGGCAAGGTCGGCCTGTTTGAGCCTGTCCACGGCAGTGCGCCGGATATTGCGGGTCAAGACAAAGCCAACCCCGTCGCCGCCATTCTCAGCGTCGGCATGATGCTCGATTTCCTCGGAGAAGAAAAGGCCGCGGAAGCCGTGCGGCACGGAGTCCACGAAGCCCTGGACGCGGGCGCGCGCACGGCGGATCTCTGCCGGGAAGGACATCGCCGCGTGTCCACCTCCGAAATGAGCCAAGAGATCCAGCGCGGTATGACCGCGTTTATGAAGGGATAACCGAGCATGACGGGATTATATCTGCATATCCCGTTTTGTGTCCGCAAGTGCATCTACTGCGATTTCTATTCGCTGGAAACGCTGAAAGGGCCCATCCCGGATCGCCTGAAAGCGCCCCTGCCCGATCATTCGGAATTTCTGGACGCGTTGGAACGCGAGCTGGCCGGGCTGCCGGACGGGTTCCGGCCCGAAACGATCTTCATCGGCGGCGGCACGCCCACCGAATTGTCCGACGCCAATCTACAGCGTTTGCTGCAGATGATCCGAACCCACACCGACCTCGGCGCGTTGGTCGAATGGACGTGCGAATCCAATCCCGGCACGTTGACGGCCGACAAGGCGCGTATGCTGCTGGACGCCGGGATCAATCGCATATCGATGGGCGTGCAGTCGTTCGATCCGGCCAACCTGGAATTTCTGGGCCGGATCCATGGTCCGGACGATGTGCTTACGGGATACACCCTGCTGCGCGACACTGGATTCACCGACATCAATCTGGACTTGATCTACGGCATCCCCACGTCCGATCTCGACAAGACCCGGGCCGACATCGATCGGGTGACCGGACTCAACCCGGAACACGTCTCTTGCTACTGCCTGACGTTTGAAGAAGGCACCCCGCTGATGGACATGAAACGCAAAGGATACGTGACGGAAGTCGACGGAGAGCTGGAACGGGAACAGTACCAGGCGATTCGCTCGTCCTTGAGGACGGCCGGCTACACACAGTACGAGATTTCCAATTTTGCCCGGCCGGGCCGGGGATGCCGGCACAACCAACTATATTGGGGTCAGGGCGAGTATGTCGGATGCGGTCCCTCCGCCCATTCCCATTGGCAAGGGCGCCGCTACGCGAATGTCCGCAGTCTGCGCCGCTATTGCCGGGCGCTGTTGCACGGCGAATCCGCCGTCGACTTTGAGGAACAGTTGCCCCCCGAAGAAAAGGCGCGGGAAACGCTGGTCATGGGCTTGCGCCGGATGGCGGGGGTCTCGCGCGACGCGTTTCGCGACGCGACCGGATACGACTACCGCGCACTCAGCGGAGCGCAGATCGAGTACCTTTGCGGCATCGGCATGCTGGAAGACAAGAACGACATCTTGCGCCTTTCGGAAGAAGGGCTCTTTGTCAGCAACAGCGTCTTTGCGGAATTGGTGTGAACGGAAAGAAAGCCGTCGTATCCGACGGCCTATGCGCCGGCGCTCACATTTCGTAATCGACCACGCGACGTTCGCTGACGACTTCGTTGACGAAGGCCACCACTTCCTGGTGCGCGGGATGATTCTGGTAGATTTGCAAATCGGCGAGCTCGGCAAACTCCGAATACAACACGACATCGCCGGATTGATCGGATCCGGACATATTGATGCCCACTTCTATGTGCTTGATTTCAGGAATCTCGGATTTCAAGGCTTCGATATCGGCCTTCAATTTCTTGGCGTTTACCGTGTTCCCGCTCTCGCCGGGTTGTTCCTTCAATTTCCAAATCACGATATGCTTGATCATAGGGTCCAGCCTTTCAACAGTTGAATCATCTCATGTTCCTGTCTATCGTAAGGGCGTAGCAGGGTCATTTCAACGGAAAAGCCCGACGCATATGTGGCGGCGTGGCCGCGACGCCAGGGCCAATTCCTGCACACGAGCAACTTGTTGTCCATCCATGACGAATGACGAAAGACCCAAGCCCGAATCAAATCCGAAACACGAAACCCGAATCTACTCCTGGAAAGGTGGCGGCTACCTATTAGATCCATCGACGCATTGCGTTACGCGGCAGCATATTGCACCATAGCACCGCTCCCGCTCTTCGGAATTCGGGTTTCGAGCTTCTTTCGGGCTTGGGTACTTGGGTGCTTCGTCATTCTCTTCAATGGGTTACGCAACTAGACGAATATGCGCTGCCGCGAAGCGGGGCGCGCGGATAACTCATGGACTTTCGTTTCGCGAGCACGTATATATTGCACATCATATGCGAGGACGTTTCATGAAAAAAATACTTCTGCTTCTTTGTGCGGCCTTTGTCATCGCTGTTCCGGCACGAGCGCAATTAACCGGCACCTTCAAGGACGGCCCGCACTTTGCGTACCCCTATGGCGGCGATGTCCGCCATGAACGCGCCGGATTCGGTTGGCAGGTGGCTTACGAATGGACCGAGTATCTGTCTGTGGAAGCGTCTATTTC
>SKXR01000193.1 GCA_007128275.1 Kiritimatiellia bacterium
ATGCTCGTCAGCAACCTCGACTGGAACGATTATGTGGGCCGAATCGCCATCGGCAAGGTGCTCGCCGGATCCGTCAAGGCCGGTGAGACGATTACGTGTATCCGCAAGGACGGAAAACGGGAGAAGAAAGCGGTCATGAAAATTTTTCATTTCAGCGGCACCGGTTCTTCCGAATTCGCCGCCGGGACCGCGGGCGACATCATTGGGATTGCGGCCTTTGACGAGGTCGACATTGGAGAGACGTTGTCCGCCGACGAAAATGCAGAGCCGATTCCGTTTATGGAAATCGATCCGCCGACCATTCAAATGCGCTTTTGTGTCAACGACGGTCCCTTGGCCGGGCGTGATGGGAAATACGTCACCACCCGCCAATTGCGCGAACGGCTATTTCGTGAAATGCGGACCAACATCTCGCTGAGTGTTGAGGACACCGACAAGGCGAACGTATTCCTGATCAGCGCCCGGGGCGCGATGCAGATTGCGGTGTTGGTTGAGACCATGCGCCGCGAGGGATATGAGATGTTGGTATCCCGTCCGGAAGTGATTTTGCACAAGGAAGGCGGGAAGACCTTGGAGCCGTATGAATCGTTGTGGATCGAGACCCCGGACGATTGCTTGGGTGACATCATGCAGAACCTCGCCACGCGCAAGTCTCAGATTCTGGATATGAAACACCACGCGCACGGCGTGGGGTTGGAATGTGTCATCCCGACACGGGGATTGATCGGGTTTGAGACCGATTTAGTCAATTTGACGAGTGGCCGTGCGGCCATGTCGCACATGTTCAAGGAGTACGGGCCCTTTGCCGGGGACATCCGCACACGTTTCACCGGCACGCTGGTGGCGCTTGAACACGGCACGGCCACTTACTACTCGCTCGAAACGTTGCAGGCCCGCGGCCGGCTGTTTATTGGACCGGGCGACGAGGTCTATGAAGGCATGGTCGTCGGTGAGAACTCGCGGGTGGAAGATCTCCCGATCAATCCGACGCGCACGAAGCCGATGTCCAACGTGCGCAGCCAGGGGGAGGGCAAGGTCACGCCGCTCGAGCCACCGATTCGTATGTCGCTCGAGCGCAGCATCGAGTACATCTCCGACGACGAGTACATTGAGGCCACGCCGAAAGCGTTGCGTCTACGCAAGAAGATACTCAACGCGAACCAGCGCAAACGGGCCGGGCAGGCCCGCGCCGCCGCGATTGAGCCTGTGAAGGCATAGGGCCTTCCTTATTCGGGCGTCATTGCCGGGCGCGATCCTCCATCTCGTAAGCCTGCAGATCACCGGGCTCCCCCCTTCTTTTTTGCGTTCACCCGGACGCCCGTACAATCTGTTCATCCAATCTCATGCTCGTGCGGAAAAATGTCACACGTGTGACATTTTTCCGCATTGACTTAGTGGCGATAACCGGGTATCTGGAGGGCATGCAAGCGAAGTCACGGGAATTGTTGAACTTTCTCCTGTGGACGGCGGAAAGCCTCACCCAGCCCACTTTCCGTAACTTGACGGAATCGTACGAGTCTTGGGCCTATCGCAACGGGCTGCGGCGGCAACTGGGAGAGTTGGAGAAGCAGAACCTGTTGGAGCGTGAGTGCGCGCAGCCGGACTCCCGGATCTACCGATTGACCGAGGAGGGGCGGTTGCTTGCGCTGGGCGGGCGGGATCCACAACAAGAGTGGGACCGGAACTGGGATGGTCTATGGCGCGTGGTCGTATTCGACATCCCGGTTGGACAAAACACGCTCCGGCAACGCCTTCACCGATACCTAAAGGCTCGCGGATTCGGATGTCTCCAGGACAGCACGTGGATAACCCCCAATCCGATGGAGGAGGAGAAGACACTCCTAAGAAAGGAGATCACCAATGTGGAGTCGCTGATTCTTCTTGAGGCGCAACCTTGCTCGGGTGAATCAAGCGAACAAGTGGTCGCCGGTGCGTGGAAGTTCAGCCGAATTAATAGCAACTATTCCCGTTATCTGCAGGTCCTTGCCCAGTGTCCGCTTGATCCTCTCCATTGTGATGCGGCGGCGAAACGCCTTCGCCGATGGGCCGAATTGGAGCGCATGGCTTGGTTGGAGGCGGTGGTGGATGACCCGCTTTTGCCCCATCGCCTATTGCCGCGCGGCTATATGGGAAAGCGCGCGTGGCGTGAACGCGTGAAAGTGCTTGGTAAAGCCTCTCGTCTCCTGAAAGCGTTTCGCACCTAGAGGATCCCGCACCCTCGATCAATTTGTATAAGGAGGTGTGCGGAAAAATGTCACACGTGTGACATTTTCCCGCACACGGTGGGATGGGGACGGGGGCGTTTGGGGGTCAGGGGGAGTTGATCCAGCCGGAATCGCCGTCGGTGTAGAATTCCTTTTTCCAGATCGGAAGGCGCTGCTTGAGTTCGTCGATGACGTGACGGCAGGCTTCGAAAGCGGGGCCGCGATGGGCGGCGAGTACGCCGATCCATACCGCAACGTCGCCGATCTGCAGGAGACCTACCCGGTGCACGCAACGGATTTCAATGAGCTCGAATTGGCGGAGCGTCTCTTCCTCAATCTTTGCGAATTCGTTCCGTGCGAGAGATTCCGCGCCTTCGTACTCCAGTTCGGTGACCTCGCGGTCCTGATTCCGGGAGCGTACGCGGCCCTCAAAGACCACCAACGCGCCGGCTCGTTTGTGGGTGCATTCGAGCAGGAGCGGATGGTTTGCAATAGGTTGATCGGTTAACGCAAACATGCTTACCCTCCGGCAACCGGTGGAATGAAT
This sequence comes from Kiritimatiellia bacterium, assembly GCA_007128275.1. Classification (GTDB taxonomy): domain Bacteria; phylum Verrucomicrobiota; class Kiritimatiellia; order SLAD01; family SLAD01; genus SKZA01. The sequence continues at coordinate 2,752 of SKXR01000193.1, forward strand.
GCAATCCGATCCCCGTCATGAAGTGGGGTGGCCCAATCTACAAACTCATCGTGGCGCGCCACTTTCAACTTCTCTTTTGGCAGACGGAAACCGTGTCGGCCGGCAAGTTCTTCGTATAACGCGCCGGTGTGTGAAGCTCTCGTTCGCACCTGCTCATCGGATGAGCCCCGCTGCTCCCGGAGCATAGCGTAATAGGTGACATCAACCGTGATCATGAACATCCCGCTTGCCGCCCCGCTTTTCCAGCAGGCGAAGCTCTGAAATGACAATTTCGTGTGTGAGCGCCTTGCACATGTCATACACGGTCAGAGCGGCGACAGAAGCGCCGGTCAGGGCTTCCATTTCCACCCCCGTCTTATGCGTGGCGCGGGTCGTACACCGGAGCAGCAGTTGGTCCGGCTCCCGCGCGCGGATCTCGATCGTACAATTCTCCATGGGGATCTGGTGGCAAAGCGGGATCAGTTCCGAAGTCTTCTTGGCGCCCATGATGCCCGCGAGTATCGCAGTCTGGAAAACGGGACCCTTACGGCTTTGAAACTCCCGGTTGCCGGACGCCTCGATCTGATCCAGTATCCCCGGGGGAAACGTCATCACGGCCTGTGCGGTGGCGGTCCGTTGCGTTACGGCCTTGTCGCCCACATCGACCATGGCGGGCTGATTGTCTTCGTTGATATGGCTGAGCGTCATGTTATTTCCATGCCACATATTTTACGGCTTGTCCCGCCTGAAATACGTCCTGGCCTTCAGGCAATTCGATAAATCCGTCGCTGGCGCTCAGCGACGCGAAGTCTCCGGAGGTGTTGGTTTCGAGCGGCAGTGCGTGACACGTTCCATCCGTCTCCCAGTGCAGCCGCACAGGGATGAACCCCGTGAGAGGCGGTTGAAACCGTACGGCTTCCTTGAGGCGGACATAGATTACTGCGGCGGGCTCGGCGCCCATGGCCCGGTCGAGGCGGGGCAGGACATATCGGTGTAGACATATCAGCGTTGATACCGTATTGCCCGGCAAGGCAAAGACGGGCTGGTTGTCCCTGCTCAATCCGAACCACATGGGTTTGCCCGGTTTCTGCCGGATCTTGTGAAAGATATTGGTGACGCCCAGTTGCGTGAGCGCCTTGGGCACGAAATCGCGTTTCCCCATGGAAACGCCGCCCGTCAGGATCAAGACCCCGTATTCACGCAGAAGCCGGTTCAGCAGGATTTCGGTCTTGGACAAATCGTCTTCGACGCGGAACGCGTCCACTTTCCTATATCCGCCGTTCAGCAGGGCGGCACGGATACCGCGATCATTGGCGGACCGGATTTGGTAGGGTTCGACGGGATCCTCCACATTCTTCAACTCATCGCCCGTGGACACAATGGCGACGGAAGGACGTGCCGCTACCCGCAGGGTGGGGCGTCCCACCGCCGCGGCCACGCTGATATGTGGCCCGCGCAATAGCGTCCCTTTCCCCAGCACCGGTTGCCCCTGCTGCCGGTCGGATCCCTTGCTATGCAAGTTCTGCAGCGGCGCGATCTGCGCATCGGAGCGAATGGTGACGTTCTTCCCGTCCATATCCAAGTCTTCGTAAGGGATGACGGTGTTGGCGCCACCCGGCAACATCGCGCCGGTCATAACCTGTACACAACCGCCTTCCGGGTCGGCCAGGGACGGTGCTTCTCGCCCCGCTGCGGCCGTCTCCTCCATGACGAAGGCGCGCCGGCCCGATTGCCATGCGTCGAAATGAATAGCCACGCCGTCCATGGTGATGCGGTCGTACGGAGGCAGATCGCGATCCGCCGTGACGGTTTCACGAAGAATCTGGTTGTGCGCCTCTTCCAGCGGAACCTCGATATCCGGAAAGGCGGGGAGATGTTCTGCGATCTGTTGTTCGGCTTCTTGCGGGGTGATCATAGGGTTCTTCATGAGCTAACGGGCGGTTCGGCCGGAGCCTCGCCCTCCATTCCGTGTGTTGTGGCACAAGGCCGTCATCCCCCGATCTCCGACATGTTGCGGGTGGGACGGATATCCTGGGCGAGACTGTGTCCCCATGGCTTGTGCCAGATGCTCTCTTCGATCATGGCCATCAACTCGTCGTCCGATGCCCCGTTGCGCAGGTGCGGCATGAGATTGAACTCCTTGTCGCGCAACAGACAGAGCAGCAGACGCCCGTCTGCCGTCAGGCGCGCCCGGTTACAGCCGGCGCAAAATGGTTTGGTGACGGCGCTGATAAATCCCAGCGATCCTTGGGCGTCCTTGAGGCGAAACATGCGGGCTTCACCGTCCAGTTTCCCTTCGTTCAACAGTACCATGGGACCCAGGGCGTCGCTGATCGTGGCGCGCAATTCGTCTTCGGGAACAATGGCGGTCTTCTGAAAATCGGAGATGCGGCCCATCGGCATGACTTCAATATATCGGATTTGCCACGGATGATCGAACGTCAATCGGGCGAGATCCACAGCGTCTTCCTGGTCGTTCTGACCTCGCACGACCACGGCATTGAGTTTTATTTTAAGGCCGGCCTTCTCCGCCGCTTCCACGCCGGCCCAGACATCTTCGATGCGTCCCCATCGGGTCAGGTGACGAAATTTTTTCGGGTTCAACGTGTCAATGCTGATGTTGATCCGGTCGAGTCCCGCGTCCCTGAGCGGTTGTGCCAGTTGGTTGAGGGTGACGCCGTTGGTCGTCATGGCCAATTCCCGCACCCCCGGCGTCTCGTGCATCCGGCGGACAATTCCAACCAGGTTCTCGCGCAGCGTCGGTTCGCCGCCCGTCAGTCGGAATTTATCGAAACCCATCCGGGCGAATACATCAACCAATCGCACCAATTCATCGTCCTGCAGGAGCTCTTCCCGGGGGCGAAAGGTCATATCCTCCGGCATGCAGTAGACACAACGCAGATTGCACATATCCGTCAGGGAAATGCGCAGGTAATGAATATTCCGGTTAAAACGATCCAAGGACATCGGGAAACTGTATAACAACAACCGATCAACTCAAATGATTTATTGCCGATAGACGGCGTAGGTGCCTTGAAATTCGGCGCAGGCCATCGATGCTTCCATCAAGCGGGCGCGCAATGAGACGCGCGCCTTCCCTCGGGTTGTCAAGGACTTGCGCACCTGCTGGATCGCGGTCTCGGCCGGATGATCGCACACGGCGCGCAGCTCGCCCCGGACAGGATGACTGTAGGTGAGGACGCTTTCGGTGACGGCGATCTGCAACCCGGCGGTCTCTCCATCGAACAGGGCGTGCAGCAGGGTCCACCCCGACAGGGTCAGCAGGGCGCCGATGCTCCCGGCAAAAGCCGTGCCCTTGTCGTTGATATTGGGTTCAAGCGGTGCGCTCAACGTCAGGCCCCCGGCATCCAACACCGCCACGCGCAGCCCCATGGCCCGGGTTAACGGAATTCGCTCATGCAGGTATTGTTCCAAATCCTGTGTGTTCATCCTGCTCCCTTCCCACCTTTTCCGGTCTTTCGAAGTTGTTTCTTGTAGCGGCCCCGAATTTTTGACATAAAGCCACGTGCGCCGCATAATGCGTACCGAAAAGTGGTCAACGAGTCGAGGGGCAAAGGGGTCCTCCCGCGTGTAAAAGGCAGCATAATCATGATCAATCTATCTCAAGCCCTCCAATTTCCCTTGGCGGACATCATCTTTTCCTTTCATCAGAGTAATCTGCCCGGAAAAATCATCGTCCTCCTTCTGTTTGTCGGTTCCATTTATGCCTGGTCGATTATGGTGACGAAGTTCATCGAACTGCGCCGCGCGCGCGATACGTCGCGACGCTTCATGGGGGCGTTTCGAAAGGAGCTGAATCCGCTTGCTGTTTTTCTGCGGCGCCAGAAGTTTACCGATAGTCCGCTCTTCACCATCTACGAGAAAGGGTGCGTGACCTTGGGCGCGGAATTGGAGGCGTTGGGGCTGAATTCGGATGACCTCTTCGTGGCGAATTTTTCAGCCGAGAAACAGACCTTGAGTCCGCATCAGTTTGAACAGATCCGAAATGAGACAGAGCGCAACGTTTCGGATCAATCGCTTCTGTTGGAGCGGCGCATGGGGATCCTCGCGACCGCGGTCAATGCGAGTCCTTTCCTCGGCCTGCTCGGCACGGTGTGGGGCGTGATGGAGGCGTTCACCGGGATGGCCATCATCGGAACCGCCACGTTGTCCGCGGTGGCGCCCGGCATTGCGGCGGCGCTGTTGACGACGGTCATGGGGCTTCTGGTGGCATTGCCCTCGGCCATAGGGTATAATCTACTGGCCGGACAAATTGCGGAGTTGCAGGTGCAGACCAGTAATTTCTCGAAAGAATACGTGGACAAGATCGGGACCATGTTCCTGCGCGCGAACTGAGGTGGATTCATGGCTAATAGTCCCTCGAACACCACCTTGCGTCAGATCAGCGAAATCAACATGACTCCGCTGATGGACCTGACCTTTATTCTGTTGATCACATTCATCATCACGTTCCCGTTGATCGAACAGGGAATTCCGATGGACTTGCCGCGCGCGGATGCGGAAGCGCTGGACGACGAGCGGGCCCGTACCATCAGCGTAGACAAGGAAGGCACGGTGTTTCTGGACGATATCGCCATTTCCATGGAAGCGTTGGCGCGAGACATGCAAATCTTTGCCTCGGCGGATCCGAACGCGACGGTGATGGTGCGCGCCGACGAGGGGATTGCGTACGGCCGGGTGGTGGAAGTGTTGAAGATTCTCACCGACGCCAACATCGCGCGCATGGCCTTGGTCACGTCGCCGGAGCAGCAATGAAGCCGACCCTCAGTCGTTTCCAGCGGATCTTCTGGATCACGGCGGGCGTGCATGGGGCGTTGATATTCGTGCTGCTGTTCTATTCCGTCATTCAGCGTTGGTTGATTCGGAAGTCTCCCCGCGAGGTGGTCACGTTTGTCTCGCTGCACACCCCGGCCCCGCCCGGTCCTGCCGTGGAAGCGGCCGTGGAGGCTCCTCCCGCGCCTCCGCCCCCGCCCCCGCCGCCGCCGGCCCCGCGTCCGCCGGTGCAACGGAGCACCGAACGGGTGCGGCGCGATCCGCAACCTGCGCCCCCGCCGGCCCAGCCGCAATTGACGCCCGAACAGATTCGCCAACAACTGGAGCAGGCGGTACCCACGGGTGTCCCCGCCAGCAGTGGTTCGCCGGACAATTTAGCGTGGTACTATTCCCTGATTCATGAGACGTTGTTTCGGGCGTGGGAACAGCCCGGCTCCGTCTTGCCGGGCACGACGGCGACGGCGCGTATTCGCGTCCAGCGGGATGGATCCATCACGCGCCGGGATTTGGTGCGGCGTTCGGGCAACAGCGCCATGGACGACTCGGTCATGCGGGCCTTGGAATCGGTATCCCGTCTGCGTCCATTGCCACGCGAGGTCCAAGGGGCTCATCACGATTTCACCATCGAGTTCGAATTGACGGGGGGCGCGCGTTAGCGGAAAAGTAAGGATGCAGTTCGTATTGAACAGAAACCTCTACATGATTGTCTTATGACCACGATGCCCATTATGAAACGGAACTCTTTGCATCTCGTGTGCCTTGTACTCTTTGCCTGGATGGCGTCCGCCCCGATCACGGAAGGGCAGATTCGCATTTCGAAGCCGGCGGGGGAGAAAATTACGATTCAGCTCGCCGGCCTCCGGGCGGGCGACGATGAAGCGGCTCGATTGTTTACCCAGACGTTGCAGGGCAATTTGAACCGTTCCGGTTGGTTCTCTGTGGTGCGGGCCGGACAGGCGGAGGTCAGTGTCATCGGTTCCGTCGAACGGCGCAGGGATCAGTTGCACGTCCAGTGCACGGTGACGGGGGTCGGAAACCGCCAGCAATATCTTAGCAAAAGCTATCGGCATACCGCCAGCGATGCGCGCCGCCTTGCGCACACCGTGGCTGATGAAATCGTGGAGGCGGTGACGGGGCGGAAAGGGATTGCCTCGACGCGAATCGTGTTGGTCGGCGTAAAGGACAATGCGAAAGAGCTGTTCCTGTGCGATGCGGACGGCGGGAACCTCATGCAGTTGACGCATGACCGGAATATTGCCGTGCGACCGCGCTGGGGGCCGACCTCCAAACAGTTGACGTACACGGCTTATCTCCAGCGGTTTCCGGACGTGTTTCTCGTCGATCTGGACAGCGGCAACCGCACGGCGGTGGCGAACTACAGCGGTTTGAATTCCGGCGGTGTCCTTTCGCCCGACGGGCAGGACATGGCGGTGGTGTTGTCCAAAGACGGGAATCCGGAGTTGTACATCAAGAATCTGCGTTCCGGACGATTGACGCGACTGACCAACACGCCGCGCGCAAACGAGGCCAGTCCGTCCTGGTCGCCGGACGGACGCCAAATCGTCTATGTATCCGATCAGGCGGGCCGTCCGCAATTGTACATTATATCCCGGGACGGCGGGGCGCCCCGCCGGGTGACCAGCCGGGGGTCCGAGAATGTGGCTCCGGATTGGGGGCCCAACGGGCTGATCGCCTTTGCCAGCCGGGTAGGGGGGCGCTATCAGATCGCCATCATGGATCCGCAAACCGAACAGGTCCGCTATCTGGACACACCGGATTACGCCGACTACGAAGATCCGTCCTGGGCGCCCAATGGACGACATCTGGTCTGTGCCCGACGCGAGAATTTTCGATCTTCAATCTATGTTCTTGACACAATGGGAGACGCTCCTCTACGTTTGACGCACCAAGGTGGAGATTGGTACTCTCCTGCATGGTCCCCGGAATAAGCCGGACAACTCTCACAACCAAGTACAACGAGGGTAAGTATCTGATATGCGTATGGTAAGAATAGTATTCATGATTGTGGTCGGCGTGGCCGTGGGCCTCGGGGTAACGGGTTGCAAGAAACGCGGAGCGGCCCAAACCGGTCCCGGCGGTGTTTCGCCCATCGGGGGCGTGCATGGCGACAGCATTTATGGCGAAGGACTCGGTCCTCGCTTCGGGATGGACGGGGACTACATCGAAGGTCAGTTCCAGCCCGTCTACTATGCGTATGACAGTGCGCAAGTCAGTGCAGCCGAGCGGGGCAAGTTGGAAGAGGTGGCGGAATATCTGCGTCGCAATCCAGGCGCCAACATCATCGTAGAAGGTCATTGCGATGAGCGAGGCAGCCGCGAATACAACCTTTCACTCGGTGAACGGCGCGCCTTGGCGGCTCGTGCCTATCTGGTCGGGCTGGGTATCGACGGGTCGCGCATTCAAACGCGCAGCTACGGTTCGGAACGTCCTGCCGCCTTCGGGCATAACGAAGAAGCGTGGCGCCAAAACCGCCGCGCTGAATTCGTCGTGACACAATAAGTCTCTCGCAAATTGATCGAATTTAGCAACGAGCCTCTCCCGGGCGGGGGAGGCTCGTTGCTTTTTATCTATTTTTGATCTTTTCGGAGCTTGACTATTTCCGGTGGTCTTGGCAATTTCCGCCTCATAAAAGCGGAATCTTCAGACTCTTCAGGTCAGCATCAGCGTCCCTTGGCCGGGAACCGCTTCTTTCATTCCTTCCACCCGGACTCTTAAACTGATGGGGCAGTGTATGCACACACGGCGCTTGTTCCTGAATTGTCGGCCCGCAGGCATAGTGGTTTCGCTGATGCTTGCTCTGTTCATATCCCCGATCCGGGCGTCGGGCGGCAACCCGATCGAGTGGATTCCGTTGGGCGGGCTCGCCCTTCACCCGCCGGGCGCCTCCATCAATGCCGTCGTTCATCACAACGGGAACACCTACATCGGCGGCATATTCTCAAGTGTGAACGGGGTGAAGGCACATAATGTGGCCCGATGGGACGGAACCAACTGGTTCTCGCTGGGCCAAGCGGTGATGAACGATCGTTATTACAACGATTTCAATAACAAATGGGAGGATTCGGGTTCGGTGGTGCATGCGTTAGCCATCGATCACCACGGACATCTGATAGTGGGCGGAACCTTTGCCTCGGTGGGTGGTGTGACGGCATGGAACATCGCCCGATGGAGCGGCTCCGCCTGGTTTGCTTTCCCCGGGCAGGGTTTTCCTGCCGAGGGGAAAGAGTGGGTGCCTTGGAATTACCAAAATGTGTATGCGATCGTGCGGAACGGCAACGATCTGTATGTGGGCGGCAACCTTTTTAAAGCGGGCATGGTTCCCGTGCAAAATGTGGCCCGCTTCTCCAACGGACAGTGGATGAATCCGGGAGGGGGGCTCCGAGGGCACGTGCTTGCGCTGGCGTCCTCAGGGCAGTTTATCTTTGCCGGCGGAGAGTTTACAACCAATTCGGCCGGTTTGCCCGCGCGTCATCTGGCCGGGTATTACCCGGCGATCCCCAGTGAGCGCTGGGAGCAAGTGGGCGGCGGAGTGAACGGGCGGGTCCGCAGCCTGGTAGCTTCGGGCACTTCACATGTATACGTCGGGGGTGATTTTACCTCGCCGGGTCAGCGCATCGCTCGTTTGCAGGTCTCGATAGGACAATTGGATAGTTACGCCCCCGGGATTGCGGAAGGTTCAGTACGCGCGTTGGAACTCGACAGCCAGGGCCGCTTGATCGCGGCGGGGACTTTCACCAACGCGAGCGGACTGGCCGTGAACGGGATCGCGCAATGGATGGGCGACGGCTGGTTGCCGATGCGGTCGGGTATGCAAGGCGGTGAGGTGCGCGCACTAACGACCAATCAGGCAGGGCGCATCATTGCGGCAGGAACATTCAGCACGGGCGGCGGCCTGCCCACGGGTCCGCTGGCGGTGTTCGATCGTTACTGGGCACCGCTTTCGCGCCCCAATCCGTCCAATGGCCGGATTAACGCGATTCTTGTGGATGCGCCCAATAACCAAGTCTTTGTGGGTGGGGAATTTTCGCAGATCGGCGGTATCGCCGCCAACAGCTTGGCGCGCTGGGACGGTCAGCGCTGGCATGCCATGCATTCCGGCGTACAGATCGTCTCCGGCAACTCGGTCACGCAGGGCGTGGTACATGCAATCACGCGAGGCTTTCGTGGTGAGCTGATGATCGGCGGACGCTTCAATCGTGCCGGTGGCCGAACCTCCCACGCTATCGCCCGATGGCGTAACCATACGTGGCCGAGCACGGCGTCCGAAGCGCTGGCGCCCGACTCGGGGCACACCAGCACCGTCCACACACTGTTTTGGGCGCCCAACGAGAATGTGTATTACGTGGGAGGCGCCTTCCGGCCTAACAACAATTCCCGGAACCTGATGCGGTATTATCCGGAAGATAATTACATGAGTTTTGTGCGTTACTTGCTACACACGGGTGGCTATGGCACCGGGATGAACGCTCCGGTGTACGCGCTGAACCAATCACCCGTGGATCAGATTATACAGGTTGGCGGGGTGTTTAGCCACTTCACCGGCATATCTTCGGAGACTCGCAACCTCGTGCGTTATTGGCCGAGCGGTTCGGAAGGATTTATTCAGGCCGTGCCATCGAAATACGCCGAGACCGAAGGGGTGTATGCCATCCATATGGACGGGAACGACATGATGTTCGGCACGCGCGGCTGGCCGGGACTCGCCCGGTCAACCAGCCTGGGTCCGTCATCCGGCACGTGGGTGGATCGCTACGATTTCTGGGAGCCGGTTGGTTCCGGATTGAGCAATTTCAATGGGACCGCCCAGACATGGGCCATCACGCCCGATCCGCGCGGCGGGTTCATCATCGGCGGCGAGTTCTCTCATGCAGGCGACGTTCCGGCCAGTCGCCTTGCGCGATGGGACGGCTCCTCCTGGTCCGCCATCGGCACGGGCACCCGCACGGGCGTCGTGCGCGCGGTCGCGTTCGATCCCGAGCAACGCCTGTTGGTGGGCGGTCATTTCTCCGTGTTCGAGGGCGGCGACCACGAATTGCACAAGCGCTCGGACGGTATCGTGGTGGCGCTGCACATCGGGCCTCTCCTCGATGTGGTGGGTATCAACGGCGCAGTGATTGCCTCCGGCGATACCATTTCCGTGGATAAGGGGACGGATTTTGAGGATGTTATGCCGATCGGCAACTCGCTGACACGCACATTCCGCGTCATGAACCTCGGCACCGAAGATCTATCCATTACCAATGCCTATTTTACCGGCCCGGGCGCCGCCGCGTTTTCGCGGTCGGCCCTGCCGTCGCTTGTTCCATACAACGGCATCGATTCTTTCACCATCACCTTCACCCCGCTTGAGCTGCCGGCAATCTACGAGGCGACGCTGGTGATTCAGTCGACGGCCGGATACGACTATCATGTGCCGGTGCGCGGTTCGGCGGGATGCAAATACATCAAGACCTCGCAGAACACGCCCCTGGGCGATATCACCCCGAGCGGCAACATTCCGGTAATCACCGGATCCAACCAGACGTTTACGATGTTCAGCACCCACAACCGGTTGCCGTACACCACCATCGACGGAGCGCATTCCGGCATTCTTTACACCCACACCTTCACCAACGTCGTCCACAACGATCATCGGCTGCATGTGGACTTCAATGTCGACACCTTTATTTCGGGGATCATCGTGACCCAACGTTCGGTGGTGACGCACGATAAGTACGTGGACATCCGCTATAATCTTATCGATATGGACAACACGCCGAACCATATCTCGATGATGATTTCCACCAACGGCGGCCTGTCGTTTGATCTCACTCCCCAGTCGCTCGTCGGCGACATCGGCGCAGGCATTGAGCCGGGCAACAACAAGCATATCATTTGGTTGGCGCATCAGGATTGGGACGGTGAATACAGCGAAGAGGCCATTGTCCGTCTGGTCGGGGTCGATGACAACGGCGAAGCTATTGGCGATTCCATCATGCTGAAGCTCGACACGGAATATGGGGTACGCCCGCGCATCCAAAATTTACGCGGTCTCGATACGCATTTCGGGCAGGCGGACTACTTTGACCGGGGCAAGGCGGCTGTGTTTCTCAACGGCATTCGCCATGCGTACGGAGTCGGAACGGAATTCACGGTGCCGATGCGTGTGGTGGTGGATTGGCGCGGTACCGGCGAGGGCAATGTCGAATGGCTGGTCAACGGCCATGTCGATCGTACGTCCGGCGCAAACGCGCAGCAGAGCTTTTCCGTCTCCGACCGATTCGGTGTCGGCGGCCGACTGGAAGCGCGCGCCACCGGCGCGAACGGGGGGAAGTCCGTGTTGCACCGGGCCAATTTTGACATCGTGAAGCCGCCGAAACTTTGGACCCGCTACACCGCCACCGCGCCGTTTGCGGGCAACAAGACCTATCGTTTTCTTCAACCGTCGTTTTCGATGAACAAGCAAGGCTCCGACACGATTCCCTCGAAATCGCCTTCTGGAAAAGACATGCCCGGTGGCGGGAACAACAAGTACGAGAATCCCATGTCCTTCAATGTGTCGGGCGAAGTGGACCTCGAGGGAAGCGGCAAGCTCGGCGCGTCCATGAGCCGGGAATGGGAGTTCTCCGCCATCAAGGTCACCCCGAGTGTGGGCGGCGGTGTCTCGTTCGATTACGAATTCGACGAAACGGACTGGCTCTATGGTGGATACTTCAGCCTCGGATTATCGATTGCCAAGGAGAGCCAGCCCAAATACCTGACGCTTAAGCCGCCGCTGTACGGCAAGCTGGGCGCCAAGGTCGAAGTGAGCGGCACCATTTTCTTCGACGAGTATTTCGATCCCATGTGGGGGGCCACCGAAATTCAAATCACACCGGGCTTCTGGGGCACACTGGGAGCGGGCCTGGCCGATTTCGCCAATGTCGAAGGCTCGTTGGGCCTCGATATTCCGAACACGTTCCAGATTGAGCCGTTTGAGTACGATTTGTCCCTGGAACTGAACGCTTCCATTCGCGCCAACATACTGGCGTGGTCGGTGGATATCTGGAGCGAGCGTTGGCCGTTCCAGATCTATAAGTACCCCAGCGACTCGTTCTCGGAAAGTGTCGCCCAGTCAGTGGACGCCGCGAGCCGGAATTTGGTGGAACTGAAACCCGCTGAATTCACCTTGATGCGTCGCGATTACCTGCGCACGAAAGGCGATGGCCGCCAATTGTATAATCGGGTGGCGAGCCGCGACGGGCGCGTGCTGGACGATAAGGTGGGGCGGTCGGCCCGCATGCCGTCTTCCGAGAACGAACAATTTCTGCAACCAGACGGATTCCCGTATTCCGAGCCCGCATTGGCCGTGGCCGGCGATGAACGTATCCTGCTGTGGATCACGGATACCGGGGACCGCATCGGCCAGAACATGAACGCGCTGGCTTGGTCGCGCTGGAACGGGACGACCTACGCGTATCAAGGGCTAGTTTGGGACGACGGCACCGGCGACAGCAAGCCGCAACTCGGACTGCTGCCCGGCGGGCAAGCCCTTGCCGCATGGCAGAACGGCGGCTATGTGCTTTCTTCCACGTCCCACTTGGCCGAAGCGCTTTCCTCCCTCGAAATCGCGGTGGGCCATTTCGACGGAACCGACTGGCAGTCCTTTAATCTGACGACCAACAACGTGATGGACCGGAACCCGCGCTTAAGCGTCGCGGCGAACGGAACCGCGTTATTGACGTGGCAACGCAACGACAGCGTACTGGACGAAGAATCCCTCATCATGTCCGGTGTAGACACGCTGATGTCCGCTTTCTGGAACGGTACCACGTGGTCCGCCCCGCAGGCGGTTGCGCCTTCTGCCGGACTGGTCGTCGGCGCTTCGCTCGTGTGGAACGGAAACGTGGGGTATCTCTTTGTCGCGCTGGACGCCGATCGCGATATCGCGACGGATTTCGATCAGGAAATCTATCGTGCGACGTATTCCGGTGGGTCGTGGGGATCGCTCACGCGCGTGACGGTCAACGACGTGCAGGACACGCAACCACAAGCCGTCTTCGACTATAACGGCGATCTGCTCGTTGTCTGGTTTCAGGAAGGAAAGATGGTGTCCAGTACGTCGCCATCGCTGACCAGCCCGGTGGTCATTGGCGACGCGGGCAAGACGACCTCTGCAATGGACTTCCGGCTTATTACCGGACCGCAGGGCGAGATTTCCGTGATCTGGACCGACACCACCGATGAGCCGTTCTTCCAGAACCCGGTCATCCTGAACTACGACCGCGCCTTCAATCGTTGGAGCTTGCCGGTACCGCTCCTTAACGACAGCGCCTTTGAGCGTTCGTTCAGCGGCGCGTTCACCACCAACGGCGCCATCGCGCTGGTGTACAACAAAGTTGAAGTGCACTTTAACGAAAACAACGTGGTCACCAACATGGGGCCGGTCACGGCGCTGGCGGCGCTGGAATATCAGATCGGGCGCGACATCGCCGTGTTCGCCAAAGACATTCGCCTGCTGAACTGGACGAATTCGACGCAGGAAATCACGGCCGTACAGCCGGGTATGACGGCGTTGGTGGAAGTGGTGTTTCGCAACGTCGGCGAGTTGGCCGTCACGGGCGCGTGGGCCCGCGTCTATCGCGGCGACCCGGCGGCGGGCGGCGTACTCCTGAATCAGGGCCGAATCGATACATCCGGCCCATGGGTGGCCGGCGCTTCCTACACCTTGAACGCCCAGTGGATCGTCTCCGCTTCCACCAATCCGGTTCCTCTCTTCGCGGTGGCCGAACTCGATCAAGTGGACCGTAACCTGGCCAACAACACGGCGTGGATCAGCCCGATGCGGCCGGATTATGCCATCATGCGTTTTCAGGCCGAAAAAGTCACGGCATCCATACGGATGCTGAACGTGGAAATCCGGAATCTCGGCGCGCTGGCCGCGCCCACCAACAGCCTCGTACTTCGCCTGGAAAATTCCACTGGCGATATCCTCGCCGTGCTGCCGGTCGATGCGCTGGAACCGAGTCAGGCCACCACACTCCAGTATGAATGGGATATGAGCGGTCACGGGTTCACCTCCGCCTTCGTGCGCGTGCATGCCGCGGTGGACGAAGGTAACGCCGTGGAAGAGTCGGACGAAACCAACAACGCGTTCACGCGGCGCGTCATGACGCCGCTGGATTCCGACGGTGACGGTCTGTTGGACGGCGAGGAATTCCGGTACGGCACCGATCCGTTCAATCCGGACACGGACGGCGATGGATTGACCGACTACGAAGAAATCATGATCTACAACACGAACCCGCTGGACCCCGACACGGACGGCGACGGGCTCACCGACTACGAAGAAATCATGGTGCACGGTACCGATCCGCGCAACCCGGACACCGACGGCGATGGATTCAGCGACGGCGTGGAAGTGCAGAAGGGGACGAATCCGCTCGATCCCAACAGCTTCCCGACCGGCATGTTGGTACTGGACATACGTGGATCGCCCGCTCCGTTTGGCGTCGTTCGCCCCTTGACGTATGGCACCAATCATTATGACAGCGGCGTGGTCGTGACCAGTCGCGTCGA
>SKXR01000027.1 GCA_007128275.1 Kiritimatiellia bacterium
CGGTGGTCTCGCGCGTTGACTTGCGCAATGCTCCATTGACTATAAGTGGCGCACGAGCAGTGCTTGAGCATTCACTGATCAGCCGCAATGCCGGAACTTTGGTCGCGGTGTCTGGAACCAATACGACGATTCGAAACAACACAATCGTTGGGGGCGTGGTAGCCATTGAGCAGACCGGCCCAGACTCCTCCATGAATTTGCGGAATAACATCTTAATTGCAAATGGTAACCACGGAGCAAACGCAACAGTCATTCGCCGCGTGGCCGGCACTTTGCAATCCGATTATATTTTATTGCTCGGTCGAAACGGCGCATGGATCGGCAATGCCGATGACGGCTTGTGGGAGAAACTGGTCTACTGGCAGCAGCGATCGGGCCAGGATATGAACAGCATTTCGGCCGAACCGCTATTTGCCGATGAAGCAGGGCGAGATTTCCATCTTCGATCGACGGTGGGCCGGTATGACCCTGCGCTCGATGCCTTTGTGACCGATGCCGTCCATTCTCCGGCCATTGATGCGGGCGATCCCGCCAGCAGCATCGCGAATGAACCGTCGCCCAACGGGGGCAGGATCAACCTCGGAGCATATGGAAGTACTGCGGAAGCAAGCATGAGCCTGACGGATCCGTGGCTGCAGGCGATCAGCCTCAATGATGGGGGCGCGGTGCGCAATACCGTGGTGCTGCGTTGGCTCGCGGGCGGATTGGGCGTTGCGACCAATACGGTTACCTTGCAGTATTCCTCCAATGGCGGTGATTCGTGGGTTCCTATTGTGAGCGGACTGGACGCGACGGAGGGTTCCTATGCATGGGATACCACGCTCTTTGATTCCAGTTTTGATGCGGAATGGCGCGTGGTATTGGATGCGGATCCGGATGTAAATGATGCCGTGGATAATCCCTTCTCGGTCCGCAATGATCCGCAGGATTTCTTCGTCAATAACGGCACGTTCGATATCTATACGACCGCTGCGGGAATTGCCACAAATACGGGGCTTACGCCTGCGGAGCCGAAACTTTCTATCCAAGCCATTCTGGATGCGTATGACACGGTCGGTGGCGACGTGATCTATGTGGATACCGGATTGTACACGGTGGGCGACACCCGGATCATCTGGTCGCGGGGCGGGGATGCGGTGCATGGTCCCCTCACGATTCAGGGCAGCACCAACCTCGTCGCGGGCGGAACCATCCTCCGACGAAATAATATCAGCTCGGGACAGGGCTTTAATGTGAATGCCTCCTTTGTCACACTTCGGGATCTGGCTGTGCACACGGCGCAGCGAGGCATCTACCTGAATACCAATAAGCATATTGTGGCAGAGCGGATTTTCAGTTACAGCAATACCGTGGGTGTGTTTGCGTCGAACGTGGAAAATCTAACCTTGCGGAATATGAGGATCTGGGAAAACAGGGCTGGTGGGGTGGAATTGGTCAATGTACGCACCGCGCTGGTGGAGAATGTGACGTTTGTCGGCAATTCCAACTTTGCGTATCGGGCACAGAATCCGATACTGAATAACAAGCTTCAAAATAGCATCTTTACGATTACGGAAACCAATGGGGTGGCGTTAACAGGGAATGCCATTACAGCGGGTGAAACCTTTATCGATTACAACATCTACCATCTTGTAGGCGATGATTCGTCGATCTTCGACGCCAACACCGATCTGCGGCTTTGGCAATTGAATGAAGGGCATGATTTCCGAAGCGCCTTGACGAATCCGCGGTTGCACAGCGCATCGAGCGGGAACTTCCATCTCCAGAGCGAATTCGGACGATACAATCCCGATACCGGCACGTTCGTGACGGACGCCGAAACTTCGTGGGCGGTCGGTCGAGGCAATCCCGATTCGAACTTCGAGAACCAGCCGGAACCGACGGCGGGCCGCATTAACCTCGGTGCCTTCGGCAATACCGAGTTTGCCAGTATGGGATCGACCGATGCGACTACGTCTACTCGGACCCTGAACGATGAATTCACCATCGACACGGTGGCCCAGCAACTCCAGCCGCTCGTATGGGCGGTGAATCATGTGCCGGACGACTTGCTATTTGCCGTGCAGTTCTCTCCGGACGGAGGGACAAGCTGGTTCACCATTCAGACCAACGTCAATGCCTACCAGGAATATGTGATTTGGACCTCTTCCCCCGAGTGGAATGCCTACAATGCACGGTGGCGGGTCATCGGCGAGAAGGATTCCGTCGTCTATTCGGCTACAAACTCCGAGCCGTTCAATGTGCTCTACGGTGATCAATTCGAAGGCATTGTGGAACAGCTTTTCCGATCCGACCGACATACCATCCGGTGGCGTGGCGCTTGGGCAGAAGATTATCGCGTCGAATACACGGAAGACGGGTTTGACTGGCAGACCGCGCCGGAAGGACCGGGCGACGATCAAAAGGCGGACTTCACCTCCGATCGCGGCGGAAACCTCTTCTACGAGGATATCGAGTCCACCAATACCCGGTTCCGCTCGTATCGGGTGTTCTGGGACCCGTCGTTCCCGCAGGAGTAGACGGCGTGTCCGCCTCGGTTTCGAGTCGCGTTCCATCGGTTGTTGTCCTGTGCGTGATTCTGTTGGCTCTGGTAGGGCCGGTCGAGACTCTGCCGCGGGATCGCCTCTACGAGGCGTGGTGGCGTTTCCTGCACTTCCCAGCGCTGGCGCTGGGAACGATACTACTTGCAAAAATCCTGCCCTTTGCGGCGGTCGCCGCTGCACCGAAGGCGGTCGGCATCGCGTTGTTGGCCGTCCCTCTCATGGAGGCGCTACAGTTCTTTACGGGGCGCACACCCGCATGGGGTGACATCCTGATGGGGTGGGCCGGGGTGATGGCGGGGGGCGCCTGTCTGATCGTCGTGTTCCGCAAAGAACGACGAGTAAGGATGACCGGGGTGGCCATGGTGCTTGTGCTGACTCTCTTGGCTGTCCTGCCTGCCGTAAGCGTGGTGGTGGACCGGCGTATGGCGGAACGCGCGTATCCCTTGCTGGCCAGTTTCAGAACGCCCATGGAAGTCGGGCGCTGGGTTGCCACGTCTGCTACGGTGCAGCGATCACGAGAGTATGCCGCCTATGGTGAATATGCATTGGCCGTCACCCTGCACGATCAGGCGGACTATCCCGGCGTATTCATGACGGATTTTCATGCTGACTGGTCTGACATGCAGGCATTGCACGTAGACATCCATTTGACGGGTGACAACGAGTTGAACGGCTGGATTCGCGTAGACGACAAGGTGGAGCCTGAATATGCGGATCGTTTTCAAGAATCCGTGCGGTTACGTCCGGGCCACAATACGATCCGCCTGGACCTTACCGAGTCGTTCATGACGCCGCGTGGACGCCCTTTGCGGAAGGAATCGATCCATACATGGGGCGTCTTTCTTGATCGTGCCGGTACCGGTCGGGTGTTCCATCTGGATGCCGCGTACCTGTCCGGTGCCGCAGAACAGTAGACTTGACCCTGTGATGCGCTTTTTCTACGCTCAGGGCTCAATTTCATGCTGATGGCCCTCGAGCCTTTGAGGGCCGTTCTTCTAATGGGCGCGGGCCCGGAAATACAGGTACGGTTTATGGCGAATACCATTCTCATTGGGGCCCAGTGGGGCGACGAAGGAAAAGGAAAGATCATCGACGTAATCACCACCGAACATCAATGGGTGGTTCGATATCAAGGCGGAAATAATGCGGGCCATACGGTGGAAATCGGCGATCAACGCTATGTCCTTCATCTCTTGCCGTCCGGAATCCTCCGCGAGGGGTGTTCCTGTGTGATCGGTAATGGGGTGGTGGTGGATCCCGCCGCACTGAAGAAGGAAATTGACGAGGTGGAGGCTCAGGGGATTTCGACGAAAGACCGTCTTTTTGTCAGTGACCGCGCGCATGTGATCATGCCGTATCATCGCCTGATTGACGAATATCGAGAGGGACGCGCCGCGATCAAGGACAAGATCGGTACCACCAAGCGCGGGATCGGCCCGACCTACGCCGATAAGGCCGCCCGGGTCGGGCTTCGCATGGGCGACCTGATTGACGCCTCTTTCCCGAATCAGTTACGCAAACGCATCCATGAAAACAATCGCATACTCGAAGCGCTCAACGCACCGACGCTCGATGCGGAGGAAGTCCTCGAGCAGTATCAGGCGTGGGCGACTTCTCTGCAGCCGTATATCGTCGATACCGTGACGTTATTGAATGAAGCCGACCGCAAGGGGGAATCCATACTCTTTGAGGGCGCACAAGGGGTCATGCTGGATATTGACTTTGGAACCTACCCGTTTGTGACGTCTTCCAATGCCACGGCGGGAGGCGCCTGTACGGGCTCCGGGGTTCCGCCTCATCGTATTGAGCGCGTGATCGGGGTTGTGAAGGCGTATACGACGCGCGTAGGGGAAGGCCCGTTTCCCACGGAACTGCACGACGCGACGGGCATGGAATTGGCCAAAGTGGGGAATGAATTCGGTTCAACCACGGGGCGACCCCGTCGTTGCGGATGGTTCGATGCCGTCGTGGCCCGCTATTCGGCCGTGGTGAACGGCATTGATTTCTGGGCGCTGACAAAGATGGATGTGCTTGATAATCAGCCGGTTATACGCATCGCCGTGGCCTATGAATGCGCCGGTCGTACCTATCGAGATATGCCTGCCAGTGTGGGAGTATTGGAGGCGTGCCGTCCGGTGTACGAGGAAATGCCGGGCTGGATGACGCCCACCACGCATATCCAGCGATTCGAGGATTTGCCGGAGCCTGCGCGGGCGTATCTGACGCGGTTGGAAGAAATCACAGGTGTCCGCGTGGGCATCGTTTCCGTCGGGCCGCAGCGCGACAGCACCTTTATCATCGAGGACGTCTACGCGACACGTTCATGAGCAACGATGAATCCAAAGTGCCGCGTCATGTGGCTATCATCATGGATGGCAACGGCCGCTGGGCAAAGAAGAAGGGATTACCCCGGATCAAGGGGCATGAAGCCGGGGCGGATTCCGTGCGCGCGGTGGTCCGGGCCTGTAAACAAGCGGGCGTGGAATATCTTACGCTCTA
>SKXR01000025.1 GCA_007128275.1 Kiritimatiellia bacterium
CCCGGCGTTATCCAACCCGCGGGTCTTGGCGCGCGCGACACGCTGCGCCTGGAAGTCGGCTATCCCCTCTACGGACACGAACTCGGCCCCGACCGCACGCCCGTGGCCGCTACAAACGGAATGTTTATGGACACCTCCAAAGACTTCATCGGACGGGATGCGGTCATGCGCGACCTCGAACAAGGCGTGCCGGAAAAGCTGGTCGCGCTCCAGCTCGAAACCAAACGCGCGGCGCGCGCGGGCGACGCCGTGCTGCTGGACGATGAAAAAGTCGGCGACATCACCAGCGGCTCACTCGCGCCCAGCCTCGGTGTCGCCGTCGCACTGGCTTATGTCCGGGCCGATCTCTGCGAGCCCGGCTGCGCACTCACCGTGGAGACGCGCGGCGCGGGCCTCCCCGCCCAGGTGGCGGAGTTGCCGTTCTATAAAGAGGGAACCGCGCGGAAAAAAGTCGGCAGCAAGTAGTAGCGGTGTTCAGTCTTCCGTATTCCGTCTTCCATCTTCCGTATTCCGTCTTCCGTCTTCAGCTACCAGGGCGGATCGACCGTGAAACACACGGTTTCGCCCCGGGTTGGATGGTTGAACCGGATTTCGTATGCCCAAAGCGCTATTGCCTCGCCCGGTGAATTACTGGACGCATCGCCATACTTCCGATCGCCCACCAAGGGGCATCCGATGGCCGCCATTTGCACCCGTACCTGATGAGGCCGCCCCGTATGGAGCTCGATGCGCACAAGACTGACTTCCCCCCCGGCCTTTTCCACGCGATAGGCCAGCCGGGCTTGCTTTGCCCCCGGTTCGGTGGCCGCTGCGACGCGCACCGTGTTGCTCCGTTGATCTTTCAGAAGGAAATCAACCAACTCCCCTTCACGCGGCTCGGGAACACCGTGGACTTGGGCTAGATAGACCTTCTCGAACGTGCGCGCGCGAATTTGTGCGGAAAGACGCGAGGCGGCCTTGGAGGTCTTCGCGAAGACCATCACCCCGCCCACCGGCCGGTCGAGACGATGCACCAACCCCAGGAAGACGTTGCCCGGCTTCTCGTGCCGCCGCTTCAGGTCGGCCTTCAAGCGCGTGAGCATGTCCGGTTCGCCCGTCCGATCCGCCTGCGTGGGGACGCCGGAAGGTTTGACGACCACCAACAGGTGATTGTCCTCGTAAAGAAGGGGTATGGAAGACGCGTTCAGGGTCGAGTCCAAGGTGTCGGGTGTCGGGTGTCGGGTGTCGCGTGTCGGGTGTCGCGTGTCGGGTGTCGGGTGTCTGTAATCAATCTGACTATTAACCATTCGTCTCGGCAGTCCACCGGCCGTAGGCGCCGCACGGCAACACCATATCCGAACAGGCAATCGGCAGGGCAAGCTCGCCGCAGGTAACCGTACCTCCGTGTGTGCTCTTGACCAAAGATTTCAACATGTTCGCCGCCACAATGGGCGAAAACGCGGTGGTATAGGAATTGACCAGGAAGAATAGAGGCTTCCCGGAAAGAAGCTCCGTGCAGGACTTCATCAGGTCGTACAACGTATCCTCAAGCTTCCACAACTCTCCGGTCGGACCGCGCCCATAGGTCGGCGGGTCCATGACGATGGCGTCGTACTGGGTGCCGCGCCGCCCTTCCCGCTGAATGAATTTCATCACATCGTCCGTGATGTAGCGCACAGGACGGCTACCCAATCCGGAAAGCGACACATTCTCTTTGGCGCGAGCGACCATCCGCTTGGCCGCGTCCACATGGCACACATCCGCACCGGCTTCCGCCAACGCCACCGTGGCGCCGCCGGTATAGGCGAACAGGTTCAGAACACGGATGGTGCGGTCGGCTTGGCGCACCAAGTCCCCCATCCAATCCCAGTTCACCGCCTGTTCGGGGAAGAGACCGGTATGCTTGAATCCGGTCGGCTCCACATGAAATTTCAGATTCCGGTAGGACACCATCCACTGTTTCGGCACAGACCGCGCATGCTCCCAACGGCCACCGCCGCTTTCGCTGCGACGATATACGGCGTCCGCCTGCTTCCAGAACCGCGCATCCCGCGTCGGCGGCCAGATGGCCTGCGGATCGGGACGTCGCAGAATGATCTCCCCCCAGCGTTCCAGCTTCTCGCCGTGTCCCGCGTCCAACAGTTCGTACTCTTTCCAGTCCCGTGCAATCAACATAAGCGCTCCATTTCTCCCCGATTCCATACGCGAACTCGCGCCGGGAAACAAGCCCGTCCGTGACCGGGCCCTGTTCCGGCGTCACACGGGGGCTCCATTCCGCCTTGATTTCACAGGGCGGTTAGCGGACAGTGTCGCACTGAACCCTGAAGTCGCTCAACCTAAGGAGACCCATGAAGCGCACCTTTTTACCGGCCCTCGCCGGCGTGTTGCTGGCACTTTCACTCACCGATGCTACCGCCGCCACGGACGATCCGGTCAGCGAGCTGATTGACCGCATCGTGGAAAGCCAAGCCGGCATCCAAACCATTGTGCAACGCGCCGAAATGACGGTGACCTTCGAAATGGACGGCGAAGCGGAGGAAATGACGCAGGACAGCAAGCTGGTGTATCAACGCCCCGACCGGCTCGTTGTCGAATCGGAAATGATGACGCTGGTCAGCGACGGGGAGACGCTCTCGATTATCTTCCCGACACTCGAATACCTGATACGGACCCCGATGGAAGACGGATTTCCCGCCGCGCTCGAAGCGCACGAGGAATATATCGGTGGCGCGGTGCTCCCGGATGTCGCGGCGCTTCTCAGCGACAACCCGCGGGCCGTGCTGAAGGAATTTGCGGAAGACATCTCCGTCACCGTGCTGGAAGACGAAGAGCACGACGGCCGCATGGCGTGGGCCATCCAGCTACTCGTTGAAGATGATGAGATCGAGTTCACCGAATCCATCAAGGTCTGGATCGATCAGGAAACCGGTCTGCTCGCGGGACTGGCGGCCGAAGTGGATCTGTCCGCCTATCACGACGACGGCGCCATCCCCGGCATGCCGACCCGCTATACGCTCCGCTACCGGGTCACGCATCGGTCCGTTAATGAGGATATCGATCCCGACCTCTTTGCCTACGATACGGAAGGATTCACCGAAGTCGCCGACTTTGATGCACTGACCGAGGCCATGCAGGACGGCATGGAGATGCCCGACATTGACCTGATCGGCGAAGCGGCCCCGGACTTCGCATTGACGCTGATGGACGGCGCCCCCTTCCGGCTGTCCGAACAGCGCGGCAACGTGGTGCTTGTCGATTTCTGGGCCACCTGGTGTCCGCCCTGTGTCGAGTCGCTGCCCTACCTGCAGGGCATGTACGAGGAACTCGGCGGTGACGACGTGGTATTCATCGGCGTCAGCGTGGACAGTCCCGGCATGGAAAAACGTGTCCAAAGCATGCTCGACCGTTTCGGGATCGAATACCTGATCGGCATCAACGAAGACGGCGAGATCGCCATGGAATACGGCGCGTTCAGCATTCCCACGATGGTCTTGATCGACCGCGACGGGATCGTGCAATTCCAGAAAGTAGGGTTCTCGCCCGGCGGCATGGAAGAGTTGCAAGCGGAACTGGAGCGGCTGATACGCCCGGAAGAAGAAGCGACCGAGTAGTCCGCGCGAGAGCACAACCCGATCGACGACCAAACAAGGGGCATCCACGCCCCTCGCTTGTATCCGCCGTGCAGGTCAAAAGCAAGAACGTGTTTGTGAGAACATTCGCGATGCACCGCCATCCCGACCGGACACAATACATCCAAGCGCGCCCGGAAGCCCCACTGAACACGGAATACTTCTTACTTCTTACTTCTTACTTCTTACTTCTTACTGCTTACTTCTTACTGCTTACTGCTTACGCCCTCTCACACATCCACGCACAGCCGCGGCAGGTGGAGCCGTTTCCGCGCCGTTTCGCCTTGCAGCAAATGATGCCGCCGCCACGGCAGTTCGTCGCGTTCCGTGTGGCGATGATGCGGCAAATCCAGCGAGGGCCCGAGACAGACCTTGTGCTTACCGAACCGCCCGTTGATTTCATCGACCGCGCGGGAAGCGCGAGCCATGGCATCGATCCGCACCGGATCTTCGAACAGTTCGTATTGCCGGCTCCGGTCCGCGTTCAGTTTGCCCAGCACGATCATGGTCGCCCGATACGTCGCGCCCGGCCGGTACAGGGCATCAAACAATTCGCGCACCAGCGGGAGAACTTCCTGGGTGGACGAGGTCGGTCGGTTCAATTTCGCCTCCATCGCTTCCTGATGATAATCGGCGCGCCGCAGAAACACGATCATCTCGCGCGCGCACAAATCGTACCGGCGCAGTTTAATGAACGCCGATTCCACGTTCCGGACCAGTTTGGCATACACAAACGCGCGGTCCTCGGACGGCGCCGTAAACGTTTTGCATTTACTGATGGTGGCCACCGCGCTTTTTTCTTCGGGATTCACCGGCATCACGGAACCGCCGCGCAGTTCCGTCCGGATATCCCGGCCGACTTTACCCAGCCAGCGCGTCGCCCATGCTTCCGGTCGCCTCACAAAATCGTAGGCGGTCGTCAGCCCGTGTTTCTGCAACAACTGAACCGTATTCCGGCCGAACCCCCAGACCTCCTCCAAGGGCGTGCGCTGCAGGAATAGATGAATGTGATGCCCCGCCACGGGCGTGAATCCGCGCGGCTTGCGGAATTTGGACGCGAGTTTGACCAAGCCCTTGGAAAGACTGAGCCCAAGGGACACTCCAATATCCAGCTCGCTGTGAATATCCGCCTGGATACGGCGCGCAATCTCTTCGTACGACGCATGAAACACGCGACGCAACCCGCTGATATCCGCAAACCCTTCGTCGATGGAATGCTCTTCCACAACCGGGGTATAACGGCGCAGGATATCGAACATGCGCTTCGAGTAAAGACTGTACATCTCGTAATCGCTCGGCAACACCACCAGATCCCGGCACATTTTTCGGGCCTCCCAAAGCCCCACGCCGCGCCGAATACCCAGCGCCTTCGCCTCGTAGCTCGCGCAGGCAATGATGCCCCGCTCTTTCCCCGTGACCACCGGACGCCCTTTCAGCGACGGATGAATCGACTGCTCAACAGACGTAAAGAATGCGTCGCCGTCCACGTGCACAATCGCGCGCGGGAAAGAGGAAAGCGTTATAGGCTGCACCGTTGTTGTCATACCGCTTCACATTCTGCGTAACACCCACGGGGGGATGGTGGTGGGGGGTTAGGTTTTAGGTTTTAGGTTTTCGGTTCTGGGTTGAGCGAACATTCCTGCAACCAAAATCCAGAACCTAAAACCTAGAACCTAGAACCTACCTATATTTCCGCACCACCGCCTTCACGATCCCGCCAATGATCAACGACTGGCGCGGCACAATGGTTTTGTATTTTGCGTTGGCCGGCTCCAGTCGCACCGTCTTTCGATCTTTTCGATCTTTCTGGAAATATTTGATCGTCCATTCGCCGTCGACCTGGGCCACCACGATATCGCCGTTTCGCGGCGTGCCGCCCCGTTCCACCAGCACGATGTCGTCAGGATGAATTCCGGCATCGATCATCGAATCGCCGTTGACGGTCAGCATGTAGGTCGCTTCCGGGCGGCGCACCAGATATTCGTCCAGACTCAGGACATCCACCAACTCCTCTTCGGCCGGCGACGGGAACCCCGCTTGCACGGCCCCCAGCAGTTTGATGCTTCCGGTCAGGCGACTCGTCGGCATGATTTTCCCGCCGCGCGTCTTGCGGATATATCCCCGGGCTTCCAGCTTCTGGAGCAGACCGAACACCGAATTCTTGGAGCGATAGTCAAAGAGCTTCAGCATTTCCGCATAACCGGGCATGCGCTTCTCCTCCCGGTAAAAAGCGCGCAACCGCCGTATTTTCTCGTGAATCTGCATGACTCTGGGCATGGGAACTTCCTTTCAACACCACCATACTGAACTTTCGTTCAGTATCAAGGGAAAAGAAACCGCCCGCCGTTTTAGCTTCTCCTTCGAGCCGGAAATTCGTAAAGCTGAACGCCTCTGGGACGGGAAGAAATCTACACACGCAGACGGGTGCCGCCCGATCGTGTATTCAGGAGAAAGCAGCCGGCTCATGTGCGGAATAGTTGGGATCATTGGTCCATCGGTGTCACGCGAAGCGATCAGGCAGGGCATGTCCGCCCTCGCCCACCGCGGCCCGGACGACGAAGGGCTGTTTCTGGATGACGATCTCGGCGTCGGATTCGGCCATCGCCGGCTGGCCATCATGGACCCGCCCGGCGGGCATCAGCCCATGCTGGACCTGGAACAGACCGTCGTACTCGCGTACAACGGCGAAATTTACACGCCACCCGCTCTGCGCCGGGATCTCGAAGCGTGGGGTTACCCCTTTCAAACACACAGCGACTCCGAATACATCATCGCGCTCTACAAACGGTACGGAACGGACTTTGTACAGCACTTGCGCGGCGAATTCGCTTTTCTGCTGCTGGACCGCACCCGTCGAAGCCTGTACGCCTGCCGGGACCGTTTCGGCATCAAGCCCCTGATGCTCTGCCGTACCGGGGATAATGGATGGGTTTTCGCTTCAGAAGCCAAGGCCCTCTTCGCCGCCGGCGCCTGCAAACCGGAGATCGACTGGCCCGGCTACATGAACGACGAAAACCGTACCCTGTTCCGGGGCGTATACGACCTGCCGCCGGCCTCCCTCCTTCTCCTCGACCTCGATTCCGGCCGCGCGCAAAACACAACCTACTGGAAACCGGACTTCCCCGCACAGTATCCCGCCGATTCGCCCGGCATCGACGACATCGACCGGGAGCTGACCGAAGCCGTTCAACTCCGCTTGAAAGCCGATCTGCCCGTGGGCGTCTATCTAAGCGGCGGCCTGGACTCGTCGCTGGTCGCCGCCAAAATGGCCTCGATTGTGCAACAACCGCTCAACGCGTTTACGGTGGCCTTCACGGATGCACCACATCCCTACAACGAGTTCCCGCGTGCAGCGCGAACCGCCGCACACCTGGGCCTCAATCATACGTCGATCAAGATCACGCAAGATGATTTGTGGAACGGGTTGGAGGATTGCCTGTGGCATACCGAAGCGCCCATCCCGAATCTTGCGCCGGTGGGCAAATTGCTGCTCGCAAGAGGCACTAAAAAGCAGGTGTCGGTCGTCCTCACGGGAGAAGGTGCGGATGAGGTGTTTCTCGGCTATTCGGATTTCCGGAAACACGCACGACGACGTGCGGGAACCCGCATTCGCGCCCGCAGTGAGGCCGCATTGTGCGGATGTCTGGTCCGCGCCTGTTTGCGGAACGGATTCCGACGCCGTGAGCGCAACCGCACATGGACGGACCTGCTCGGGAGCGATCTGAACGACAGCAGCCAGCAGAAAAATCGGCACCCGCTGGTCACACTTCAATACCGACGCTTCATCACCCATTTGCGGCGGATCATTCTTCCAGCGTATAGCGACCGGATGGAAATGTCGCACGGATTGGAAGGCCGACTGCCCTTTCTGGACCATCACCTCTTCGAGATCGCCAAACGGATCCCGCCCGAACAACTCATGGGCAACGGCGAAGGGAAAGCGGTATTACGCCAATTGGCCCGGAAATATTTACCGGAGGAAATCGCAAACGCGCCCAAGTGGCCCTTTTCCTCGCCGGACACGGCATTTGATCCGGCACAGGCAACGCCCGCTCAACAAGCCCTTCAAGCGCGTCATCTGTCGAGAAGCTCCATTGAGTCGGCCGATCTTTTCCGCTGGCAGGCCATTCGGTTCCTGCTCGTACTCCGTCGCTGGCGAAAAGTTCGACGCCGCATCGACCGCTGGCTCTTTACCGTGTGCTGTCTCCAGATCCTTCACGCCCACTTTTGCACGACAGTGCTCGTGCGGAAGCAGAGAGGCTACGGCGAAAGGGACAGAGAAGTAGCGCAGAACGCAACGCAATATGTTTAATTAGAACGCTTTACACATATTATTTTAATTGCGTGGGAACCCAAAAGCATGCACAGGCAGAAGGTTTCGACCGTAAGCAATTAACTCGGCATCGGGTAATCATGCCCGCAGTTTCTATGTCCCTATTTGTCCTTGTCTTTGTTTCTATGTCCCTATTTGTCCCGGAACCTGAAACCCCAGCGGCGATTCTTTCGCTGGGCGGGCGGCACAAACTTGACGATTGGGACGGTTCGCAGTAGCGTTGGTAAGCATTAACGGCAGTAAGTCTATGGGCGGGAGAGCCCACGGGAAGACATTGAGCCGGGCCTGACAAATAGGGGAAGAACGTATGGAAATCGCCGTCCTGGAAAACGAAGCAATGAAACTTTCCGTGATGGAGAGAGCCGTGCTCGCCGATCGCCTCGTGCAAACCTTGGGAGTGATTGACGAGCACGTTATGAAGGCTTGGGCGGATGAAGGCGAGCGGCGATTGGCCTCGTTCAAATCCGGCGAAATAAGCGCTTTGGACGGGGAAAGCCTGGTCCAATCCTTGCGGAAAAGCCACGGATGAACTACCGGATCCTGTCGGTTGCGGCCGAGGACTTGACCGAGGCGATCGGATTCTATGAGCGCCAAAGCAGCGGCCTGGGGGCGCAATTCCTGGACGAATACGAAGCCACCCTCCGGCGAATATGGGATTGTCCTGAAGCATGGACCGCGATCAGTCCGAACCAGCGTCGCTGTCTTCTCCGACGATTCCCATTTGCAGTCCTTTACTCCCATGCCGGCGACGAACTCTTCGTCACCGGCGTCATGGACCTGCGCATGGACCCCAAGAGACAGAAAGACCGGATGCGGAACACATAGGGGGTTGTGTTCATCGTCACCGACCGGGCCTGGGCGTCAATCACGCCCGCCATGCAAAGCGCCGCCATCCCCAGCGCCCAGCCATGTTCTCAGGAGCGTGGCCGCAATTTCTATGTCCCTATTTGTCCTCTATTTGTCCTTTTCATTTATTGAGTTATTTCGTGCTAATGCTGTGGTGCCCGGGGCGGGAGTCGAACCCGCATGACCTTACGGTCGAGGGATTTTAAGTCCCTTGCGTCTGCCATTCCGCCACCCGGGCTTATTGACCGGCCAATAAGATCGCTGTCCTTTCGATACCCGAAAAGGGGGCGTTGCGCAACGACGTTGTTCGTCACCGATTCCCGAAAATCAGTTCCCGCACGTGCGCGGTGACCGCCGCGGCTAGGCCATGCAAGTTGTAGCCGCCTTCCAATACGGAAATAAGTCTATTTCCGGCATGGTCCGCCGCCAGCTTCATCATGAACGCGGTCAGATCCCGGTAATCCCGGTCCGTAAGCTCAAAGTGGCCCAGCGGATCGTCGACCCGCGAATCAAATCCGGACGATACGAGCACGAGTTCCGGACGAAACGATTCCATGGCGGGCGCCAAACTATTCTTGAACGCCCCCATGATCTCGGCGCGCCCTGCACCGGCGGGAAAACACACGTTCATCGTGCTCCCTTTCCCCGCGCCCTTTCCGGTCTCTTCCGCCCATCCCGTGAACGGATACAACGGCGCCTGATGCGTGCTGAAATAGAAGACGGACGGGTCCTCGTAGAATATGTCCTGCGTCCCGTTGCCGTGATGCACGTCCCAATCCACGATCAACACACGCTTCACGCCGTGACGCTGCTGCGCATACCGCGCGCCCAGCGCCACGTTGTTGAAGATGCAGAAGCCCATGCTCCGATGGGACGTGGCATGATGCCCCGGTGGGCGCACCGCACAAAACGCGTTGCGCGCTTCACCGCCCAACACGGCGTCCACGGCGCGGAACACGGCGCCCACCGCGTATTGCGCCACTTCATACGAACGGAACGAGATCGCCGTATCGCCCGTGCTGACCTGGGTCATACCGCTCTGGATTTCATGGCGCACCTGCGCAATGTAATCGGGGTCATGACACCATGCCAGCTCTTCCTCCGTCGCCTTGCGCGGGGAGAGCGGGAGCGCCATATCCAGCAGCCCCTCGTTCTGGAGCGCCCGGAACACGGCGTCGAATCGTTCCGGCGATTCCGGATGATTCCAGCCGGGATCATGATGCTTGCTGATCGGATCGACTATGAGCGCGGTGGGCATGGGAGGAATGGTTAATGGTTCATGGTTGATGGGGATGGGTGCCAAGTCTTAGGTTGTAGTTTTTGAGCGGAGACACTTCAACCTAAAACCTACAACCTATAACCCGGAAACGGACCCCCAATCCCCCAAAACCATTAATTATCAACCATTCACGCAAACGCCGACATCGGCGGACACGAACACACCAAATGGCGGTCGCCGTAGGTATTGTCGATACGCCCGACGGCGGGCCAGAATTTATAAGCGCGCACAAACGGCAACGGATACGCGGCCTGCTCGCGCGTATACGGGTGCGCCCAGTCGTCGGAAGCCATTTCCTCCGCCGTATGGGGCGCATTGCACAGGACATTATCGCCCCGATCCGCTTCGCCCACCATGATGGCCTGGATTTCACCATGAATCGCAAGCATGGCGTCACAGAACCGGTCCAGCTCCTCCTTCGACTCGCTCTCCGTGGGCTCAATCATCATCGTGCCCGGCACGGGCCAGGACACCGTCGGGGCATGAAACCCGTAATCCATCAGGCGCTTGGCCACATCCGTTTCCGTGATCCCCGCGGACTCCTTGAACGGACGTACATCAAAGATCAATTCATGCGCAACCCGATCGCTGCGCCCCGTATAATGCACGTCAAAATGGGTTTCCAAACGGTGCTTGATGTAGTTGGCGTTGAGAATCGCCACCCGTGTCGATTCGGCCACACCGCGCGCGCCGAGCAACCGCACGTAGGCGTAGGAGATCAGTAGAATACTCGCGCTCCCCCACGGCGCGCCCGATACCGCCGTGATGCCGCGATCCAAGCCCATGTCCACCACGGGATGGCGCGGCAAATACGGCGCCAGATGAGCGGCCACCGCGATGGGGCCCATGCCCGGCCCGCCGCCGCCGTGCGGAATCGCAAACGTTTTGTGCAAATTCAAGTGACACACATCCGCACCGATCAACGCCGGTGACGTTAAACCGACCTGTGCGTTCAGGTTTGCGCCGTCCAGATACACCTGCCCGCCGTGCGCATGCACCATCTCGCACACATCCCGTATCCGTTCTTCGAAGACGCCGAATGTGGAGGGATACGTCACCATCAGCGCGGCCAACGTATCCTTGTGCAACGCCGCCTTCGCCTTCAGATCCTCCATATCAATGTACCCATCCTCGTCACACGCCACCACCACGACTTTCATACCCGCCATGATCGCCGAAGCAGGATTCGTTCCGTGCGCGGACGAAGGGATGAGCGCCACATGCCGGTGCGGCTCGCCCCGGTCACGGTGATACGCGCGGATGGCGAGCAGGCCGGCGTACTCGCCTTGCGCTCCCGAATTCGGTTGCAGGGAAACCGCATCCAACCCGGTCATCTCACGGATGTACGTCTCAAGCTCCTCCACGATGTACCGGTATCCCTGCGCCTGGTCCTGAGGCACAAACGGGTGCAGCCGGCTGAACGCCGGCCACGACACGGGAATCATCTCCGCCGCCGCGTTGAGTTTCATCGTGCAGGAACCCAACGGAATCATGGACGTGTCGAGCCCGACATCTTTCCGTTCCAGCCGCTTGATGTACCTCATCATTTCCGTTTCGGAATGATGCGTGCGGAACACCGGATGCGTCATGAAATCGGACCGGCGCTGTAAGCGGTCGGGAATGGCGGAACCGGAACCCGTCAACACCGACGCATCGGGCGCACGCGCGCCGACCGCTTCGGCGAAGACATCGAGCACCGCCTGCACATCGGCTTGCGTGGTGGTCTCGTCGAACGAGACGCCCACCGCGCCGTCTGCGAAATAGCGCAGATTCATCTCCGCCTTCAGCGCGGCCGCGCGAATCGGTTCCGCCTGATCGGTCACCACCTGAAGCGTGTCGAAGTAGTGGTCGTTCGACTGCGCATAGCCCAACGCGCTCAACCCTGCGCTCACGGTTCCCGTCAAGGTGTGTATACGGCGGGCAATGGCCTTCAGCCCTTCCGGACCGTGATAGATCCCGTACATCGCCGCCATGTTCGCCAACAACGCCTGCGCCGTGCAGATGTTGGACGTGGCTTTCTCGCGGCGGATATGTTGCTCGCGCGCCTGCAACGCCAGCCGATACGCGTGCGCGCCGTGCTTGTCCACGGAGACGCCGACAATACGGCCGGGCACATCCCGCTTAAACGCATCGCGAGCGGCGAAAAACGCGGCGTGCGGGCCGCCGTAACCGAGCGGCACCCCGAACCGTTGCGCGCTGCCATACACAATGTCCGCGCCCATCTCGCCCGGCGGCATCACCAGCGTCAACGCCATGAGATCCGCGCCGACCGCCACCTGCGCGCCCGTCTCGTGGGCGCGCGCAATGAACGCGCTCCAGTCTTTCAAGGCGCCGCGATCATCCGGATACTGCACCAACGCCCCGAAAACCCGCGGCGTGAATTCCATCTGTTCCACGTCGCCGATCACCAGTTCAATGCCCAATGGTTCCGCGCGCGTTCCCAGCAATTCCAACACCTGCGGGAAACAGCGATCGCTCACCAGAAACCGGGACGCGTCCGGATCGACTTTGCCGCGGCGCCGCACCCGGTGCAGCAGGGTCATCGCCTCCGCCGCCGCCGTCGCCTCGTCGAGCAGCGACGCGTTCGCGATTTCCATGCCCGTCAGATCCATGATCATGGTCTGGAAATTCATCAGCGATTCGAGACGGCCCTGGGAGATCTCCGCCTGATAGGGCGTATACGGCGTGTACCACGAAGGATTCTCAAACAGGTTCCGTTGAATCACCGGCGGGGTCACGCAGTCGTGGTACCCCATTCCAATAAAGGTCTTGAAAAGTCGGTTCTTCGCCGCGATTTTTTCCAGACGCACAAGAAACGCATGTTCACTTTCGCCCTCGGGCAGATCCAGCGGGCGGTCCATCCGAATGGCGGGAGGAACCGCCTCCTTCATCAGGGCGTCCATCGAGTCCACGCCCAACGCGCGCAGCATCTCGGCCTGATCGTCCGGCCCCGGCCCGATATGCCGCGCCGCAAAGCTTCCCGTGTAGTCTCCGTTCATAAATTCTGCATCCCTCTCTCCGCGGCTCGTTCCCCCGTGCAAATCTCTTGGGAGTCTAATAGCGCTACCCCTTTTTGCAAGAGCAAGTATGGCCATACGCGATTTGACACCATGGCGAGTTGCCCCCGTCGGGCGCCAACCGCCTATGGACAACGAGGCCGAAGAAAACTAAAGTGTCGTCGATGATGAGTCCACGCGTTTGTGGCCGCAGACCGGGATCTGTGTTAGGTATCACTCGCCATGCATGTGAAGCGCATCGTTCAACTACGGGTCGCGGCCATACTGATTGTGGTATGGACCGTTTCCGCGGCCCACGCCGTGTACCGCGGGGACGAATTCGAACCGCGCGATTACAACGTAGGGAACACCTTCTTCATCAACCGGGCCATGATTCGGCAGGGCACGGAGAATTGGGATCGGTACGAACGGGCCACCAATGCCTTCATCGGTTCGGCCGGATCATTGAGCAGCACCGATCTGTACCTTCATCAGCAGTTGAAGGTGCGCCACCCGCTGGAAGGAGCCTTCGCGTTTCAGGCCGATTATCTGCGCGATCGTGATTTCGATGGCGTCTTCCACCGCTTCACGCTGGGCCTGGAATATCGGCTCTCCCCGGAATGGGCCGTGGAACTGGTGGGCGAACCGTTGCCGGACAAGGAACACGCCGATATCGGCGGCGCGGTCTCGCGGCGGGGTGACTTGGTATATTGGCGGTTTCAATGGCTGTTTCCCGACTTCGTCTTCGACAGCAAGAACCCCGACAACGCGCGCATGGAACGGAGTGCGCCCAACTTCCAATTCGACGCCCGCTATCAACCCGCCCCGCAATGGGATTTCCGCCTGCATGCCGACTTCGATCCGGCACGCCGACTGGTTAATCCCGAAGAATCCTTCCAGTTTCGGTTCAGAAAGTACCAGATGACGCTCGACGCGCGCTACCGCGTTTCGGAGGCCGAAGAGCTGCGCGCCTCCGTGGAAGGGGAATATTCCCGTCAACTCCGGGAAGGCCTGGAAACGAACGACCCCCGGGACTTTCAAACCGACCGCGATTACCTGATGGGCACGCTCGAATACCTCCGTCGCCTGGAACAGGACACGCACTTCCGGGCGGGCGGCATCTATGTCCGCCTCGACGAACTCAACGATTTCCCCAACAATCTGGAAGAATCACTCCTGCTCGATCGGCACGACAACATGCTCTACGCCGGGCGCTCCTGGCCGTTGCGGGACCGAATCCACTTCAACTCGTTTGTGATCGTGAACGTGCTGAGCATGCGCAAGATTCGCGAGGACCCGGACGAAAGCGCCTCCTTCAATCGCTTTCTAGGAAGAGCCGCAGGCAGTATCGTTTTTCTGGGCCCGCAATACAACATCGAGGCGGGCGGCGCGGTGAGCCTGGACAGGACCCGGTTCGGCGGAGGATTTGCGCGGGTGTTTGTGGATTTCTGAGCCGTCCGCTATAGATGGAATGTTCGCTCCTGCCGCCCCGGCGCCCATTGAGGACGGATCAAGCCGGTTGCCGCGCAGCGCTGGCAGCGTGTCGCGCCAATGACATAGCCGGAACGCGAATCACCACGTGGCTCTCTGGATGCATAGCGCCCCATGCCCTCACAATCCGCACACACATGAGTGTCCGGCGGCACGTAGAGCGTTCGAGAACCCGTAAAACCGCACACTTTGCACGCATACGAATGGTTCTGCCCCCGGCGATCCACAAAGGTGAGGCGCCCCTCTCCCTCACACGTGGGACACGTTATGATCCTGTGTCCCGAATCGGGTGTTTCCGGAACTTCCACGACCGGCGGCTCCGCCCGCAGATAAAGGTCGTAGTAGAGATAACCGCCATAAGCGAGCGCCATCACCAAGGCCGACTGAACAAGAAACTTCATGTCTGCACAACCTTCCCCCGCAACCGCTGCGGGATATCCCCTGCGAACGATTCCATGGGCCGCCCCCCCCCTTGGCATTGCTACACCACACAAGCACAAATACGGCTCCGGATCAATCCCAGACTTTCCCGCAGCACAGGACACCCAGGGCCATTCAGTTCTCTGCATCGCATTGGAAAGTGGTGGTTACCCTCTTTCTGGAGGGCGGAGCTATGCGACGCCGGGAACGTGAATGCAAATCTAACTGCCTCCATTTCTTTGCAACGCGACATCACGGGCTCGTATAACTCGCCCCTCCAAGGTGACTGGTTTTTTCGAAACGGGTTCATACACGCGAAGTTAGGTTGAAGAACGTATTGACCCTGACAGGACACCCCCCGACAGGTGAGCGCCGGGATGGATTCTACTTTTCGCTTTCATCCTTCCGCGGTCCTGCTAGTCTGCCCGCATACCCCCGAAACATTCGGTCAACATCACGGAGAGGTGGCATGGTTCCGCGTTATACCCGCCCTGAAATGGGCGCGATTTGGGAAGACAAGAACAAATACCGCACGTGGCTGCGGGTGGAAGTGCTCGCCTGCGAGGCGATGCACCGTCTCGGCCAGATCCCCGACGCGGACCTGAAACGCATCAGGAAACGCGCCGATTTTTCTGTCGCGCGCATTGCGGAAATTGAAGCGGAAGTCGATCACGACGTCATCGCCTTCCTGACCAACGTGGCGGAACACGTGGGCCCGTCCGCCCGCTTCATCCACAAGGGATTGACCAGCTCGGACGTGCTCGACACCGCGCTGGCGGTGCAAATGGTGCAAGCGATCGACATCCTCATTCGCGATGTAAAAGGCGTCCGCAAAGCCGCCGCGGCGCAGGCGCGCAAACACAAATACACCCCCATGATCGGGCGTACGCACGGCATCCATGCGGAACCAATCACGTTCGGATTGAAGATGGCGCTGATGGTCGACGAGTTCGGACGCGCCCTCGAACGCCTCGAACGGGCGCGCGAAGTGGTGCGCGTCGGACAGTTATCCGGCGCGGTCGGCACCCACGCGCATCTGGATCCGTCCGTCGAGGCGTATGTCTGCCGAAAACTGAAATTGAAGCCCGCGGCGCTGTCCACGCAGATCCTGCAACGGGACCGTCACGCGGAGTATGTCACCGCGCTGGCACTCGTCGCCTCGTCCATCGAACGGTGGGCGCAGGAATTCCGGCATCTGCAACGCACGGAAGTGCATGAAGTGGAGGAATTCTTTGGGAAAGGCCAGAAAGGGTCTTCCGCCATGCCGCACAAAAAGAACCCGATCATCGGCGAGCGGCTCTGCGGCATGGCCCGGCTCGTGCGCGGATACGCGCTGGCCGCCATGGAGAATGTGCCGCTCTGGCATGAGCGCGATATCTCGCATTCCTCCGCCGAACGCGTTCTCCTGCCGGACGCGACCATCGCGCTCGATTACATGCTGGTCAAACTGGAGCATCTCGTGAAGACCCTCCGCGTGTTTCCGAAGAACATGAAAGCCAACCTCGACCTTACCCACGGCCTCATTCATTCGCAACAGGTGCTGCTTTTGCTGACGGAAAAGGGCGTGAGCCGCGAGGATGCGTATCGCTGGGTGCAACGCAACGCCATGCGCGCATGGGAACAAGGCGAGGACTTCAAAGCGTTGCTCCAGGGCGATGCGGATGTGATGAAGAAGATTAGCGAAGAGGAACTGAACAAACTCTTTGACCTCAAACAGCATTTCCGACAGGTGGACAAGACATTCAAGAAATTGGGGTTGTAAGTAAGGATGTAACCGGGGGGGCATGTTTCCGCGTGACCCGGATGCGCGTCCCTCGCCGCCATTCCGCGTGCACATGCATTCTGGAGGGCGGAGCTACGCGACGCCGGGGAACACGGTCTCGCATAGCTCGA
>SKXR01000257.1 GCA_007128275.1 Kiritimatiellia bacterium
CACGGGCCTGTATATCAAATCCTTGCTGCACGGGTTGGATGCCATGCCCGAGACCGATCCCGGGGTCCGTGGTTGGGCCGAGGCGATCTATGAACGGGAAGGCCTGGAAGGGCTGCAGCGGGCGTGCCGGGAATTGGATCCGGATCGGTACGCGGCGCTGAAGGATATCGCCAATCCGCGCAGGGTCATGCGCGCGCTCGAATTGGCGCGTATGGGCGTGCCCATGGAACGCGTCTGGGACCGCGGCACAACAGGGCCGGTCGTCGTCCTCGACATGCAACGAGACCTATTGGCCCGGCGCATCGAGGAACGCGTGGAGGCGATGTATGCCGCGGGGTTTCTTGATGAAGTGCGACGATTGAAGGATCGATATCCGGAATGGTCCGAGACCGCCGGCATGGCCATCGGATACCGGGAAGCCTTGGCCCTTCTGCGAAACGAAATGACGGAGGAAGAAGCCAGGCAGGAAACCGTACGGCGCACCCGCCGACTGGCCAAACGCCAAATGACCTGGTTTCGAAATCAATTGAACCTTGTGACGATGGATGTGGACGACCGAGAGGACGTTTCCGGGCGGGCCCGTCGTGTGTATGATCTCTGGAGTGAATATGGACCTTGTAGCATCGCCTGCTGATACCGCCCGTGAAACCGCGTTGCTCGTCGGCGTTCAACAGCGCGGCCAAACCGAGCACGATGTCGAGGATTCACTGGAAGAATTGGCGCAACTGACGGATACCGCGGGCGGCCGGGTGGTCGGACAGTTCGTTTGTCGCCAGAACCGTCCGTTTGCCGGTCTATTTATTGCGTCGGGCAAGGCGGAGCAAATCGCGGACTGGATTGACGAGCATCGGCCCACGACCGTGATTTTCGACGACGATCTGACCCCGGCGCAGGGACGCAACCTGGAAAAGATATTCAAGATCAAGGTCATCGACCGCACGCAGATGATCCTGGACATCTTTGCGCAACACGCCCGCACCCGTGAAGGCTGTTTGCAGATTGAGCTGGCACAGCTCGATTATCTCCTGCCGCGACTGCGCCGTATGTGGACGCACTTGGAACGCCAGAAAGGCGGCATCGGGATGCATGGGCCGGGCGAATCGCAGTTGGAAACCGATCGGCGCCGGATTGAAGAGCGCATGGCGCGGATCCGTAAGGAACTGGTGCAAGTCCGACGGCACCGCTACGAATTGCGACGCGGCCGGCGTCGTCACGGGTGGGCGCTGGCTTCGCTGGTCGGGTACACCAACGCGGGTAAATCCACCCTGTTAAACGCGTTGACGGGCGCGAATGTGAAAGCGTACGACCAGTTGTTCGCCACGCTCGATCCGACCACGCGCCAGATCCGGTTGCCGAACAATCAATCCATGCTGATGACCGACACGGTCGGGTTCATACGCAAACTGCCGCACGGCTTGGTCGAATCGTTCAAGGCCACGCTGGAAGAAGTGGCGGAAGCCGACCTGCTGGTGCATGTCATCGACGCGTCGCATCCCCAGGTCGAAGCGCAAGTCGAGGCCGTGCACGAGGTGCTCGAGGAAATCGGTGCGGGCGATAAACCGGTGATGGCGGTATTGAACAAGATCGACACGGACGTCGGTCGATCCAATGCCCCTCGGCTGGCCCGGACGTTGGGCCGGGCGATTCCCGTCTCGGCGAAAACAGGGGAAGGCCTGGAAGAGATGCTGCAGGAATTCTGTGACCGGTTACGCGACCGGAACATCCGGGTCCGGCTACGCATCCCGTTGCGGGAAGGGAAATTGATTGCCACATTGCACGGGACCGCTAATGTATTGAGCGAGGAGTACGAAGACGAGCATGCGGTGATGGACGCCGATGTTCCCGTACGCATGCGCGGACTCCTGGAACCGTACTTGTTGGAGAACAAGACATGAACAGCATGCGCGCCGTGGGGGAAGGGGACACGGGATATCGTATCCGCTCCAAACCCATGCGCGACATTCCCCCGCGCTTGCGCCCGCGCGAGCAGTTCGACCTGATGGGGGCGGAGAACGTGCCCGACCAGACGCTGCTGGCGTTGATCCTTCGTATCGGCGTGCCCGGCGTGAATGTGGCGGATCTCGCCGATCAGATACTCAAAAAGTACGGCTCCCTCACTTCGTTGGCACAGGCGTCCGCCGGCGAACTGGTCGAAATTGACGGTATCGGTCCCGTCAAGGCGCAGATTCTCAAAGCCGCGCTGGAGTTGGGACGGCGGCTCTCGCTGGAAGCCGTCCCCGAAAATCACAAAGTCTCTTCGCCCGAAGACGTGCTCATGGTGTTGCGCGAACGGGCGCGTTTGGCGGAAGAGGAGCTGTTCTGGGTGCTGTTGCTGGATACCAAGAATCGCATGAAGCGACCGCCGCTGGAAATCACGAAGGGCACGCTCAACAGCAGCCTGGCCCATCCGCGCGAAGTGTTCAAAGAGGCCATCCGGTCCTCGTGCGCCTCGATTGTCCTCGCGCATAATCATCCGTCCGGCGATCCCACGCCGTCACCGGAAGACATCCGCATTACACGGCAGTTGGTGGAAGCGGGGAAGATCGTGGAAATCCACGTTCTCGACCACATCATACTCGGCCGCAAACGCGCGGACGAACGACTCGACTATCTGAGTTTGCGCGAAACCGGCATGGTCCAGTTCGCGGATTAGGAGCCCGTCGAAAAACGCTCCTCGGGCATGTCATCCATCGCCTCACGCCGGCGGCTACGAAGAAATAGGCAACGTAGCCGCGCTCCCGCTTGTCTCTGAGAACCCTTTGAAACAGGGCCTTTTTCGCAAGCGTCGTCGACAACGTTTTCGGCATCCCGAACAATCTAGATTTA
Organism: Kiritimatiellia bacterium; assembly: GCA_007128275.1. Lineage (GTDB taxonomy): Bacteria > Verrucomicrobiota > Kiritimatiellia > SLAD01 > SLAD01 > SKZA01. The sequence goes on from SKXR01000257.1 coordinate 2,827, forward strand.
CTCTGAGGCCCCGCTGAACACCGAATACTGAACACGTTGCGACACGCCCATTTCGTTGTAAAGTGTGGGGTATGAGCATTCGGGTAATCGAACCAGCAGGAAAATGGGTCACGTTCCTCGCCCATTTCCTCTTCATCCTCGCGGCGTGGACCGTGGTGATCAAATACCTGTTTCCGATGGCGTGGTCGGCTGTTCGCGGAGAGTCCGTGACGGCGCACGTCATGTGGGATCTCTGGCCCGTCGCCCATGTCTGGCTCGGCTGGGCGCTGTTGCGGCAGCCACGGTACACACGGTGGCTGGCCCTCGGGATGTCCGTCATCGAGATCATTATCATTGTCACCTTGTTGGCGTTCTTCCTCACCGATCCCGACTGGACCCTTTGGCGCACGAACTGGTTCATCAATAAGATTTTCGTCCTCATCTGTTTCGTGCTGATTCTGGGCACGTTACTAATTCGGTATGGAGGACGAGATAAGTAGGTTTCTTCTCAACAGGGGGAGACCGTCACCCTGAAGAATAGCGAAAGGAAGGAGTCGCGACATGAGAATACGGCAGCAACCCATTACCCGCCGAACCGCACTTCGCGTCATGGGCGCGGGCGTTACGGGCATCGCCCTCGCCCCGCAATGGGCCCGAGCCGATGCGAGCGAGGCGATCCTGAAGCCCATCCCGCCGACCGGCGAGACGATCCCCGTCATCGGTCTGGGCACATGGCGTACCTTCAATGTCGGCGACGACGAGCGCGCCTATGCGCCCTTGGTCGATGTGCTGCAAGCCTTTTTCGATGCGGGCGGGGGAATGATCGATTCGTCGCCGATGTACGGTTCCGCGCAGGCAGTCCTGGGATATGGGTTCGAGCGCATGGGATATCCGGAGACCCTGTTTTCCGCCGACAAAATCTGGACGCGCGACGGCGGCGCCACACGCGAACAATTCACGGAGATCGCGGAGTTGTGGGGACTGGAAACATTCGACCTCGTTCAGGTGCATAACCTTGTGGCTTGGGAACATCATCTGGATACCTTGCGGGAATTGAAGGCGGAAGGAAAAGTGCGGTATATCGGGCTGACGACCTCGCACGGGCGCCGGCACGGCGATCTTCAGTGGATTATGGAGAATGAAGACGATATCGATTTTGTGCAATGTACGTACAACATCACGTATCCGGTGGCCGAAGAACTGCTGTTACCCGTCGCGGTCGACAACGGCATCGCGGTCATCGCCAATCGCCCGTACGACGGTGGCCGCCTGGTCCGCCGCTTGAAACGCGATGAGCCGTTGCCGGAATGGGCCGAAGAAGTCGATTGCCGAAACTGGCCCGAATTCCTCCTCAAATGGATCGTATCGCATCCCGCCGTCACGTGTGCAATTCCGGCGACGACGAACGTCGAGCACGTGCGCGAAAACATGGGCGCGGGACGGGGGATACTGCCGGATGCGGATCAACGCCGACGCATGGCGGACTATGTGCGGTCGCTATGATCGCCGACTGGCATACCTATGCGATCGAAGATTTCATCCCGTTCACGACGGAGACGTATGTTCGGCTGATGGAACGACAGAACGAAGCGCTGTGGCCGTGGCACGCGCTCACGTTCATGGTCGCGGTGGCGATTCTTGTCCTTCTTGCCAAAGCACACGGACGTTGGGCCGGCGTGCTTTGCGGCGGGATATGGGGCTGGGTCGGATACGCCTTTCACATGGAGCGTTACAGCAGCCTGAATTGGGCGGCGGACTATTTCGGGTGGGCGTTTATCGTGCAAGGCCTCCTTCTCGCCGTGTGCGGATTGTGCGGCGGATTGCGGGTGACGCGCTATGCGTGGCCCGAATGGCTGGGCTCTGTGTTGGCCGTTTTCGGGCTGTTGTTCTATCCCTTGCTCGTCGCCTTGACGGGACGAGGATGGACGGGTTCGGAATGGGTAGCCATCGCGCCTGATCCTACGGTGATTTTCACTTTCGGGATCATCTTGCTGGCGGTGCGCGGCTGGTGGTTGTGCCCGCTGTTGATCGTGCCGATCATCTGGTGCGGGATCAGCGGCGCGACGCTGTGGGCGTTGGAGACGTCACCCGGGCTGTTACCGCCTATGCTGGCCCTGCTCGCCTTAACGGGTGCGGTGGGAAGAGGGTTCAGCAAAGGGCGCGCATCGCTCTCTGAAAACATGTCA
>SKXR01000161.1 GCA_007128275.1 Kiritimatiellia bacterium
GGTTCCGGTCTGATCGAGTCCGTTGAGGTAGTCGTTGGATTGAATATGATGAACGATGCAGTCTGAACAGCTCATACCGACACCTCGCAGACTGTGGTAAGCAATTTCATTTCGCATAATTCCGATAACACGGACTGCGCGTCGGCCCGCGCCTCCTCGATCGGCACACCGAAGGTCTCGGCCAGTTGAAGCGCGATCGCCTGCTTATCCAGCCCGTCACAGGCCTTATGCCAGATGAACTGCGCGGTTTCGTTCAGGCTATACAGGCTGTCCAGTTCTTCGAACGAAGCCATAACCGGCACCAACAGGCAGGTGTTCCGCAATCGCCGTTCCACGACCGCCGGATGTTTGCTATACACGTTCTTCATCATTACCTCCCGAGTTGCTCGAAAACCACGCTAACGAAGTCCAAGATATTCGACCTAGGGGCCTCTCGCCATGGGGTAAAACCCTACCATTGTGACCATGCGTAACGACCTGAAATCGTCCGTTTATGGAGCATTTGGGTCGTGGGACCGGTGTGCGTATGTATGCGTGGCCCTACGTAGGGTTTCACCCCATGGATTCATGTACCGCATAGTCGTATTTTATTCTTCAGAAACAGCAAGTAAAGGGGAATCAGATGAAAAAAGATACATGCGGGTACGAAATCAACCGACTGATCATGGGGGTATTCATCGCCATGGCGGTCGTGTTTACCCATCAAAACGCATCGGCGCAGGATCCGGTGGATCTTGGAACGGCTGCGAATTTTGGCGTATTGGCCGGCCCATCGGTCACGAGTACCAGTGGCGGCACGGTCAACGGAGATTTGGGCATCAGCCCGGGCAGTTCGTATACTCCGGGCGCCATACCGCTCACCGTCAACGGAGACATACACTTGGCCAATGCGGTATCGGCGCTGGCCCAGAACCATTTGACGACGGCCTATAACGACGCCGCAGGCCGCCCCATGAGCGCCGTGGTCCCGGGCGGGCAATTGGCCGGCCTCACACTCCCTCCCGGTGTATACCGTGATGACGGCGCTCCCGCCTCTTTGGGTATCTCCGTGGGCGGAACGCTGATTTTGGACGGAGGCGGCGACCCGGATTCCGTCTGGATTTTCCAGTCGGCCTCCTCGCTGATCGCCGAGTCCGGCAGTAGTGTGGTCCTGACCAACGGGGCCGATGCCTGCAATGTGTTCTGGCAGGTCGGTTCGTCCGCTACGCTACGAACCGGCGTAAATTTTGTGGGCACGATCATGGCGATGGAAGCCATCACGCTGGAAACCTTGGCGGTGCTCGATGGCCAGGCGTTGGCGCGGACGGCCGCCGTTGTCCTGGACAACAATACAATTACCGTACCCATCTGCGCGTCGGCGGATGACGAAGCGGGGTATACGATCGAAAAGACGCTGGTGGACGCCAACGGACCGCTCAGCATCGGAGATGAAATTAGTTTCGAAATCACGATCGTGAACACCGGCATAGTCGATCTCGTGATCGTGGAATTGGCGGACACGTATGACACGAGCCAATTGCAGTACGTCGACGCAGTGCCGCCCAGCGATGATAATGTGAACGACGGCACGATCAACTGGTCGAATGTGGGCCCGCTGGCGGCAGGGTCAAGCACCCAGGTCGTGGCGAACTTCATCGTCGTGTGCACGGGGGCGTCGCCGTTTGGCACCAACACCGTAGCGGCCGCTGGATCGATCGATACCAACGCATTGCCCTCTATGATGGAAGTCGCCACCGAACCCTTTGAAATCGAGCACGGTTTCCTCGGCGGCAGCGTCTGGGTTGATGTGAATGGCAATGGCATTCCGGACGAAGACCTCGCGGTATACGGGATCAACGGTGTCACGGTCAACCTCTACGAGATTGACGGGGGCGTGACGAACCCCGTTGCGAGTACCGTGACGGCCACGGAGAACGGCCTGCGCGGTCAGTACGAGTTCGAGGGGCTGAACGCCGATGGGGAGTACCTCGTGGTGGTTGATCAGACGACCGTACCATCCCAATATCCTGTGAATACCACGCCGTTGAGCGAGACCACGGAATTGACGGACTGCGGATCTGAATTCGGGGTCGATTTCGGATTTTTGTCGGCGACGCCGACGGCCGTCCAGATGGGCGATTCCCGCGCCGAAGTGGATGGGGATCAAGTCCTGGTTTCGTGGGAAACCCTGATGGAACGCGACAACGCGGGGTTCCATGTGTACCGCGCCACATCGCCGGACGGCCCGCGCACGCAGGTCAACACGGAGCTGATCGTGGGTGTCGGAACCGGCGGCGGACGCGTCTATACGTTCAGCGATTCAGAGTCCTTGGCCGATGGAACCTATTACTACTATATCGAAGACGTCGAATACGACGGAACGACAAAGGTGCATGAGCCGGTCAAGGTGACGGTCGGCGAGCAAGCGACCACGGGCGAGACGATCGGTGCGACGTCGCTGGAGGGGGCCGGTCTGTATGTCATCACGGCCGACACGCTCCGCCGCTCGGGCATTCATCCGGCTTCGGTGGATCCGACCCGCGTGCGCGTCTATGTGGACGGCTCCGAAGTGGCGGCGTATGTCACCACGGAACAGACGATATGGGCCGAGTGGGATTACGTGGTGTTCTATGTGGAAGACGGACAGCAGGTGCGTCTGGGGTATGACACAGGGGACGAGCCACTGCGTATGACCTTCCGCTTTGTCTTCCTGGAACCCGGCGACGGCGATGTCCTGATCGTTCGTGTCCCGGATGAAGCCACGGGCATTCACGTGGCCTTGAGCCGTGAGCAGGTGCGCTACCTGGTCACAGGTTTCCAAGACACCACGGTCTGGCTGCTCGACGTAAGCGATGTGGAACTCCCGTCCCTGTTGCTGGGGGCGGAAATCATCCAGATCGACGCGGAAACAGGCGTGTACTTCTCCGAGACGGAAGCGGAGAGCGGTACGGTCTATGCCGTGGGCGAAGGAGCCATCATCGAGATCGACTCGATGGAGCCGTAAATTCCGGACGCGGGCCGCCGGGATGGCGGCTCGCGTTCTGTTTCGGTTCCCGGCCCTTGCGGAATCCGGTGTGAGGAGGCAACGCATGATATGTCAGCAACAAGTATTTCGAGCCAGCCTCGCATTTATGTGCGCCGCATGCGCGATGGCCGTGTCCGCCTCGGGTTTGGATTGGCGCGACACCTCTCCGTCCATGCGTTGGGCCTATGACCTCCATGAAAATGAGCGCGGCGTCCTGATCAACGTGCACGATCTGGATATGGAAATGAGCGAGGGCGAGCATGGGACGGTCCTCGAACCGACGGGTCCCGTGGCGTGGCCCGCCTTCGGCAAGCCGCGCTTGCCGATGATCGTCCTGCTGTTCGCGGTGCCCGGCGATGAAACCTATGAGGTGAGCTGGACGGCATCCTCCTCGATGGATCAGCCGGTGCCGCTGCTGGCGCCCGTGCCGACGCCAATCGCGGAGCCCATTGATGACGAGACGTCCCGGACCCGCGTCCAGCCTTTGCGCGATGAAGCGGTGTATGCGCGCGATGCGTATTGGCCGGGATCGATCGCGCAATTGGAAGAAGCGCGCGGCGCGGATATCCGTTTCCTGCGCGTGGAGATTGCTCCACTCCAGTATAATGCCGCCACGGGTCTTTTGCGTACGCACCGGGGGTTGAGCGTCGTCTTGTCAAAAGTCGCTTCTACTGAAAGAACCTCAAGAGAAGACGGTCGGGACGGAGCCCGACCTTCCGTCGGTGAATACAACACAACTTGGAGGGCGGAGCTACGCGACGCCGGGAGCTTGGAATGATCACGCCCGGGATCACATCACGGTCAATCCTGTTTCCCGGTCTCGCGGAGCTCGACCCTCCAGAATGCAGGACAACGCGTTGCATTTTCCCGATGAATAGCGTGCGGATGCCGATGGTGTTGGCCATGTCGATTATCCTGTTGGCTTGCACGGCCGCAAAGGCGGAATGCCTGCCCTGCGAGCGTCCGGTCAATAAGGACTTTGTCCCGGATACGACGGGACAGGCCAATCAATTTCAGGTCCGCCGTGCAGGGGCCGAGGTGGATGCCACGTGGAAGATCAACATCAGCGAGGACGGCTGGTATCGGGTCACTCGAGCGCAACTCGTGGGCGCGGGCATAGCGCCCGCCTCGCTGGTCGGGGCCGACCTCCGCCTGTTCAACCATACCCAGGAAGTCGCCATCGCGGTCAGCACGGACGATCTCTTCGCCGGGGAGGATGCGTTCTTCTTCTATGGTCAGCGCTATGACGGCGAATACACCCGGACCAACGCCTATTGGCTGGGTTTCGGGGACAACGGTAAACGCCAGGCGTCGGTATCGGGCGAACCCCATGCATGGGATCAACTGCGCACCACCACGTGTTATCGCGTCCGGCACGATCCCAAACTGCTGTACCGTCCATTTCATCAACCGCTCGATAGCAGCATAGACCATTGGTTCGCCGCGCTGGTCACCAGCACGGCCGGCACGATGGTCCTCCTGGACACGACGAACCGGATTGCCGGCGACGCGCATGTCACCCTTCAACTGTACGGTTTGAGTGCGGGGAATCACCAGACACGTATTCGTGTGAATGGGAACCACATTGCCGCACCCACGCACAGTGGAGCGACGTACTACAGCACCAATTACACGTTCCCTGCCGCGTGGCTGAGTGATGGCTTGTCAGATATGAGGCTGCGTGAACTCGTGGACGGTTCTGCGGTTTATCTGATCGATGTGATCCTTGATTATCCGGGCAACCTACGCTCGACCGGTCCGGAGTATTATTTCTGCGGCGCACCGGGCACCAACGTGTATCGCGTGACCGGATTGACGACCAACAGCGGTTTCCGCCTGTTGGATGTCACCCGCCCGGCCGACCCCGTCCAGGTACTCGATGCGCAGATCTCGACAAACGGCTCCACGTTCACCCTCCATTTTGAATACGCTTCGGATAGCCAGCCGCGTTTCCTGTTGGTTCAA
>SKXR01000178.1 GCA_007128275.1 Kiritimatiellia bacterium
CCCAACGCCCGGCCATTGTGAATCTCCAGTGCGACATCGATCACCCCACCCAGTCCATGGCGGATTTGATGTGGTTGAAGGAACATTTCGGCGGTCTGGACCAGTTGAAGGGCAAGAAGATCGCGATGACCTGGGCCTATTCGCCCAGCTACGGCAAGCCCTTGTCCGTGCCCCAGGGGATTATCGGCTTGATGACCCGTTTCGGGATGCAGGTGAGTCTGGCGCATCCGCCGAGCTATGATCTGATTCCGGACGTCGTCGAAGTGGCCAAGAAGAATGCCGCGGAATCCGGCGGCACGTTCGAACATGTGAATTCCATGGAAGACGCGTTCAAGGATGCGGACATCGTCTATCCTAAATCCTGGGCGCCCTACCATGTCATGGGCAAACGCACGGACTTGTTGCGGGCGAAAGATCAGGCCGGACTGAAACAACTCGAACAGGAATGTCTCGCCGAGAACGCGAAATTCAAGGATTGGGAATGCACGGAAGACAAGATGAAGCTCACGAAGGGTGGCAAAGCCCTCTATATGCATTGTCTGCCGGCCGACATCACCGATGTATCCTGCAAGGAAGGCGAAGTGGCCGCTTCCGTGTTTGAACGGTACCGGCTCGAGACCTACAAAGAGGCGGGCGCCAAGCCCTTCATCATCGCGTCTATGATGCTGACCAGCCGCATGAAAGATCCCACCGGTTTGTTGGGCCAACTGGCAAAACGGGGCACGGCGCGCAAGATCGGTTGACGCGTACAGGCCACGGCCAGACCGGACCAGTGAAAGTGAGCCGAGGCATGGGGCGGACTTGGCACGTCCGCCCTGCCGGCCTGCTATTCCAGCGGCGACATGATCCAGCTTTCGGGCGGGATCACGGTACGCGCCACCCGAAAGCCGAGCACGTTCAATGGATCCGCCGGGAAATGGAAACGGCGCGTGGCGACTCGGCATCGCTCAATCTTGTCGTACCAGCAGCCGCCACGGATTACCCGTCCCTGATTACTGCGCGACGGGCCACGCAAATCAAATTCCGGTGTTAAGGGATATTCCGCGTACCAGTCCCAACAATATTCCCAGACATTGCCGAGCATGTCGTACAGCCCCCAACCGTTCGGTTCCCGGAGGCCCACGGCCTGCGGACGACCGCGTGAGGTGGCCGTGTACCAAGCCGCGCGCCATAGGTTACGGCGCCCCTGATAGGTGGGCTCTATCGGTCCCGTATAGAACGCCTCTTCCGTCGTGGCACGCGCCGCATATTCCCACTCGGCTTCAAGCGGCAAACGATACCCGTCGCGTTCGTGGTAAGCCACCCACACATTGCCTTGCTGTTCATATACCGGCTCCAAACCCTCCAGCTCACTGAGGCGATTGCAGAAGGTCAACGCTTCGCCAAACGTCATGGAATCCACCGGCACCTTCTCGCGACCATCCGTGACGGAACTCGGGTTTACGCCCATGACCTGCTCATACTGGCGTTGGGTCGTTTCCGTGGCGGCCATGTAAAACGTGTGCGTGATATGCACGGTATGTTGGCGCTCATCCTGACGGCGCCCGCGCTCGTCCAGCGGACTCCCGCGCGTGTAGGTCCCGGGAGGGATGAGGCGCATGACCATGCCCAGGCTGTTTGTCGTTGCGATCGGTAATCCGATCCGATCCGCATACGCGGCTTGACCCGGTTCTTGAACGAAAGGTTGGATGGATGGTTTCATCGCATACCACCCGATCAACACAAGCAAGCCGCCGGCGATCAACGCGACAACGGCTATCGAATTGGATTTCTTAAGATTCAGCGCCATAACCCCAAGTATTGCATACACCCTATGCGCACGTTGGTAATATAGCACCACTCCCATTCCACGTTAAGGTTTTCTTCAACAGAGGATGTTCAGAATGTCACACGCCGCCGAACTGGAACTCGAATCCGCGGCAAATGGACGTGTGCGCACCGCATTTTTATGCAATAAATGGGCAGGCTCTCCGTTATATGGATCGGAGCGGCCAATGGAACCACACGCATGGATCAAAGAGATAAAGACTGGCTGGCCCGGTACCGCCACGGGGACGTGGGGGCCTTAGGGGAAATGGTGGAACATTATCGCCGCCCGCTGTTCGGGTTCATTCTCAAAATGACGGAGGGTCGAGACGAGGCGGAAGACATCTTCCAGGAAGTCTGGATACGCGCCATCCGCCATCTCGACACGTTCGAGGAGCGCCGGTTCCTGAGCTGGCTTTTCCGGATTGCGCACAATTTGATCATCGACCGGGCGCGCAAGAAGAAGCCGGATGCAAGCCTGCAGGATACGCGGGATGATCAACCGGCGTTGGAAGAGCATACGGCGTCCCGTGCGCCAACGCCTTCCGATGACGCGGAGCATGCCGATATGAAGAGGCAAATCATGACAGCCGTAAATCGATTGCCGCCGGACCAGAAAGCCGTATTTCTGATGCGGATGGACGGGGATCTGAGCTTTAAGGAGATCGCCAGGATCCAAGACGTGTCCATCAACACCGCTTTGGCCCGGATGCAATATGCGCTCGATAAGTTAAGACATGACCTCGCGCAGGAATACGCCACGTTATCGAGGAACTGACATGAAAAGGCGAAACTGGGAATCCTATATTCTGCTGAACGACGCGGGGATGCTGTCGAATCGAAAAAGGAAGGCGCTCGATAAGGCGTTTGCCGCCGATCCGGGCCTCCGCGAATACCGGGATCAGTTGCACTGGACACGACAAGTCGTGCAACCCGGGGAAACGGAAACAGCGGTAAGCGAGTTTACCATGGAACGGATCAAAGCCGAGGCGGCGCGGGCCTTGGAACGAGGCGTGCCCGGACAGCGAATGGGATTCAAGGACACGTTCCTGGCGCAATGGCGCCCCGCCGTGATCTATGCGGGGATTTCGGTGCTGTTTCTGTTGTTTGGCGTCATGTTGATTTTCCAAGTTCCATCGGACCCCTCACAGCCCTATGCGGAAGCACCTGTCCAAGAAGAGCCGGTGCTTATTCTTGCGGAGGAATGGGACTGGCTATTCGAGGAAGAGCTGATGGAACTGGAGCAAGCGCTGAATCAGTTACACCTGGAACTGGACGAGACGGCCTGGCTGGCGGACGAAAACGACATGGAAGAATGGGCGCGGGAATTACTGTACCTGGAGGGATCATGATGAGCATCTGGAAACGACAACGATACCTACGCGGCATCGCCCTGACGGCGCTGGTCGCGGCCATCGGCCTGTCGGAGGCCCAAGCACAACCCCGTATGGAAGACGCCGGACGACGCGAACGCGCGCGTGAAGGGCGCGGCGAGCACGAGTCCGACCGCCCCTATATGGTGGAACGCTGGCTGGATAAAGTCGCGGAAATTGATCCGGAGGAATACGAACGGATGCTTGAGTTGAAAGAACGCAATCCGGCGGCTTTCCGGGTCCAACTGCGCAGACGCGTGCACGACGCGCGCGTTCTGGACCTGTTGCAGGAGGAATACCCGCAACTGCACGAGTATCTGGCCGGCATGGAACGAGAAGACCGGGAGCGAATCGGGCATGTCCTGCGGGGAGGAGGAGAGAGCGAGCCCATGGGACCGGCGCGACACCGTCGCCTGCTCCTTCCCGGCATCGAACACGATGAAACCATGCGCGCCCTGCTTGCGAAGTGGCACGCGGCGGAAAGCGAGGAAGAAAAGGACGCGGCGAGAACGGCGTTGCGTGCCCATATGGAGACGGTCTTCGATCAGCGCTCGGTCGAACAGGAAGACCAGATCCAGCGCGCCGAGGAACAGGTGGAGCGATTGCGCCGACTCCTTGAAGCGCGGCGACAAAATCGCGAATTATGGATTGATCGGCAGATCGACCATCTGCTGCGTGCGCAAGAGACGCGAGGGCGGGAATCCGGGCGCAGATTGGAGCGGTAAACGGGTGAGCCCGATCCGCGGGTATCGGTCACTCCATTCGCTCAGCGTCGCTCCACAATTCTTCGAGCGCGTAATAGGCGCGGGTGTCTGCCGAGAAGATGTGCACGACCACGTCGACGTAGTCCATGACCATCCATTGACTTTCCGGGGTCCCCGACTTGCGGTAACAACGCATACCGCTTTTCTTCAGTGAGACGGCCGTTTCATCCGCCAGCGCCTTGATGTGCGGGGCGCTGTTACCGGTGACCATCAAAAAGAAATCCGTCACCGTGGACAGCTTCCGCACGTCCAACAACACCATATCCTGCCCTTTATTCTTTTCCAACGCGGCACGAGCCAGCCGAGCTAATTCAAGTGATTCGATTAGAGTTTCTCCTTCGTCCTATAAAGTTTCTGATCTGCAATATAATCTTCTACATCGCGCGGCACAAGATAGCGAATCGACCGGCCTTGCGCCACCCTCTTTCGTATTTCCGAAGAAGAAATGTCGATCAAGTGACCGTCGAAGATCCCCTCCGTCAAGCGTTCCGGCCAGGGAGCGGGGAGACGGACTCCTTCCGTAAGGGCTTCCCGATCCGGCATGCCCGGCCGCCGCATGGTAATGAAACGGCATAACTCAATTAATTCGAGTATATTACGCCATGTGGGCAGCTCCGGCAAGGTGTCCGCACCAATGATGAAATGCCAATCCACATCCGGAGCGTGGGCGCGCAGCGCCTTCACGGTGTCCACCGCATAAGAAACCCCTTCCCGCTCCAGCTCCACACGCGAAATCTCAAAGGCAGGATCGTCGACAACCGCTCTTTCCAGCATGGCCAATCGTTGGGCGGCGGGCTCCACCCCGGTTTCCGGCTTATGCGCGGGCCGGGCGCAAGGAATGAAAAGAACACGCGAAAGGCCGTGCGCTTCCATGGCGTCGCGAGCCAATATCAGGTGCCCGACGTGCACCGGATTAAAGGTTCCCCCCAGAATACCAACTTTCTCCACCGCATTCATTACTGTACCGGTCGCCCCGCGTCTTCCGGCGAAGGAAGGGGTGTTGGGCGTCGTAATCCGCAGAACCGGGTCGCGCACCCCGCACAGGGCAGGCCCGCTTGAAACGACCGGTTTCCTTTCTCGCTTGCACCCATTGAACGCCTAGTCTATCGTCACCCCCGTAGTTTTCCAACACCTAACTCGATTTAAGGAGCAAGTGATGTCAGAGATCATTGATATTGTCGGACGCGAAATAATTGATTCCCGCGGGAACCCCACGGTGGAAGTGGAAGTGGCTTTGCTAAGCGGCGTGGTAGGACGCGCCGCCGTGCCTTCGGGCGCCTCCACGGGCGTAAGCGAAGCCCTCGAACTGCGTGACGGCGTGAAAAGCCGCTACCTCGGCAAGGGCGTCCAGAAAGCCGTCAAGAACGTCAACACCCTCATCGCGAATGCGTTGGACGGCTATGACGCACTGGACCAAACGGTGATCGATCAGGCCTTGCTGAAACTCGACGGTACGGAGAACAAGAGCAAGCTCGGCGCCAACGCCATGCTCGGCGTGTCCATGGCGGTTGCTCATGCGGCGGCGGCCTACCTCGAATTGCCGTTGTTCCGTTATCTCGGCGGCGCAAACGCCAAGTGCCTGCCTGTCCCGATGATGAATATCCTCAACGGCGGCGCGCATTCCGATGCCCCGGTGGATATCCAGGAATTCATGATCATGCCGAAAGGCGCGAAGTCCTTCTCCGAAGGCGTGCGCATGGGCGCCGAAGTCTTTCACTCGCTCAAAGGCGTCCTGAAAAAGATGAATCTGAGCACCGCGGTCGGTGACGAGGGCGGATTTGCGCCCGACCTTAAGAACAATCAGCAGGCGCTGGACGTCATCATGATCGCCATCGAAAAAGCCGGATACAAGCCCGGCAAGGATATCTTCATTGCCTTGGATCCGGCGGCCAGCGAGTTCTACGACAAGCAGAAGAAGAAATATATCTTCAAGAAGAGCGACAAATCCGCGCGTTCCGCCGAACAGATGGTGGAATATTACGCCGACTGGATCAAAAAGTACCCCATCATCAGCATCGAAGACGGACTGGACGAAAGCGATTGGAAGGGATGGAAGAAGCTGACGGAAGCCATCGGCGACCGTTGCCAGTTGGTCGGCGACGACCTGTTTGTGACAAATACCAAGTTCCTGAAGAAGGGCATCGACATGGGCGTGGGTAACTCCATCTTGGTGAAGGTCAACCAGATCGGCACGCTCACCGAAACACTCGACGCCATCGAAATGGCCAAGCGCGCGGGATACACCGCCGTCATCAGCCATCGTTCCGGTGAAACGGAAGACACCACCATCGCCGACATCGCCGTGGCCACAAATGCAGGCCAGATCAAGACCGGTTCCATGAGCCGCACGGATCGCGTGGCAAAATACAATCAGTTGCTTCGCATCGAGGAAATGCTCGGGGACACGGCCGTCTACGGCAGCACGATGTTCGGCAGCAAGATCTGAGTCGGTCTTGACAGTTTTATCACTGTAGACCACTTTATCCTGTGGTGACGGGGGCCGTGTGCCCTCGTCATGATCAAGCAGGATTCCGATCAGCCCTATGAGTCATTGGGTCGCCATATATCGTTTTGCATGGATTGCCTTGGGCGTACTCGTCCTCGTGGGCATGGGATTCATGTTTGTGCCTCTGATTCAGCAGGATCGCGAATATCAAAGACGCGAAAGCGTATTGCGCGAGGAAATCCGGCAGGACGAAGAACAGATTCGGGAACTCAAACTGAAGCAGGAACGGTTTCAATCCGATCCCGCGTTTGTGGAGCGCATTGCCCATGAAATCGGCTTGGCCAAACCCAACGAGACCATCTTCCGGTTCGTCGATGAAGAGCCGGGCGGCTCGCCCCCGAGTCCATGAAACCGCTGAAGATCGATCCGGAAAGACCGTTTGGCACCCGCGAATGTCCTGCCTGTGCGATGGACGTGCCGGAAAACAATAACCGCTGTCCCATCTGCGGCTACGAATTTCCAAACCCCACTCCGCGCCAGAAACACATGAAACTGTGGGGCGCCATCCTCATGCTGATCCTGTTCATCTTCGTGATGTTGCGGTTGTTCTGACGGCTCGGCGGGAACGGTAGTTCTGGAGGGCGAGGCTCCCGCCGAGCCGCTGCACCGGAAGAATAGTTGAACCGGAGCAAGAGCTCTGGTATACGTAAGCGAGTTAGGTATCCGATGCGCCTGTAGCTCAACTGGATAGAGCGCTGCCCTCCGGAGGCAGAGGTTGTGGGTTCGAACCCCGCCAGGCGTACCAGGCCCCCTACCCGTTCTTGTGCTCAAACTCTTTCATGAACGAGATCAGGGCGTCGACGCCGGCTTCCGGCATGGCGTTGTAGATCGACGCGCGAATGCCGCCGACCGAACGATGGCCTTTGAGCCCCGACATCCGCCGGGCGGACGCCTCCTTGACGAACTTCGCTTCCAACTCTTCCGACGGGAGCCGGAACGTCACGTTCATCGTGGACCGGTGCTCAGGTATGGCGGTGCCGCGGTAGAAATCGCCGGCATCAATGGCCGCGTACAACGTCTTCGCTTTCCGTTCATTCCGCTCCGCCATGGCGTTCAGCCCCCCGCCTTGTTTCAGCCAGCGCGTAACCAGCATCACAATGTAAATGGCAAAGCACGGGGGCGTGTTGTACAGCGAGTTTTCGGCGATATGCGTCTTGTACCGGTAATAGAGAGGCACTCGATCGGATACGCGCTCGGCCAAATCCTTGCGGATGATGACCAGGGTGACCCCGGCGGGACCAAGATTCTTCTGGGCGCCCGCATAGATCAATCCGAACTTGGACACGTCCATCGGCCGGGAAAGAATATCCGACGACATGTCCGCGACGAGCGGCGCGCGTGTTTCGGGAAACGATTTCCATTGTGCGCCGGATATGGTCTCGTTCGACGTGATGTGAACGTAGGCCGCGTCTTCCGTAAACTGTAGTTCATCCACACGCGGCACACGCGTCGGAATCTCTTTCCCGCAATCGGCGATAACATTCACAGCGCCGACGACGCGCGCTTCCTTGATCGCCTTGGCTGCCCACGCGCCTGAATTCGTGTAGTCCGCCACCTGTCCCTTCCCCAGGAGGTTCATGGGCACCATCGCAAACTGGCCGCTCGCGCCGCCGGTGAGGAACAACACGGCATAGTCGTCATTCATGCCGAGCAAATCCCGAATATTTGCGATCGCCTCATTATGAACGGCGTCATAGGCCTTGCTGCGGTGACTGTCCTCCATGATCGACAGACCCAATCCCTGATAATCAAGCAATTCCGCTTGCGCTTCCTGCAGCACTTCCACGGGCAATGTCGAAGGCCCTGCACTGAAATTATAGATCCTGTTCATGTAAACAACTCCTTGAAAATATTGAGCGGGCAGTCTTACCATTCCGACTTCCAGTCTGCAATGGATATATCAGGAGATAGCCCATGCTTGAGAAGATTTTTCGGCTGACGCAGAACCAAACCACGGTGCGGATCGAACTCATCGCCGGAATGACCACTTTCCTGACGATGGCGTACATCATTTTTGTGAATCCTGCGGTCTTGTCCACGGATTTTGCCGGCGACCCCACCGGACTCGACCCGCAAGCGGTCATGCTCGCCACCTGCATCGCTGCCGCTGTGGCCACGGCCATCATGGGCTTGTACGCGCGGTATCCCATTGCGCAGGCGCCGGGCATGGGCAATAACCATTTCTTTGTCACGGTGGTCATGGGGCTGACGGCCATGGGCATTACCAACGCGTGGCAGGTGGCCCTGGGCATCGTGTTCATTTCAGGGTTTACGTTTCTGTTGCTGTCCGTCTTTCGCGTTCGACAGGCGGTCATCGACGCCCTTAGCCCAAGTTTACGCAGCGGCATTTCCGTGGGAATCGGTCTGTTCATCACATTTATCGGACTGCGAAACGGCGGGATTGTGGTCGAGAAGCCCGGGACGTTGGTGGGTCTGAACACGGAGCTCTTCACACCCGGCCCTTTGGTCTTCATGATCGGGTTGCTGGTCATCACCGTCCTGCACGCACGACGTCTCGTCGGTTCTATCTTGATCGGGGTACTCGTCGCCACGACGGTCGCTTGGCTCATGGGCCAGGTGGAAACCCCGCGCGCACTGATGGGTTTGCCGCACATTGAATCGTCGGCCATCATGAAAATGGATCTGCTTACTGCGCTCTCCTTGGCCTGTGTGCCGTTTATCATTATGTTCGTTTTCACCGACATGTTTGACACGGTTGGCACGTTGGTCGGGGTGTCCGAACGGGCGGGTTTCATGAAGGACGGGCAATTACCGCGCGCGAATCGCGCCCTGATATCCGATGCGGTCGGAACCATGGTCGGGGCCGCGCTCGGGACCAGCACAGTGACCAGCTACATTGAAAGCGCCGCGGGCGTTGAACAAGGCGGCCGGACGGGCCTGACCGGACTGGTCGTCGCCCTGCTCTTCCTCATGGCCCTCTTCTTCTCTCCGATCATCGCCTTGGTGGCCTCATTCCCCCCCATCACCGCGCCGGCCCTCGTGGTGGTCGGTGTGTTTATGGCGGAGAATGTCAAGAAAGTGGAATGGGCCGACATCACGGAAAGTCTGCCCGCCTTCCTGGTCATGCTTGGGATTCCGCTCACCTATTCCATAGCCGACGGGTTGGCCATTGGCTTTGTCGCCTATCCGGTGATCAAGCTCCTGTCCGGGCGGGGACGGGAAGTGAAGCCCTTGATGTATGCCCTTGCCGCCATCATGGTGGCCTACTTTGTATTTGTCCGATCGGCCATCGGCTAAGCGTCATTCGCCCAGGAGCGGCGCAAGATGGCGGCGTAATTCCTGTGGGAGATCGCGCGATTCATAACGCGCAATTCGGGCGCGCTGGCCTTGCAGCACGGATTCTCGGAAGGGGCTATTCGAGACCAACCGGCCCATCATTTCGGCAACGAGATCATATCGTTTTTCGGAGAACAACACCCCGGCGCCGTCCATGGTGCCAGGTACTGCAGCCGAGGCGTAAGCCAGCACCGGAACGTCCATGACCATACTTTCGATCACGGGGATGCAAAATCCCTCGTGTTCGCTCATACAAAGAAAGAGATCTGCGGCGCGGTAGCAGGCATTGAGCGCTTCCTGCCGTATGGACCCCGTAAACACGACGTCGCGGATATTCAAGTCTCGTTGCACCGTAAGTTGATAGGCATGGTAAGATTCCAATCCCGAATAGGATCCCGCAATAATCAATCGCGAATTCGGTTCGACATAGCGTTGGTAATAGTGAAACGCATAAAGGATGTCTTCCATGCGCTTGTTCGGCGCACATCGGCCGACGAACAAGACATTCTTCTTGCCATCGTCAAACTCCTTCAACAGCCGGGAATCGACTCCCTTTCTGAGTTTGGCCAGATCAAGCACCAACGGAAGAACGTCCACGTGGGAACAGCCCATCTCCTGGAATTCCTCCGCGTTATACGCGCTGTCGGCCAGATTGACCTCCGCCACGCCGGTCAAGCGGCGGGCCTGTTCACGGCCCCGAGCTAGGCTCCGGGCGATTTCTTCCTGTATTCCTCGAAAATATTCGGACGGGGTGATGTTATGATACAGAATCGCCTTGCGGCACGGCAGATCCCTAAAGACATCGTTGACCACTGAACCGATAGACAGATGAAGCACGACGACGTCATCCGGCCGCACGTGTTTCGCGGCTTCCGCGACATCATGCGCATCGTTTCTGAGTTCCGGAAGTATCCGTTTCAATTCGGAAAAGACGGCGGATTCGTATCCCCACGACCTGAAAACGTCGCGCATGACGATGGCTTCATTGCTGATGGCATCGCCACGGCTGTATCCCGCCACAAACTGGTGAATGGCTTTCATTGACAGAAAGAGCATAGCGGGCCGGGGACAGGTAGAAAAGTTAATTGCATGATTTCATTCCGGATTTGAGTATGGTTCCATAATTCTTCTTCCGGAACATTGTCATGCAGACTTGGAAACGCACTTTTTTCTTCATCTGGATTTCCCAGTTCATTTCGATCTTGGGCTTCTCCTTTGCGCTCCCCTTCGCCCCTTATTACATTCAGGAACTGGGCGTAACGGATCCGGTGGAGCTCAGGATATGGGTCTCCCTATTTGCCGCCGCCACCCCTTTGGCGTTGGCCATATTCTCCCCCTTGTGGGGAGCTGCGTCGGATAAATATGGGCATCGCCTCATGATGCTGCGCGCCAATTTCAGCGCCGTGGCAGTGCTCGTCCTTATGGGATCGGTTCGCAGTGTCGAGGCCTTGATTGCCTTGAGACTTCTGCAAGGGGCATTGACGGGGACATTCACCGCTTCGCAGATCATGGTCGCGGCCCATGCCCCCGAAGCGCGCAGCGGACGTGCGCTCGGATCGCTCTCCGCCGCCGTCTTTTCCGGAGCCATGTGCGGGGCCTCACTCGGCGGCCTCTTCTCCTCGATCTTCGGATTTCGCACGGTGTTCTTCATTGCGGCGGCACTTCTACTTATCTCGGCCGTGCTGATCCTATTGGGCACGAAGGATATCCCCATCGAGAAAACACCCCCTCCAATACAGGGCGAGGTACCTGTCCCCCAATCGACTTCCCGAGCGGCGTTCATGGGAGCGCTACCGATTCTTATTCTCATCGCCGGAGTGTCCTATGTAAGGCAGTTCGACATGGCAATGATGCCTCTGCTGGTGCAGGAAATTCACGGCCAGCTTGAAGGGGTCTCGATACGCACGGGTGCCCTGTTCGCCGTGAGCGGGATTGCGGGTCTGCTATCAAGCGTGTATCTGGGCCGCTTGGCCGATCGTATTCACCCCTCAAAGATCGGTTGTTTTTCCGCCTTTGGCGCGGCACTGACCATGATCCCTCAAGGCTTGGCGACGGCTATCTGGGTGATGTTTCCTGCACGGTTTGCCATGATGTTTTGTGCCGGCGGACTTGAAGCCACATCGCAGATATGGCTCTCGAAAATGACCCCTCAGAAACATAAGGGGATGATCTTCGGATGGGCCAGCACGGCACGCTCCCTTGGCTGGGTATTAGCACCCTTAACCAGTGGCGCCATTGCCGCAGGGTACGGTATTCGGCCCGTCTATTACGTCAGTGCCGCGTTATTTTTGCTAACCGTTCCCCTCATTCTGGTCACCATTCGCCGCACAGGCAAAATCCCGGCATAATGTTTCGGGCAAGTCAACGTCCCCAGACGGTACCTGTCCCTAATCTCCTAATCTCGCACGTGGACTACGTACTGTCCGCGACCATCGTCACTGATCCGAAGCCCGGTAACGAGCGCTTTGGAGGGAATGGAGAATACCCGATTATCTCCCTTGTTCAGTCTTTGGCCGATCGTGATGGGCGTGGTCTTGCCGCCTTCCCGCACAACCACGGTATTGATGATGACCGAGCCTTCAGTACAGACAATGCGGAATTCCCGCACATTCCTGTTGATTGTAATCTCCTTTGCCCCACCGCCCGCACTCAGGTCCGC
The DNA here is from genome assembly GCA_007128275.1 of Kiritimatiellia bacterium. GTDB lineage: Bacteria > Verrucomicrobiota > Kiritimatiellia > SLAD01 > SLAD01 > SKZA01. The sequence goes on from SKXR01000178.1 coordinate 12,406, forward strand.
AACCCGTCGCCACTTGCCGGCCTCGGCTTCCTGCGTGTTCAGACCAGACACCATAATCCCGGCTGCCAACACGAACGTCGCCCACAAAGCATGCTCTTTCACGGTATTCCTCCACGGTTAAACTGCCGCCTATATACACCCGTTTTAGACGTTTGCATACGGGAAATATTCAACACAACACCGACCGGGAGGCAGCGAGGTGCCTGTCCCCGACCGCGCGGTACCTGTCCCCGGCTCTCCATCGTTACTCAGATACCGACTCAGGGACCTGTCCCTCTTTGTCTTCTTTGTCGAATCAGTCGGCCGAAGAAGAAATAGCCGGCTATCAGCCAGCAGGCGGTCATCGCGCTTGTCAATCCCAGCACGAATACGGGACCGAATTCTGCAATCAGCGGCATGGATGCCGCGGTGAAGAGTCCACCTCCGACAATCGGCTCGAAGAGTAACTGTTTATAACCGAAACTCTCCAAGGCACCGGACTCGTTCTGCGGATCGGCCATGCGCATCAGGAGGAGGCCGGTCACAGTGACTCCCATGGATTGTCCGAAGTCTCCCACCCCCCTTTCAAACCAGCCCAGCGGAATTATGCGAGGCGCCAAGACCATCACGCCAAAGATATTCCAGAGAATGCCGGCGGTGGCCAACATGAGGAAAGGCGCCATATTCTCACCGAGCGCCGTAAGCGACAATGTTCCCAGGGCGGAAACAATGGTAAAATCCAAGGCCGTCCCAGAAATCCGGTTCATAAGACGGCGGTTGACGTGTTGGTTCTGGCGGGTCTTGTCGACGACGAGCTGAACAATCACACCACCGATCATGGCAAGCGGGAACAGCGGCACATAGGCAATCAGTACCAAACCATCATCGGCACCCCATGTCACCCGTTCCATCCACAGCAATCCTTCGCGTATTAACCAGCCAATTCCGATGGCTAACCCCACTACGCCAAGATGAACGGACAATGGATCGGTGGGTTTCGCCTCTTGTTCCTTTTCCCATTGAAGCTCACGAAGTTCCTTGAGCGTATCGCTATCCGTGCCTGCCGATAGTTTGATATCCCGAACCTTCATCTTTCCGGGGTCTGCCAGTTTAATATGTCCGCGCCGAGCAGCCCAATTGATAAGGACCGTCCCAAAGACAACCCCTGCCACCAAACCGATCGTGGCGAGGCCGAGCGCTAGGTCAGCTCCCTCCTCGAAACCAAGATCACGAAACGTTTGAGCCATGCCAGCCGCCGTACCGTGTCCCCCTTCGAATCCGATTTCGATCAACGCCCCTGCGAGAGGATTTACCCCGAAGAAGGGAGTTAACACGAGCAGGCACAACGCAATCCCAACCACGTATTGTCCCCAGGCAAGCGTCTGACCAAATACAACTTGAGGGCCCGCCCGCATCCAAATTTCACGAATACCTGGAATCGGTTTGCCAAGAAACAAGGCCGCAAAAACCACGCTAATGAGCAATCCCGGCAAACCTCGCCAGACCCCTATTAACGATTCGGGAAAGAGGCCATGTGCCAGCCGGTGTTCGGGTCCGCTAAAGGCCTCAACAAGCCATCCCAGGCCCTGCGGCCCGAGAAACAAGACCAGAAAACCCGCGATGATCGAACTGGGAATAAACAGGGTTTCAAAAAGTGATACTCTGGCTTTCAACATCTTGGCCGCTATAAGGAACAAGCCAATTGTGATAAGCCCCCAAAAGACATCCAAATGCGACATCGCCACCTCCTTCGCCAATTATCCCTCTCGAAAACTCTACTATGGTGGGACATTCTATCCGCCATGACAAGAAATCCCTCCACGGCACAGGGACAGGCACGAATCACGGGGGCAGGCAGCGCCGTAGGGCGCCGTAGGGGACAGGTACCCTTTCTGGTAACTTTTCGGCGTCACACAAAAATTATTCTACTCCGTATCTCCTTGATAAACAGCGTCTTACCTTTTCACTCACAAGCAGCTTGAAAAAAGTTTCGGAATTTCGGGCACCTCGCTGCTTTGAGTTATGAGAACCCAGGGAAAGGAGAAGTGAGCCATGAGAAGAGCCAGATTAAAACCAAACGGCATTCCGATGTTCTATCATCTGTATAACCGTGTTGCCGGAGAGCCGGAATTCTTTCCGTTCGGCGCCACTGAAAAGGAGAAGTTCATCCGCCTCCTCCATCGAGTGCAGAAGTTCTTTGCCGTCGAGGTGCTCGCCTATCAGGTCATGTCGAATCATTTTCACCTCTTGGTCTATGCTCCTGAAGAAGCACCATCGCCCGCAGAGGTTGTCCGTCGCTATGAGGATTATCATGACGGGAAACGAACGATTTCCATCGATGATCCGCTCTGCGTTGAACTGGGACAACGGATGCGCGACATCAGTTGGTTCATGCATGCTTTGCAGCAACAATTTGCCACCTGGTATAACCATTCGCGCTCCTCGCAGCGGCGCGGGGCTTTATGGGCGCAACGATTCAAACACACGCTGCTCGGCGAAGCCGAAGCTGTATGGGCCTGCTGGAAATATATTGAAATGAATCCTGTGCGCGCCGGCCTTGTTAAGGATCCAGGGGCTTATAGGTTCTCCAGTTACGGCGCTTGGACTGGAAAAGGAAGTCACCCTTTCTCGGACAACCTGCAACACCGTATGCTGCCGATTCTTCAAGGGCTATACCCCTATTCAACGCTCCAGCAGGTCTATTCCGCGCTTCAACACACACTTGTCAAAACAAGAGATCGGATGACCGCACATGGCGATGATCTCTCCGAAAGCCTCGACATGCTGGACCGCCGGACTACATATTGGGTGGACGGACTGGTTATAGGAACGGCTATCTTTGTCCGGGACATCATCGCCAGGTCCAACGGGGTGCTGGAGCACCGAGACGGTTGGTCGCCGACTTATACTCCGGATGAATTCGAAACGCCCTCCATGATGATTTACAACGCGCCAAGACACATATGATTCCCTTGTTCAGTATTGCACAGGGAAATGCCGCGCATTATATAATAGCCTGACACGACCATACTCATAGGAGGTTGAATCATGGTATCAGGATTGTTCATTGCAGGCGCGGCTCACCAAATGGCAAGCAACGCACAAGCCCAGTCAACGGGAGAACGCGCCGCACGTCTCGCGGCCGATGTTCGTTCGCAGAACGAGGCCATCCTGCAGGACGTCGAAAGACTCTACATGATCACAGAAGCTTTGTGGACGCTACTGAAGGAACAACACGGGTACACTGACGAGGAATTAATTCATCGCGTAGAAGATATCGACCTACGGGATGGAAAACTCGACGGGAAAGTGGCAAAGCAACCCACACCCCCCTGCGCCCAATGTAATCGCGCCATCATCGGCCGACACGCCGTATGCCTCTATTGCGGCGCGCCGGTCAGACGGGGTCCTTTCGACAGATAAAGGCGCAACAATCCCATTTGAACTGCCTCCGTTTACCGGCCTTTTATGCCGTACCTGTCCCCCAACGGCTTGTCCCCCAACGGCCGGGCGCACCCGTCCCCGCAAAGACGCCCCAAGGCCGGGCGTACCAGGCCAGGCGTACCTGTCCCTCCAAAGAGAAACCGCCGGCACCTTGCGGTATCGGCGGTGTCTCTGATGATCTTGTGCGTTACTTGGCGGCAGCGTGGAGTTCGGCCACTTTCTTCCAGTTCACCACATTCCACCAAGCCGCGATATAGTCCGGACGGCGGTTCTGATAGTTCAGGTAATACGCATGCTCCCAGACGTCCAACCCGAGGATCGGCGTACCCGTGCAGTCATGAATCCCTTTCATCAGCGGATTGTCCTGATTGGGCGTCGAGCAGACACACAGTTTCCCGTCATCTTTCACGCTCAACCAAGCCCAGCCGGAGCCGAATCGCGTCGTCGCCGCCTTCGCGAACTCTTCCTTGAAGGCGTCAAAGCCACCGAGATCCTTGTCGATCGACTCGGCCAACTCGCCTTCGGGCGCGCCTCCGGCATCCGGTCCCATGACCTGCCAGAACAGCGAATGGTTGTAGTGACCACCGCCGTTGTTACGCACCGCCGTGCGGATATCTTCCGGCAAAGAGGCAATATCCGAGAGCAACTCCTCAATGCTCTTGCTCTCCAATTCCGGATGCTTTTCCAGCGCGGCGTTGAGGTTCTTGACGTAGGTGGCGTGGTGCTTGCCGTGATGTATCTCCATGGTGCGCGCGTCAACATGCGGCTCCAAGGCGTTCGCGGCGTAAGGCAATTCAGGCAATGTATGTGCCATAAATGATCTCCTTTCGATGAATGAACTTACTACTTC
>SKXR01000081.1 GCA_007128275.1 Kiritimatiellia bacterium
CCGCCTCCATTTCTATTCAACGCGACATCACGGGCTCGTATAACTCGCCCCTCCAAGGTGACTGGTTTTTTCGAAACGGGTTCATACATGAGGAGTTAGGTTGGAGAACGTATTGACCCTGGCAGGCCCCCGAACCGGGCCCCATTCCCCTTTGACGTTTTCTGCCGCCTGGCATATGGTATTGCATGTGTATGAAATGCTTGTTCACGGCGAGATAGGAGACTGATCATGATCACACATCGCAACATCCGATACCTCGGCATCGCTTTCTTCACCCTCTTGCTGATGGCGCCTCCCGAATTGTTTGCCCAACAGGAACGCGACGTGCTGCGCATCCGCCGGGTGGAAGGCGATCTGGTGCGGGCGCCCCAATATCAAGTGACGGGCGGGACCCGTACCCAGCGTCAACGACAATGGCTGCAAGTGCGCACCGAGTTCGAAACCGCACCGGAATGGATCGACGAGATCACTTTCACGTACTATATCGTGCTCCGCAACCGGCGTCCGCCCGAAGGCGAAGCGGAATACAACCTGTTCCGCGGGGAAAGCACCTACGTCAACGTCGCGCGTACCCGCACGGGGCAGAGCACCGTCTTCCTGCATCCGAGCACCGTGGAGCGGTATGGCGACTTGGAACGCGTCGGTGTGGTCGTCAGTTCACAGGGTCGCGTCCTGGGCATGGCCAGCAACCCGTCCAGCGATCAGCGCTGGTGGGAACAATTGCCGCCTCGCAGCGGATTCGTATTGACGCGCATGCAGACGCCCTTCGCCATGGTGAACTTTGACGACTTCGAAGCCGTCAAACCGCCGGAACGGTGAGGCGGTGAGGCGCATTGCCGATTGCCGAATGATGATTTCAGAATGAATGGAGATCGTCGGCGGAATTCGGCTTATGCCAATACCTTATTCTTTCTGACGCATTATCCAATCCCCCCCCGCCTCGGCGAAGGCTGGAGGGCGACGCTTCGCGGAGCCGCGAGCTGGCAGCCCGTTGAAGAAGTCATAGCCGCACAGTTCCACGCCCTCACGGGCGCGGCTACGTTGCCTCTTTCTTCGTAGCCGCCGCGGTCACGCGGTGGACGACTCGCCTTGCGCGCTAAGCTTCCACGTCCTTACGGACGCGGCTACAGAAGCCGCACGTAGCCGCCGCGGTCACGCGGTGGACGACTCGCCTTGCGCGCCAAGCTTCCACGTCCTTACGGACGCGGCTACAGAAGCCGCACGTAGCCGCCGCCGTGAGGCGGTGGACGGCATGCGCGAGGAGCTTTTTCAACGGTCTCCCAGGCATGCTGAAGGACCGAGGTGCGCCGCTGACGGAAGCTGATGTTGGTGATGGTCAAGGTGCTCTCGGTGTTCGACGTTCCTTGGCCAACGTTCAACGTTCAAGTACCGGAAGGCGCTTTGGATCTACGTGCCGGGCGCGTGAGTCTAGCCTCATACGTTTTAGCGTTTGGTATTACGAGCAGCCCATCGAGTTGCCGCAATTGAAGCAACGGTAGCAGGCGCCGTTCCGTACCGTCAGGGATCCGCAGGCGTCGCAGATCGGCGCGTCTTCCATGAAATGCGCGAACTGATCGTCGAGCTTCTTCAACGCCTCCCGCTGGGCCGGGCTGGTGGACGCTGCCGTCGCGGCCACCCCGCCGTCGCCTTCCATGTCGTCTTCCGTGCCGCCGCCCATGGCCGCCTTGTAGCCTTTGACAAAGGTGATGCCGAGCCAGCGAAAGATATAATCCATCAACGATTTCGCGATCGGAATGTCCGGGTTCTTGGTGAAGCCGCTGGGTTCGAAGCGCGTATGGACGAATTTATTGACCAGGGTCTTCAGATCCACGCCGTACTGTAAGCAGATGGAAATGGCCGTGCCGAACGCATCCATCAGGCCGCCGATGGTGCTGCCTTCCTTGGCCATGGTGATGAACAGCTCTCCCGGGCTGCCATCGTCGTACAGGCCCACCGTCAGGTAGCCCTCGTGCCCGCCGATGTCGAATTTGTGGGTCACCGATTTCCGGGTGTTGGAGAGGCGTCGGCGCAACGGATGCGCTTTGGCGCCGTTCGCGCCCGGTTTCTTCGTTTGGTCGTCCGACGTCCCGGTGTTCACCGGTTGACTTCGCTTGCAGCCGTCCCGGTAGATGGCCAGCGCTTTGAGGCCTCGTTTCCATCCTTCGACGTAGGTTTCCATGATCTCTTCCACCGTGGCCTGTTCGGGCATGTTGACCGTCTTGCTAATGGCGCCCGAAAGAAAAGGCTGCACCGCGGCCATCATCTTGACATGGGCAAGATAGGGTATATAACGCGTCCCGTTCCTCGGCTTGAACGCGCAATCGAAAACGGGAAGGTGTTCGGGGCGCAGACCCGGCGCGCCCTCGATCGTGTCATGCTCGTCGATGTGTTCAATGATGGCGTCGACCTGTGCGGTGCTGTATTGGAGGCGTTCCAGCGCCTGGCGCACCGTGCGGTTCACAATCTTCAACATGCCGCCGCCCGCCAGTAATTTGTATTTCACCAGGGCAATGTCCGGTTCCACGCCGGTCGTATCGCAGTCCATCATGAACCCGATGGTCCCCGTCGGGGCCAGCACCGTGACCTGGGCGTTGCGGTACCCGAATCGCCGGCCCAATTCGAGCGCCTCATTCCCGCACGCCTTGGCGGCGGCCGACAGGTAGTCCGGGCAGAGCGCCTCGATGTCTTTGATGGCATCGCGATGCATCGCTATGACCTCCAGCATCGGCTCGCGATTTTCGGCGTAGCCGTCAAACGGACCGTGCTGGCCGGCCAGCCGCGCGGACTGGCTGTAGGCTTCCAAATGCATGATCGCCGTGATCGCGCCGGCAATGCCCCGGCCCTCGTCGCTGTCGTAGGGCAGGCCGAACGACATCAACAACGATCCCAGATTCGCGTAGCCGAGTCCGAGCGTGCGGTAGGTGTGACTGCGCTCGGCGATCGGCGCCGTGGGATAACTGGCGTTATCCACGACGATTTCCTGGGCCGTGATGTAGATGTCGACGGCGGCCTTGAAACGATCGACCTCGAAACGCCCCTCCTCGTCCACGAACTTCATCAGGTTCAACGAGGCCAGGTTGCACGCGGTATTGTCGAGGAACATGTATTCACTGCACGGATTCGACGAATGGATCGGCGCTGAATTCTTGCAGGTGTGCCAGCGCTGAATCGTGTCTTCGTATTGCACGCCCGGATCGCCGCAGATCCATGTGCCTTCCGCCATCCACTTCATCAGGTCGCGCGCCTTGTATTTCGGCCCCGGTTTGCCGGGATCCGTCACGTAATGCGTCTGCCATTCCTGGTCGTCGCGCGCCGCTTGCATGAACGCGTCGGTAATCCGTACACTCAGGTTCTCGTTCTGGAAACAGATGGATGCGTACGCCTCTCCATTGAAATCACCCGCGTAGCCGGCCTCGATCAAGGCCCAAGCCTTCTTCTCTTCATTGGACTTGGCTTGGACAAACTCCTTGATGTCCGGATGCCAGTCCTTCAGCGTGTTCATTTTGGCCGCGCGCCGGGTTTTCCCTCCGGACTTCACAACGCTCGCAATCGCGTCGTACACCTTCAAGAAGGAGAGGGGACCGCTTGGGCGTCCGCCGCCGCTCAATTTCTCGCGCGAACTGCGAATGGTGGACAGGTCCGTTCCCGTTCCGCTGCCGTACTTGAACAGCATCGCTTCGCTGTGCGCCAGCTCCATGATCCCTTCCATCGTGTCTTCCACGGATTGGATGAAACAGGCCGCGCATTGCGGGTACTCGTATTGGGTGGCTGCGCGTTCCACGGATTTGGTCTTGGGGTTGTAGAAGTAGTTGCCCGCGCCGCTGTTCTTGCCGATGCCGTAGAGGTGATGCAGTCCGCAATTGAACCATACCGGCGAATTGAACGCCCCGTACTGGTGAAGGCAAAGCGTGGCCAATTCGTCATAAAAGATTTCGCCGTCTTCCTGGGTGGAAAAATACCCGTCGCGGATGCCCCAATCCGCCATGGTCCGTGCCACGCGATGGATCAGTTGGCGGACGGAATACTCGCGCTCATCCGTGCCGATCTCGCCGTAAAAATACTTCGAGGCCACCACGTTCGTCGCAAGCATCGACCAGGTCTTGGGCACCTCGACGTCCTTCTGCTCGAAGATGATCTGTCCCTTGTCGTCGCTGATCCCCGCCGTGCGCCGTTCCCATTCCACCGTGTCAAACGGATTGACGCCCGCTCGGCTGAATAGGCGCGGTACCGTGATCCCTTTTCGCGTGGATTTACGAGTCTTGCCGGTCGAAGTCTTGCGATCCGCGCGGGGTGGGTTTTGCTTCTCTTCCTTCAATTCAACCGTTGCTCGTGTCTCCAGCATAAGACCCTCTCCTTTAGTAATTAACGTGCAGCCAAGCGGGTTGCCGAGTTATCAACAACCACTATATATAGTTGTTAACAGGCCCAATTACGAAAATATACAACTACATATAGTAGGGCAAGGCTTTTTTGAAACTTTCGTATTTGGATGATTCGGAGAGGGTTAGGGAGGGGGGATGTGGGATTTTCGATGTTCGATGTTCGATTTTCGATGTTTGATGTTTGTGAACGTCCAAGTGCGGGGGAAGGGCAGGTAGGGCGAGGCCTCTGGCCGAGCCGCTGCGCGTGTGTAGAGATTGAAGAGACCGTTGTCCTGCACAATCACCGTCTACGCTCTCGGCTCACCGAGACGGTTCGCCCTACCACTCGATCCACGATCTTCACGGGCAGGTAGGGCGAGGCCTCTGGCCGAGCCGCTGAGCGTGTGTAGAGATTGAAAAGAACTTCGTCCTTCACAATCGCCGTCTACGCTCTCGGCTCACCGTGACGGTTCGCCCTACCAATCGAGCCGCGATCTTCAAGGGCAGGTAGGGCGAGGCCTCTGGCCGAGCCGCTGAGCGTGTGTAGAGATTGAAAAGAACTTCGTCCTTCA
>SKXR01000189.1 GCA_007128275.1 Kiritimatiellia bacterium
ATCCAGCCTTTGTTCATGATCTTGCGCGTGTACCGGTTCATCGGCGGAAAAGAGGTTGGGCCGGGCGCCGGAATGAACAAATCCCTGCAGCACATTGGGCGTCGTGAAGAAAAGGGTGAGGAGCAGGTCGTCCGAGTGAGGGGCCTTCACCACCAACCCGTTGCTGCACATCCAGCAGCGATACGAATCATCCTGTGGATCGAGTCCTCCATGCAGACTCCACCCCGGCGCATTCATGGCGAGCGCATAATCGCCGGGAGCGGATTGTGCGCGCAAGACCAAGCCGGCGTGCGGGACACTGACGCGCCCGGCAGCGGGCCGCAGTAAGCGCCCTTTTCTCCAGCCGGTAGGGGGAGGCCAACTAATCGTCGATTCACTCATGAGCGATACCTTGCGCATTGCCTCAAAGACAGGCAAGCCGATTTATGAACCGCAGGCAGGGACACCGCGCTGTTCAGGGAGAATAATCCGGCGGGTAACCTCCCGTAGTTTCGGCGTAGAGCGCCATGGCTTCAGGCATCGCGCGTTCCAACGCGCGGTATCGGTCCCGGTGCGTGGGATGCGAAGAAAGGTATTTGAAGAGACCGGGATCGCCTTGCTGTTCATGCACCCGGCGCCAGACCCGCGCGGCCGCGCGCGGGTCGTAACCCGCCTCGGCCATGTAGAAGAGACCGATCCGATCCGCTTCATGTTCGTCCTGGCGGGAATAGCGTGGCAGAACCAGTCCCTCATAAATCAGAAACGACGCGCCGAGTGCCAAAGCCACATCGGACTGGTCGGTTAATTCGGCGGCAATGGCGCCTATCAGGAATAACATGCTGACCGGCATGGTCCGCGTAAGCGTTTTGGTTGTGTGCCGCGCGGTGGCATGGGCAATTTCATGCGCCATCACGGCCGCCAATTCCGTATCGTCCTTTACCAGGCCGATCTCGGGATCGTACAACCCTTCCCAGAACAACAATTGGCCGCCGGGCGCGCAGGCCGCGTTAACAATATTGGTGTGAAAGAGTGTGACGGTGTAGGGGAGATCGGGATAGTGCGACACGGCGGCGATCCGGTGCATCATGTTGGACAGGGTTGCGAGCTTGGCGAGATCCCGGTTGATGGGAACGCCTTGGTCCTTCATTTCCGTAATCACGTCCGCCACCACGGTGCGGCCGAGCTTGATATCTTCGTCCAGCGTGTAGAGGTTTCTTACTTCGCGGCCCGTTACCGGGTCGTATTGCGTGGTGGCACAACCGGTGGCGAGGAAGACGGCGGCCAGCAGTCCGAGGGGCGTTCCGCGTGCGGCGATCCTGACAAACGAAATGATATGGTTCATGGCAACTCCTACATCTGTAGCATAAGACGTTCGGAGCATACTGTCTATTCAAAGTGAACGGACGGCTAGTCTTTGGCGCTGATTTCGATCATGCGTTTCACGGACCGGTAAGCGCGTTTCCGGATATCCTCCGGCACGTCGATGACGTAGCGGTTATGGATTAACGCGTCGCGCGTGTCTTCCAGCGTGATCTCATTCATGTGCGGGCACCGAATACTGCACATGCGCAGCATTTCCTTGTCCGGATTCTCGGCGGCAATGTTGTCGCCCATCGCGCATTCGGTAAGAATCAAGTATTTGTCGGCCTTGTGGTTCTTCACATAGTGCACCATGGCCGTGGTACTACCGGAATAGTCGGATGCCTCCACCACCTCGGGACTGCATTCCGGATGGGCCAATACGAGGACGTCGGGAAATTGGCGGCGCGCGTTGTCGATGTCTTCCACGGTGAACTGCTCATGCACCTCACAACGGCCGTGCCACCCGATCATTTGATAGTCCAACGAGGAATCAAACTGGTTGGGCGGCATGCGTGTCGGAAAGATAATGTGTTTTCCGGTTTCTTTGGCCGTGTTTTTCGCCAGATACTCGTCCGGTAAAAAGATGACCGTGTCCGTCCCGAGCGATTCCACCACGGCGGCGGCATTGCTGGATGTGCAGCAGATGTCGCATTCCGCTTTCACGTCGGCGTAGGTGTTGACATACGTCACCACCGGCACGCCGGGAAACTGTTTTTTTAGATTGCGCACATCTTCCGCGGTGATGCTGGCGGCCAGGGAACAACCCGCTTTCTTGGCGGGTAACAACACGGTCTTGTCGGGGCTCAGAATCTTCGCCGTCTCCGCCATGAAGCGGACCCCGCAGAACACGATCACATCCTGCTCACAGGCGGCCGCCTTGCGGCTCAGCTCGAGGGAGTCCCCCACAAAGTCGGGTACGGAATAGAAGAGGGCCGGCTCCATATAGTTGTGCGCCAGGATGACGGCATTCTTCTCCTTCTTCAGTCGCAGGATCTCTTCCGCAATCTCCGCTTTGTAGCGCAGTTCAAAATCGGGAACGACTTGGCTCAGTTTGTTCTTCAGATGTTCGTATATCGTTTGGGTGGTCACCGGGGGTCTCCTCGCTTTGTCACGCGCCGGACTGTCGGGATTGAAGATACGTGTTGACCCCGTTCTTGCAAGAGGAATTACTTGATTGATGCGCATAAGCATATAAGAATGCAGCGCACTTCGAAGAGGAGACCCATCGGTGAATGACATCCAGGACCTGCTGAAAAAAGAACGTAGCGCGTGTTTCATGCTGCTGACCCGCCTCGTGGAGAAAGGGGCCGAGTTCCTTTTGCACACGGATTTGATTGAAGAGTTTGAGGCCTTTTGCGCCACCGATGAGGGGGCGCCGCTTAAGGACACGCCCATGCGCGATCTGATGTACGCCGCCCAGGAGGCGACGGTGTTGCCGGACGCCATCTATATGTCGGTCCGGACCGCGGTGGGATCGTGGACGTATATCCTGTTCGAAGTCCCGGACGTGCAATGCCAAATGATCAGCCTGCGGGATTTTCTGCAGGCGACGGAACGGCGGGTGAATCAGGCGCAGGAATGGGATGCGCGTGTATTGGAGATCGATCTGTCTCCGTTTGACCGCGGTTTACCGCGTCTGAGAGATCCTCGCTCCATCGGTCGAGGCGTCGAATTTCTTAATCGGCATCTGTCCAACAACATCTTCGAGGACGCCGGCAAAGGGGATGAACGGTTGTTCAGCTATTTACGGATGCACCATGTGGAAAGCCGTCAGTTGATGATCAATCATCGGCTGGAAAATGCGCAGGCGTTGCATCAAGCGCTGGCGAAAGCGGAGGATTTCCTTTCCTCGGAACCCGAAGACGCCGAATGGGAGCAGGTAGGCGACCGGCTGGAACAGCTCGGGTTCGAACGCGGTTGGGGGCGCACGGTCAACGTGATGCGTGAAACGATGGGCCTGTTGGCCGACGTGCTGGAGGCGCCCGAACCGAAGGCCCTGGCCGAATTCCTGGCTCGACTTCCCATGATTTTCAATATCGTGATCCTGTCGCCCCACGGATACTTCGGCCAATTCGGGGTGTTGGGCAAGCCCGATACCGGCGGGCAGGTGGTCTATATTCTCGATCAGGTCAAGGCCTTGGAACGGGAAATGAAACGCAACATCTACGAGCAGGGCTTGGATATCGAGCCGGGTATTCTGGTGGTGACGCGCTTGATCCCCGAAGCGGGCGAAACGACCTGCGATCAACCCCTTGAGCAGGTCATGGGCACGGAACATGCCCGCATCCTGCGCGTGCCCTTCCGTGACGAATCCGGAGAGATCGTACCGCACTGGATCTCGCGGTTCCGGATTTGGCCCTATCTGGAACGATTCGCGTTGGAAGCCGAACGCGAGATTCGCGCTGAAATGGGCGGGCGCGTTGATTTTGTCATTGGGAACTATTCCGACGGCAACCTGGTCGCTACGCTGCTGAGCGAACGGCTCGGGGTCACCCAGTGCAACATCGCGCACGCGCTGGAGAAGACCAAGTACCTGCAGTCGGCGCTCTACTGGCACGAACACGAAAAGGAACATTACTTTTCGTGCCAATTCACAGCGGACCTCATCGCCATGAACACCGCCGATTTCATCATCACCAGCACGTATCAGGAAGTGGCGGGCACCCCGGAGATCGTCGGACAATATGAAAGCTACGGCAGTTTCACCATGCCCGGTCTCTATCGGGTCTTGAAAGGCATCGACGTTTTTGACCCGAAATTCAACATCGTTTCGCCCGGCGTAAACGAGGAAGTCTTCTTTCCGTATAGCGCGTCGGACCGTCGCATCCCCACGCTCAAAAAAGCGGTCGATGCGCTGATCTACGGGGCGCCCGACGAGCAGGCGCGCGGAGAGTTGAAGGATAAAGACAAGCCGTTGCTATTCACCATGGCCCGGCTTGATCCGGTGAAGAACGTGCTGGGTTTCCTCGAGATGTACGCGCGCAGCGATGACTTGCGCGAACGGGTGAATGTCCTGATTGCGGGCGGCTATGTGCAGCCGGACCGCTCGCAGGACGATTCCGAACGAAGTCAGATCGAGCGCATGCACGCGTTGTTCGACGAATACGAACTGGATGCGCATGTGCGGTGGGTGGACATGCAGACGGATAAGAACAAGGTGGGCGAATTGTACCGTTGCGTGGCGGACACCCAAGGCGCCTTCATTCAACCGGCGCTATTCGAGGCCTTCGGATTGACCGTGCTCGAAGCCATGGCCAGCGGGTTGCCGACCATTGCCACTTGTTACGGCGGACCGCTCGAGATCATTGAGGACAACCAATCGGGGTTCCACATCAACCCCAACAATCCGGAAGAGGCGGCGAAAATCCTGAGCGGCTTTTTCGCGCGTTGCGAATCGGATCCGGATCATTGGAAGGCCATTTCACAGGGCGGTATCGACCGGGTGGAAAGTCGATATACCTGGACCCTGTACGCCCAGCGCCTGCTTTCCTTGTCGCGGATATACGGGTTCTGGAAACATATCTCGGGCATCAAACGCGAAGCCACGCGGCGCTACCTGGAAATGTTCTATCAGCTCATGTTCAAACCGCGCTCAAGTCTGATCACGCCGAAGGAATAACCTGATTTGTCCCATCGTTGTGCACCATGGTGTCGGTCCCCATACGCTGATGCGCAGCAGGCGCGCGCGGTCAATACCGATACACCCCTTTTTGCAGCGCATCGCGGAACGCCGCGATGATTTTGCCTGAGCGGATGGTGGCTCCGCTGTAGCCGTCCACTTCCGTTTGCACGATCGGGCCGGGGGTGTACAAGTCCGCCAAATGATCCGCCAGACGTTTGCCGACCAGATACTGCAAGGCTTCGTCGTACTGACGGATCACGGACCGATACGGTTCTACGTCCGTGGTCCAATCGTAGGCGGGTACGATTCCCACCAAATGACGGAACTCCGCTTGAGTTACGATGCCGTTTTCGAGCGTGAACTGCACGTTGACTTGAATCCGTCCTTGATCAATGAACGATCCCCGATAGGTTCCATCTTCGTGGCGGTACTGTTCCACATTCATGAACGATACGGGTCTCTCGCACCCCGCACCGAGAAACGCGCAGCAGAGCATGGCCAAAACAGTCCGCGGGTTGTATATCTTCATCGGCATATCCTTTCATTCATGTTGCCCTATGCCTCAAAACGGTCTCGCAAAGAGCATTGTGTCGCAAGCATAACCGTCAAGGTCGTTCTGAAGAAATGGCGATCGTGGGGCCAGCGTCCCCGCCGTACTATCCACGACTGGAAAAGACATGGTGGATACTGACCCTGTTTTCGGGACATGGGTTTCGGTCGATACCGTACCCTTGTTATGGTGCCGGAGGTGGGAGTCGAACCCACACGAGGTTGCCCTCGCCAGATTTTGAGTCTGGTGCGTCTGCCATTCCGCCACTCCGGCTGAATTGCCCCTACGTTTTAGTACGCGCGCCCGGAAAGTAAAGCAAATAGCGCGCCGCCAAAATCAATAAGTTCCCCTGCGTGATTTCGCATTAACGAACGGGTTTCGCAAAAACCAGCGCACTTGGAGGGGCGCGTTACAAGAGCCCTAAATCCCCGTTCGAGGTGTCGCGCCTGTCTTCCGCAGCTCGCGCGCTTACTCTGCGCCTGGAGGGCGAGGCTTCCGCCGAGCCGGATCCGGGGTCAGAAGCGTTGCTTTATCTGGCTTGGAGGGCGAGGCTCCTGCCGAGCCGCGCACGGACCAGCGGCCTTGCCTTATCTTCCGGCTCCGCAGAGCGTCGCCCTCCAGCTTGTGCGGTTATCCTGCGCTTGGAGGGCGAGGCTCCTGCCGAGCCGCGCACGGTCCCGCGGCCTTGCTCCATCTTCCGGCTCCGCAGAGCGTCGCCCTCCAGCTTGTGCGGTCATCCTGCGCTTGGAGGGCGAGGCTCCCGCCGAGCCGCATCAAAGAGCGAGTCTGCTCTTGCGTATGCGGGGAGGGGTCTCTATGCTGACCCCCTATTTTACGGAGTCTATCATGCAGGAATCAATCCACGAAAACGAGTTCAGGGAACAGCGCATCGCGAACATGAAAGCGCTGGAAACGCTTGGGTATACCGCCTTTGGCGGGGCCTACGAACGGACGGGCACGGTGGGCGCTGTCCGTGCGGCGTTCGAAGAGGGGCGGTCCGCGCGCATGGCGGGACGCGTCGTGGCCCTGCGCGAAATGGGCAAGAGCATTTTCGCCCACATTCAAGATGCGACGGGCCGTTTTCAGGTGTACGTGCGCAAGGACGTCATCGGCGATGACGCGTTCAAGGCGTTTAAATTGATCGATCTCGGCGATCATGTGGGGATGGAAGGTGAGTTGTTCGTCACCAAGATGGGGGAACCGTCCCTGAAAGTGGCGCGCTGGGAGCTGTTGTCAAAAGCGCTTCTGCCGTTGCCCGCCAAATGGCATGGTTTACAGGATGTCGAAATCCGTTATCGCCAGCGCTATCTGGACCTCCTTTCCAACGCCGACGTGTGCGCGGTATTTCGGAATCGGTCGTTGGCCGTGAAAGCCATTCGCGATTTCTTGTTTGACCGCGCTTATCTCGAAGTGGAAACGCCGATGATGCAATCCATGCCGGGCGGCGCGGCGGCCAAACCGTTCAAGACCCATTACGAAGCCTTGAACGCCGATGTGTATCTGCGCATCGCGCCGGAACTATTTTTGAAACGCTTGTTGGTCGGCGGGTACGATCGCGTGTTCGAGTTGAACCGCAATTTCCGCAACGAAGGGTTGAGCCGCTTTCATAATCCCGAGTTCACCATGCTCGAAATCTACGAGGCGTATGGCAATGTGCGCACCATGATGACCTTGGTGACGGACCTGATCACGCATGTGGCGAACACCGTCTATGGATCGCTGGTCTTCGGGGAAGGGGAGCAGACCATCGATTTGACGGCCCCTTGGCGGGAAGTACCTTACCGGGATTTGGTCCGCGAACGGGCGGGCGCCGATTGGTTTGAGCTGGACCTCGACGGGAAACGCGCGAAAGCCGAATCGCTGGGGCTGTCCATCGCGCCGGACTGGAACGAAATTGAGGTGACGCAGGAAGTGTTTGAGAAACTTATTGAGAAGACCTTGCAGCACCCGACGTTTGTGACTCGGCTGCCCGTAGAGCTGGTGCCGTTGGCGAAGACCTGCACGGATGATCCGGAATCTGTGGACGTGTTTGAATTGATTATCGGCGGTCGAGAAATCGCGCCCGGCTATGAAGAACTCAATGATCCTTTGGAACAACGACGCCGCTTCGAACAGCAGGCGGACGGCGACCCGTCGAAAGTGGACGAAGATTTCCTCCTGGCGCTCGAACACGGGATGCCGCCCGCGGGCGGCATGGGCATCGGGATTGACCGGTTGATCATGATCCTGTCGGGTGTTGAAGCGATCCGGGACGTCATCCTCTTTCCGCAACTCAAGCAAAAATGAACCTTCCATTCTCCCTATTTCTGGCCCTGAAATACCTGAAGCCGAAACGCACGTTTGTTTCGGTCATTACCGTCATTTCCGTATTGGGCGTGATGCTGGGCGTGGCGGTGCTGATTATCGTGCTCTCGGTCATGAGCGGATTCGACCACATGTGGCGCGACAAGATTCTGAGTTTCAACGCGCACATCACCTTGACGGGATACGGGCCCTTGGACGCGCCGGCCGAATTCATTGAACGCATCGAATCCGTCGAAGGCGTGCAGGGCGCGGCGCCGTATGTGGAGGGGTTGGTCTTCCTGCAGCATCGCGACAAGATCTTCACGCCGCTCTTGCGGGGCATCGATCCCGACTACGAAATGCGCGTGAGCCGGGTGCCGGAGTTTATGGTGGAGGGGGCGTTCGAGATCGAATACGAGGAATTGATCATCGGCCGCGACCTGGCCGCGCAGATGGGGGTGCGGGTCGGCGACCGCATCCTGGTCTATTCCCCGCAGAGTTTCATTTCGCCCGACGAAATCCGGTTGCCCGAAGAATTGACGGTGACGGGCATTTACGAGCTCGGCATGTGGGATTTCGACATGGGGTACACGCTCACCTCGCTCGGCATGGGCCGCGAATTGTACGGGATGGAGGAGGGCGTGCACGGCGTCCAGATCATGACTCATGATCCGTACCGCGCCCATCTGGTCGCCGACCGCCTAAAGCTCGAGTTGGGCCCGGACTATGACGTTCGTACGTGGATGGAGTTGAACCGGCAACTGTTCGCGGCGCTCCGCGTGGAGAAGAACATGATGTTCTTTCTGCTGATCTTCATCACGATCGTGGCGGCGTTCGGCATTACGAATACGTTGATCACGTTGACGGTGCAGAAGACCCGCGAGATCGGGCTGTTGAAGGCCCTCGGTTTTTCGTCCGGCAGTATCATGCGCGTTTTCTTCTGGCAGGGTTGGATCGAGGGCGTGCTCGGCACGGCATGCGGCATTGGGATGGGCCTGCTGATTCTCAACTACCGGAACGACCTGATGCTGTGGTTGTCGGACCGGTTCGGTTGGGAGCTCTTTCCCAAAGAATTGTATCACCTGAGCGAAATCCCGGCGAGCACGTCGCTGTTCGATATCGTGTTGATTGCCGTGTCGGTGATGGTCATCTGCACGTTGGCGGGCATTGTCCCGGCGTACCGCGCGGCGTCACTGGATCCGGCGAGGGCCTTGCGCAATGAGTAACGGAATCCATACATCACGGGAACCCGTATTGGAGGCGCGCGATGTCCATCGCCATTTCGCGTTGTTACGGAATAAGGTGACTGTCCTGCGCGGTATCGACCTGGCCGTTCATGAAGGGGAAGCGGTCTCGATCATGGGCGCCAGCGGCGCGGGGAAAAGCACGCTGTTGCATATCATGGGGGCCTTGGACCGCCCGACGAAAGGCACCGTCTTGCACAAAGGTCGCGATATCTTTCGCCTCTCCGCCGCGCGGCGCACGGAGTACCGGGCGCAGTCCTTGGGATTTGTCTTTCAGTCGTATCACTTGCTGCCGGAACTCGATATTGTCGAGAACGTGTTGTTGCCTGTCATGCGCCGTTTGAACTGGGTCAGTCATTCCCGGAGTTACCGCGCAAAGGCCCTCGATCTGCTGAAACAAGTAGGGCTGCAGGATCGCGCCGCCCATCGCCCGATGGAGTTGTCGGGCGGGGAACAGCAGCGCGTCGCCCTCGCGCGCGCCCTGATGAACGACCCGGAAATCGTACTCGCCGACGAGCCCACCGGCAACCTGGACTCCGCCACGGGCGACCTGGTCCTCGGGCAACTCTTCGCCCTCACCAAGGAACGCGGTCACACCCTGCTCCTGGTCACCCACAACGAGGCCGTCGCCGCTCGTTGCGATCGTACGGTCCACATGAAAGACGGACGGGTCGAGGAATAGGGGCGCGTTCAAAAGGGTGACACAGGCATCTTGCCTGTGTCTTGGGCTTCCGCCCCCCCTCAGAAGCAAGAAATCACAGGCGAGACGCCTGTGCCATCCGGATGTCAGTCCATGTTCAAGCCCGGCTCGCGACGAGGCGCTCCTCCGGTTTTCCGCTGCGGGAAGCCTCATGCTCCATGGTCACCGCCGGAAGGCCGCATTCCAAGACGATTTACAATTGCGGATGCGTCCAGTAGAGTCTCGGAACATTTTAGTTCCAGGAGTCATTAACCATGAAAATCTACATAAACGGTAAGTTGCTCGACGAAAAGAACGCCAAGATTTCGGTGTTCGATCACGGGCTGTTGTACGGAGACGGGGTGTTTGAAGGCATTCGCGTCTATCATAACAAGGTCTTTACGCTGGATCGGCACGTCGACCGGCTCTTTCGTTCCGCCCGCGCGATCGCGCTCGAGATCCCGATGTCGAAGGAGGATATCGCGAAGGCGGTGGTCCGCACCTGCAAAGCCAACAAGGTCGAAAACGGGTATGTCCGGCTGGTCGTTACGCGCGGCGTCGGGACGCTGGGGCTGAACCCGTATCTGTGCAAGGAACCGCAGGTGATCATCATTGCCGCGGGCATTCAACTATATCCGGTGGAGCTCTACAAGAAAGGGCTCTCCATCGTGACGGTGGGAACCATGCGTAATCATCCGGAAGCGATCAACCCGCGAATCAAGAGCCTGAATTACCTGAACAACGTGCTCGCCAAAATCGAAGCCCTGAACGCGGGTGTGATGGAATGCGTCATGCTGAATCCGCAAGGGTATGTCGCCGAAGCGTCCGGCGACAACATTTTCGTGGTCCGCGGCGATCTGCTTGTGACGCCGCCGGTCTGGTGCGGCGCGCTCGAAGGCATCACCCGGGAAGTGGTCATGGAAATGGCCCCGGAATTGGGGTATCGTGTAAAGGAAGATGTCCTGACCCGATACGACTTGTATACGGCCGACGAGGTATTTCTTACGGGAACCGCCGCCGAGATCATCGGGGTGGGCGTCATCGACAAGCGCCCCATCGGGAAAGGCAAACCCGGGCCGGTGACTTCTCAACTGGCCGACCGGTTCAAGGAGTACACGAAAGTGACAGGCACGCCCATTAAGTAGTCGGGCATGACCAAGGACCGCTTTTGACGCCCTGTTAGACGGGACCATTCATTGTGATGAAATGCGAAATTTGTAAAGAGCAGGAAGCGACCATCCATTTGACCCAGGTGGTCGATGGGGCCGTGAAGAAGGTCCATCTGTGCGAGGGCTGCGCGGCGCAGAGCGGATTTGATGTGCATGGGCCCATGTCGATTACGGATGTACTACTCGGCATGGGCGACGCGATGCCCGAACCGTTGCCCACCTTGAAGGCGACGGAACGGTCGTGTCCCCGATGCCATTTGCGCCGTGTGGATTTCAAGAAGACGGGGAGACTCGGGTGTCCCGCCTGTTACGAGGCGTTTGAGGATCAGCTGGTCCCGTTGCTGCGGGTGATGCACCGGCAGGATCAACACAAAGGCAAGATCCCTGAACGGGAAAAGGAGCGCGTGCAAAGCACGCACAAACTGGGCGCCTTGCAGGAAGAACTGGAAAAAGCCATTGCCGAGGAAAATTATGAAGAGGCGGCGCGCCTCCGCGACATGATGCAGGCCATTCGCAGTGCCAAGAAAAAGAAGCCGCGGAAACCCAAGAAGTCGGACGCATGAACACGGAACGATTTCTCAACCAACCCAGCGCCTGGCTGCCGGTCGATCCCGATGACAACGTCACGATCAGCAGTCGCGTGCGACTTGCGCGCAACCGGAAAGACGCCGCCTTCCCCGGCTGGGCGGGGGAGGACGAGTGCGAACGGATATGGGAAGAACTGCGCGAAGTCCTCATGCACTGTGCAACCCTAAAGGGACCCATGGCGGTGGGTATGGCGGAGTTGAGTCCGCTCGACAAACAACTGCTTTTTGAACGGCATCTGATCAGTCGCGAACAGGCCGACCGCAAGAAAGGGAGCGGCGTGGTGCTGCGCGAAGATGAAGCAGTCGCCGTCATGGTCAATGAAGAAGACCATTTGCGACTGCAATCCATGCGACGCGGTCTCGATATAGTCAAGGCGTGGGACGTTGCGAACGAACTGGACAGCGAAATCGAGAAGAAGGTGGATTACGCCTTCTCCACCCAAATCGGGTATCTGACGGCGTGTCCCTCCAATGTCGGTACCGGCATGAGGGCCAGTGTGATGTTGCATGTGCCCGGCCTCGTCTTGATGAACGAAATCAGCGCCGTGGTCAAGGGCATGGCCAAAATCGGCCTCGCCGTGCGGGGTCTCTGGGGCGAAGGCAGCGAGGCTACCGGCAATATGTTTCAAGTGTCCAATCAAATGACGTTGGGCGAACGGGAAGAAGATATCGTCGCCAACCTTGAGCAAATTGTCCTCGAAATTGTCGAACACGAGAAGAACGCGCGATTGCGGCTTTTTGAACAGCGGGAAAATGTGATCCGTGATCATGCGGGTCGTGCGATGGGGATATTGTCGCATGCCCACGTGCTGACCTCCAAAGAATGCCTCGATTTGTTGTCAGATTTGCGTTTGGGCGTCGACATGGGTATAGTGCAACTGCAGGGACCGGAAGTCGTCAATGACTTGTTGATCTTGACCCAGCCGGGTCACTTGCAGAAACTGGAGGGGCGCAGATTGAAAGCCGAAGAACGGGATGTTGCGAGGGCTTTGCTGGTGCGGTCCAGATTGAACAGAGCATTGAAAAAGTCGGACAAGAAGAATCATGAATAATTTTACGCCGAGAGCACAGCAAGTGTTGCAGTTGGCCAAGAAAGAAGCCGACCGCTTTAACCGGGGCTATGTGGGTACCGAGCATCTGCTGCTCGGTTTGATCGCCCTGGGACAGGGGGTGGCCGTGAATGTGCTCAACAAGATGGGCATTAACCTGGAAATGGTCCGCCTCGAAGTGGAAAAGGCCGTGGGCGTTGGTCCGGAAACCAAGACGGCGGGTAACCTGCCGTTCACGCCCCGGGTCAAGAAGGTGCTGGCCCTTGCCGGCAGCGAAGCCCGGGCGCTCAACCATTCCTATATCGGCACCGAACACATTCTGCTCGGCCTCTTACGCGAAGGCGAGGGGGTGGCCTCGCGCGTCTTGCGCAACCTCAATGTCGATCTCGAAAAAACGCGCGTCGAGATTATGAAGGAACTCGACCCCAACTTTGAGCCCGACGCCGAACAGGCCGCCGCCGGCGGCACGGAAGCCGGACAAGCCGCCTCGCGCGACGCCAAGACGCCGGCCCTCAGTGCGTTTGGCCGGGACCTGACTGAATTGGCGCGCAAAGGCGAGCTCGACCCCGTGATCGGACGCCACAACGAAGTCGAACGCGTGATCCAGATTCTCTGCCGCCGGACCAAGAACAATCCCGTGCTGCTCGGGGAACCCGGTGTCGGCAAAACCGCCATTGTGGAAGGCCTCGCGCAATCAACGGTCATCGGGGACGTGCCCGAGCTGTTGCGCAACAAACGCGTGATCACCCTGGACCTCGCCCTCATGGTGGCGGGCACCAAGTATCGCGGTCAGTTCGAGGAACGCATCAAGGCCGTTATGGACGAAATCAAACGGTCCAAGAACGTCATTCTGTTTATCGACGAGTTGCATACCATCGTCGGGGCCGGATCGGCGGAAGGCGCCATGGACGCGTCCAACATCATCAAGCCCGCCCTGTCGCGCGGCGAATTGCAGTGCATCGGCGCCACAACCCTGAACGAATACCGCAAGTTCATTGAGAAAGACGGCGCGTTGGAACGCCGATTCCAGACGGTCATGGTCAAGGAACCCTCGGCGACGGAAGCCGTCGAGATCCTCAAAGGCCTGCGCCCCAAATATGAAGAACATCATCACGCCAAGTTTTCGGATGAAGCCATCGAAGCCTCTGTGGAGTTGTCCAATCGGTATCTGACCGATCGGTTCCTGCCGGATAAGGCCATCGACGTCATGGACGAAGCGGGGGCGCGTGCGCGTATCTCGTCGATGACCCGGCCGCCCGACATCAAGGAGCAGGAACGGAAAATCGAAGACATTAAGAACAAGAAGGAAGAGGCCATTCGATCCCAGAAATTCGAGGAAGCCGCCGCCTTTCGCGACGACGAACGCGTCGCCCGCGAGAACATGGAAACCATCATGGAAGAATGGCGCAAGGCGCGGGACGAAAAGCAGGTCGACGTCTCCGCCGAGGACATCATGCACATCGTGTCCAAATGGACCGGGGTGCCGCTGACGCGCATGGAAGACAAGGAAATGGCGCGCCTCCTCGACATGGAGCAGGAGATCGAGCAGACCGTCAAAGGCCAGAACGAAGCGGTGGCCGCCATCTCCAAGGCGTTGCGCCGTTCACGCGCCGATCTCAAGGATCCGCGACGGCCCATCGGATCCTTCGTTTTCCTCGGCCCGACCGGCGTCGGCAAGACGCTGTTGGCCAAGGAACTCGCCAAGTTCATGTTCAACGACGCCGACGCGCTGATACAGATCGATATGACGGAATATATGGAAAAATTCGCGTCTTCTCGACTGGTCGGATCGCCCCCGGGCTATGTCGGACACGACGAAGGCGGACAGCTCACCGAAAAAGTGCGGCGTCGCCCTTATTCCGTCGTGCTCTTTGACGAGGTCGAAAAGGCGCATCCGGACGTGATGAACCTTCTGCTACAGATTCTCGAGGAAGGAAAGCTCACGGACAGTCTCGGACGCAGTGTCGATTTCCGGAACACGGTCGTCATCATGACCTCCAACCTTGGAGCGGACTTTATCCGGCGCGGTGGAAAACTCGGCTTCGGGGAAGCCTCCGAAGCGGCGGACTACGAGACACTGAAAGCGCGCATGCTCGAGGAAGCCAAACGGGTGTTCAAACCGGAACTCATCAACCGCATTGACGACATCATCGTCTTCCGCCAATTGACCAAGGAAGATGTGGTCAATATCTTGAGCGTGGAGATGGAGAAAGTACTTGCTCGGTTGGCCGCCAAGGCCATTTCGCTGCACATTGCCGATACCGCGAAGGAATTCCTCATCACCAAGGGATACGATCCGTCGTTCGGCGCGCGCCCCTTGCGGCGGGCCATCGAGCGCTATCTGGAAGATCCCCTCGCCGAAGAAATCCTCCGGGGCAATATTCATCCCGGTGAAAATGTGGAAGTCACCGTCGACGGTGATAAACTCCGATTCGGCCAGCTCGCCGGCACCAGTTGATTCTCGAGGTTCCAACGACGCGCATCCCCTCCACGAGAGGGGCGTACTCCTCTCCGACCCCGACCCATTCAAGGTGGTCGAGCCCGTGAGGGTTTTGGACTGCGGCGGCAGAGCGAAGCGACGACGCCGCTATGGCTTAGCCCGTGCCGTTGGGTTGGCCTTTAGCCAAAGCGGTGTCGGCGTCCTCTTCCGCTGCGCTCCAGAGGACTCTGCCACCGCAGTCCAAATATATGGTCTTCCGCCAGGGCGGTTGAGCGTAAACTGGACGCCGATCCCTGCGTGCGTGGCGTGAGGGCTGCCACCTTTCCAATCGTTGGAACGCAAAATGGCTCACTTTTCCAATCGTTGGAAGAAATCAGCGCCTATTTTCCAGTCATTGGAAGAGGATATGTCCGTTTTATCCAATCATTGGAAACCCATATATATAATTGGGTTCCCGCGGACTGCGACATCGCAGTTTCCGTTTGGGATTGAAATAGTACAGCAGAACGAAGAATTATCTTGAACCCTTGTAACAAGGGCTGTATGATTACGAAATATGGGAAGATCCTCAACAACGTATGCACCCAAATGGCGCTGTGGACACACGCGCGTTCTTCGTGTGCCTGAAGTTCTTGCCGATAAGGTGATGGCGTTCGCACGGGAACTGGATTCGAGTGAGGCGGAACAATTGCGTGAATCTCCGGCGGCATATACCCTGGAGCCGGAAGCGCTGCATAAAATGCTATCGATGGATAAGCCGGTTAACGTGGCAAGTGTTCCACAACGTAGTCCGTTCCGGTATCCAGGCGGAAAGACCTGGTTGATTCCCACTTTGCGGGCATGGTTAAGAAGTCAGCCTCGTCGCCCGGAATTGTTCATTGAGCCTTTTGCCGGAGGCGGCATCGCGAGTCTTACTGTCGCATTTGAGGAGCTGGCTGGTCATGTAGTAATGGCCGAAACAGATGACGGGGTCTCGTCCGTATGGAAGACCATATTCAATGGTCAAGGGGAATGGCTCGCGCGCGAGATTCTAGCGTTCGATTTAACGGAAGAGAATGTACGCCGTGCGTTATCTGAAGAAGCCGACGGCACAGCGATACCACTTCGTCGTCGAGCGTTTCTGACCATTCTGCGAAATCGAGTCCAACGCGGTGGGATTATGGCTCCAGGGGCGGGCTTGGTAAAGTCAGGAGAGAATAATCGCGGCATTCGATCTCGATGGTATCCGGAAACTCTAGCGCGTCGTATTCGCGAAATTGGGGAGACCCTCCACTACTTGAGCTTCTATCCCGGGGATGGTTTTGCGTTGCTGGATTTCCTGGCGCAACGGTTGAACGTATCCCGGCGACACGCGAAACGGTTGCTTGACGAACGGAACGTGTTCGTCAACGGTCATCGCACCTGGATGGCGCGACACAAACTGAACGCGGGCGACACCGTGCAGCTTCCCCTTCCCGGCGCGACGCCGCGCGTCGTCGCCGCGCCGCGAATTCTCTACCGCGATGAGGCCATCATGGGTATCGACAAACCATGCGGCATCGAAGTTGTCGGAGTCCATGGTCTGGAAGGCGAACTGCGCAAACAATTCCAGTGCGC
>SKXR01000042.1 GCA_007128275.1 Kiritimatiellia bacterium
CGAAATAGGAAGAGCTCGCCTGTTAAGTGGACGCCATAGAGCGTCATACGGTGATAGCTTATAAGCTATTATCCCGGGTCGGCGGCACATTCCGGAATCCCGTTGCGCCTTTTTGCGACTTCTTGCGGCCAACACGATTGAAACGCGCCCACCCGTGTCCCCGCGGAAAGAATTTCCAATGATTGGAAAAACCCGCTACATTTTTTCCAACGGTTGGAAGATGTGAAGGAGTGGCCCGTCCCGACGATGCGTTCGGCTTGAGAGCGGAAGAGTTGAACCACGGATGCAAACGGATGAACACGGAATCAAGAATGGCTTTGAAGCATCCGTGTCTATCCGTGTGCATCCGTGGTTCCTCCGAGGGGTGAGGGGGATGCGTAATGAAATTTGTCTATTCCCGGCATGCGTTGGAGGAAATGGCGCGGCGCCGTATCCCTCGTGACATGGCGGACGAGGTGCTGCGGAATCCGGAGCAGGTTATGGATGAACATTCGCTTAGGAAATGCTATCAATCGAGGGTATATTTCGAGGGTGGAATCGTGTTCCTTCTGCGGGTGATTATTGATGCGGCAACGGAGCCGGGCGTTGTTATTACGCTGTACCGAACGAGTAAGATTTCGAAGTACTGGAGAGCGCCATGAAAGTGACCTATGACCCGGAAGTTGATGTGCTGCGGATTCTGCTGCAAAGCGGTCCGGTTGAAGAAAGTGACGAAAGCAAGCCTGGCGTGATTCTGGATTACGACAAGGAGGGGAATATTGTAGGGGTTGAGATACTCAACGCCTCCCGGCGTACCGATAATCCCCGGTCCATGGAATACGCCATACTGCAGCCTGACCGTCAGGCTGCAGTGCTTCGTGAACAAGGTGGTTCGAACTATACCGCCGGCCCGGAAGCCCCGGAGCAAATTGAGCGAAAAGAAGATTAAGGACGGATGCCGCAAGCGCATGTTGGAATTGAACAAGAAGAAGGCGGCGGAGAAGAACCCCAACATCCTCAAACAGCTCGAAACCCAACTCACCACCACCGACCGCCAGATTGATCGGCTACCGTCCGCTGGTTGACGCACTATATTGTTTTGATAACTCATCCCACGAGCCCCGGCTGATCTTCAAGGACGAGGACGGTGCGACGGTTGCTGTGAATGAGGCGTTGTATGATACATTACTTCATAGGTGAAACGATGAAGAAGAGGCCCGAATCAATGACGGAAATTGCGACTGCTTCGCTACGCGATGCCGTGGATAAGGTCATTGAAGAACATCGTCAACGCCGCCGTCCACTGGCGATCTGGCGCGATGGCAAAGTGGTCATGCTGCCGCCGGAAGAAGCCAAGCTCCCCCGCGAAGAGCGCACGCCCTATGGGCGCCAAGCGCCATAATCGACGCCGCCAACCCCGCCGGCGTGACCCCTTTAACGCAAAGTGCGCGAAGGACCGCAAAGGCGCGGAGCAGATGGCAGGGACAGAGTCGCTCGAGATTCTAACCGCCTGGAGGGCGGAGCTCTGCGACGCCGGGATATTGAAAAGGATAACGAAACGAAATAGGAAGAGCTCGCCTGTTAAGTGGACGCCATAGAGCGTCATACGGTGATAGCTTATAAGCTATTAACCCGAGTCGGCGGCACATTCCGGAATCCCTTTGCGCCTTTTTGCGCCTTCTTGCGGTCAACTCCCTGTCCGCGCCGAACGCCGCAACCAAGAGTTTCCACCACAGAGGGCGCAGAGGTCACGGAGGGAAAGGTGATTGGGAAGAGGGCGATGGCGCCCGCCCGTGTCCGCGCGGAAAGAATTTCCAATGATTGGAAAACAGGGCTGCTTGGCCTTCCAACGATTGGAAAACCGGGAAAAACAAACGATGGCCGCGCCGGATACGATTAAGAAGCTGGTGGAGACCTTTGCGCTGCACAGAAGTCGGAAACGTCCAACATTCAACGTTGAACGTTCAACGTGCGATGTTCAACGTTTGCATGGCGCCAGGCCCATTCTGCTTGCCTTCTATGGCCGAATTTTGCGACCGTAGCGACGGAGGTCGGAATGCAACAGCACGGCGTGGAATCAAGGAGGTGCGCTATGCGTGTGATCCAATGGGCAGCCGTCATGGCGCTCTGTGCGGGACCGGTCTGGGCTCAAGGGCCGGTGACTCCGCCGAGTGCGCCGGGCCCGACAATGAAATCGTTGCAGGAACTCTGGGATGCCGTCACCCAGTTGCAGGGCGACACGGCCGATCTGCAGGACGACCTGTCCGCCACGCGGGAGGCCAACGCCCTGCTTTTGCTCCTGATGGCTGAACTCGTCGACGTGCCCTGGCTCATCGAGACCGTGGATAGCGCGGGGAATGTGGGGCGTAACTCGTCGTTGGCGTTTGGTCCGGACGGTCAGCCCGCCATCTCGTACTTCGCCGTCACAGGTCTCAGTTTGAAGTTCGCGCGCTTCGACGGCGCGGCGTGGAATACCGAAACCGTGGACAGCGACGGGAGCGTGGGCGAATCCAGCTCGCTGGCGTTCGGTCCCGACGGTCAGCCCGCCATCGCGTACTTTGACGTTACAAATTCGGACCTGAAGTTTGCGCGCTATGACGGCGCGGCGTGGGATATCGAGATCGTGGACAGTGTGGGGGATGTGGGCCGGCAGCCGTCGCTGGTGTTCGCTCCGGATGGCCAGCCCGCTATCGCGTACCGCGCCGCCACGGGCGGCAACCTGAAGTATACGCGCTATGACGGCGCGGTGTGGGACATCGTGACCGTGGACAACGACGGGGATGTGGGCCGGCACCCTTCGCTGGCGTTTGGTCCGGACGGTCAGCCCGTCATCTCGCATCACGCCGGCGGCACGCTCGGCGACCTCAAATTCTCGCGCTTCAATGGCATGACCTGGACCAATGTGACCTTGGATAGCGACGGAACGGTGGGTGAGTACAACTCGTTGGCGTTCAGCCCCGACGGGCAGCCGGTCATCTCGTACTACGATCGCACCAACCAGGATCTGAAGCTCGTGCGCTACGATGGCGCGGTGTGGACCAACGAGATCGTGGACAGTGTCGGGAATGTGGGTTTCTATACCTCGCTGGCATTCAGTCCGGTCGGCCATCCCGCCATATCGTATTTCGAATTCATACCCGTGTTTCCCCCCGGGCCCGGGGGCGAGAGCATCCTGAAGTTCACGCGCTACGACGGCGCGGTGTGGACGAGCGAAAGCTTGGCCAACGGCGGGGCGGGAATGTCCGACACCTCCCTGGCCTTCGGCCCGGACGGGCGTCCGGCGATTTCGTATTACGATGATCTCAACGGCAATCTGAAATTTGTGCACAAGGACGTCTTTATCTCGCCGTGACCGGGCACTACTCGGCCGATCATGCTCACGCTGCACACGCTATTCCGTGCGATTCAGGAATGTCGGGTTCAGAAAATCGAGGCGACAGTGTGGCCCGCAGTGATGTCCGTACAGGCGTACGTGATCTCCCCATCCGTAAATAGTGGATAGCCTTATCCATAAAAATGTGGACATACAGGTCCATAAAGGCAAGCATGGGACCAATCAATTAGGAGTTCCTGTCATGCTTTCGGTTTCACAGACGACCGGCTATGCGATTAAAGCCCTGGCCTGTATTGCGACCCAGGACAAGCCGCTTCTCATTCGTGACATATCTTCCGCGGCCGGTGTGCCGGCGCCGTACCTGGCCAAAATTGTGCGGCGGTTGCGCGCGGCCGGCATTGTTAGCGCGAAGCGCGGACATAAGGGCGGCGTGCAAATGGCGCGCCCACCGGCTTCCATTTCACTGCTCACAATAGGTGAAGCCATTGAAGGTGAGGAGCTGGTCGGGAATTGCCTGTTGGGCAAAGTCTTTTGCGAGGACCTTACCGCCTGTCCCACCTACACCTTCTGGAAGAAGACCGGTGAGTCCATTCGGTCTGAACTGGACCGCCTAAGCCTGGCCGACATCATCGCATTCAACCGCAACCATGCTCGCAAAGCGGGCAGAGCGCAAAAGAAGAGGGGAATAAAATGATCCAATCCAACCTCCAAACGGTACTTGCCGTCAGTATCTGTGCAATCGGGGTGAACATCGCGGTCGCGGCCGACGAAGAAGTTCCGCTGCAAGCCGGTTGGGACAAGGGCTTCTATCTCAAGTCGGCGGATAACGATTTTCGGTTGAATATTGGCGGCTGGATCCAGCCGCGCTACGAGTTCGAATCGGCGTCGGGCGCCGAGGATACCAGTAGCTTTCTCATGCGCCGTGCTCGTGTGGATGTGCGCGGGCATGTGTTTGAGGATTTCACCTTTCGCGTCATGTCGGAATTCGCGCGCGACGCGAATTTGCGGGATGCGTGGATCAACTATCAGCGCGATCCACTGATGCAGGTCCGAATGGGCCAGTTCACCGTGCCGTTTCAATGGCATCGCTATATCGGACCACGCCGCCAGCACTTTGCGGAACGCGGCGTGCCTTCGGAAGCCTTCGGCGCAGCCACCGGACGTGACATCGGCGTGATGTTGCATGGCGTGAATGATACGCGCACGTGGGGTTATGGCATGGGTGTCTTCAATGGCGAGGGCCGCAACAAAGCCGGCAGTGACAGCAAGGGCAACATGGCGTCCGCCCGATTGTCGTGGGCGGCGCTGGGCGAATTGCCCCGGGAGGAAACGGATTACCGGCACTCTGCCGCGCCCGGCCTGGCCTTCGGCGCGGGCGTGCAGGGGGCGACCAAGAACGAGGCGCGCGAATGGGACCTCGGGCGATCGCTGATCGAGGATGAGGATGAACAGAACCGGCGCGCCGACTGGATCACGGGTACGATTGATGCGTCGTTCCGGTGGCAGGGCTTCTCCGTGGCCACGGACGGCTATCTGCGTTCAGTGGATCCCGATGCGCCCGGCGTCG
>SKXR01000047.1 GCA_007128275.1 Kiritimatiellia bacterium
CGCGCATGGATCGCTTGATGGGGTTGGTGGAAACATCGGATACCTCATGGCAAGAAATTCCATAGACAGCGAGATGATGCGTATCCGCGTGTTGTTGGTCGCGATGCTCGCGGCCTTCGGATTCCTGGCCCTCATGCTGTGGCGCATTCAGGTCGCGCACGGATATCAATACGAACGGGACGAATTGCGGCAGAGTGTTCGGCGCGTGCGGATTCCGGGCATGCGCGGACGCATCTTTGACGCCGCCGGTCAGGTGATGGCGGATAACCGACCCGGTTACAGCCTCGCCATCTATTTGGAGGAAGTCCGTCAACCCGGGACGTGGACCCGCACCATCGATTATATCGAAGGCATGCTCGATCAGCTGGCGCTCGATCTCGGCGTGGAACGGGAATTGAGCCGCGATGACATTCAGGCGCATATTCGGCGACGATTGCCCATGCCGTTGATTGCCTGGCGGGACATCGATGAAGAGACGTTGGCGCGGTGGGCGGAACGGGTGGCGGGCCTGCCCGGCATTGATATTCATACGGAAGCCGTACGCGTCTATCCGCAGGAGAAGCGCGCTGCCCATTTGCTGGGGTACGTGGGGCGCGCTGATCCTATCCCGGATGCCGCCGAACCGTTCCATTATTACCTGCCCGAAATGGAGGGCCGCTCCGGTCTCGAACGGCAATTCGATCCCATCATGCGCGCGGATGCCGGCGCACGACTCGTACGGGTCGACGCCGTAGGCTACCGCCATGAAGATCTCGGAGTCCGCGAGGCGGCGACGGGGAAGGATATCCAATTGACCATCGACATGCGTGTGCAAGCGGCCGTGGAAGCGGCGTTGGGCGATGTGCCCGGCTCGGCCGTGGTGATGGATCCGCGCACCGGCGACGTGTTGGCGTTGGTCAGCGTGCCGGCGTACAATCCCAACGACTTCATCCCTGCGATTTCCCGCCCGCTTTGGGCGGCCTTGCTGGCCGATGAGCAGAAGCCCTTGATCAATCGGGCCACGGGTGGAGCTTATGCGCCGGGCAGTATCTTCAAGCCTATCGTGGCGATCGCTGCACTGGAAAATCGGCTGGCCACACCGCAACAGACCTATCATTGTCCGGGCCATTTTGAGCTGGGCCGGGCCCGATTCCATTGCTGGTCGCGACAGGGACACGGAACGATCAATATGCGCCAATCGCTGGAGCGGTCCTGCAATGTGTACTATTTCCGGTTGGCATTGCAGATCGGTTACGATGCCGTCTTTCATATGGCTTCCGCCTTGGGGCTGGGGCAGCGCACCGGCATTCTGCTGGACCATGAAGTTAGCGGCTTGCTTCCGAACGACGCGTGGAAGCGCCGCGTGCACAATGACGCATGGCGCGATGGCGATACCGTCAATTTATCGATCGGCCAGGGCCCGATCTCCGTGACCCCGCTGCAAATGGCGGTGTACGCCGCAGCCCTCGCCAATGGAGGCTATGTGTATCAGCCGCATCTCGTCAGCGGCACGCGCGATTTCGGCGCAACAGCTTTTGAACCGACGCCCCGGGAACCGCCCAAATCGATGAACTGGTCGGAGGAAACCCTGGAAATCGTCCGGGGCGGTATGCGCGATGTCATTATGGGCTCGCACGGCACAGCGCGGAATGCGGCCATCCCGGGCGTGGCCTTCGCCGGGAAGACCGGCACGGCCGAGTTCGGGCCGAAAGAGGAGGGGCGTAAACACGCTTGGATGATTGCCTTTGCACCTTACGATACGCCGCGATACGCCATTGCCCTGATGACGGACGAGGGTATATCCGGAGGACAAACCGCAGCGCCGAAGGTGCGCCGAATCTTGCAGGAATTGCTGGGACTGGAATGAATTTCGAGAACATAAAACGGCATCTTGTCCGGTCGGATTGGTCGATGCACCTGTCCCTGTTGGCCTTGATGGTCATCGGGATCCTGTTTATCTACAGCGCGGGATTTCAGAGCGCGGAGGCCCCCGTCAGTGGATTCTATCAACGTCAAATCATTTGGGCGTGCGTGGGGCTGGCGGGGTATGTGTTCCTGGCCATGACGGATTATCGTCGGGTGGCTGACGCGGCATGGTGGATTTATGCCGTCACACTGTGCCTGTTGGTGCTCGTGTTGTTGATGGGTAAAGAGGTTTACGGGGCGAGCCGTTGGTTGAGCTTGTTCGATGTTCAGGTTCAGCCGTCCGAATTCGCCAAGCTCGCCGTCGCGCTTGTGCTGGCCCGTTATCTCGCCCGTCCGGGCCGCGACACAGGGCATCCCCGTTGTGTATGGCTGGCGCTGCTGATTGCGGCCGTGCCGTTCGCGCTCATTGCCCGGCAACCCGATCTGGGTACCGCGGTCGTGCTTGTGCCCATCACCGTTCTGGTTCTATTTGCCGGCGGCGTGCGGCTTAAAATTCTCGCGATACTGGCCTTGCTGGGCATGATGGCGCTTCCGGTGGCTTGGTTGGGGCTGGGCGACTATCAGCGGGATCGAATTTTGGTGTTTGTCGACCCGGGCCGCGACCCCTATGGCGCCGGGTGGAATAAGATGCAGTCGGAGATCGCCGTTGGATCGGGTGGTCTGACGGGGAAAGGGTATTTGAAAGGGACGCAGAATGTATTGGGGTATTTGCCGCGCACCGTGGCGCCGACCGATTTTATCTATTCGGTGATTGCCGAAGAGAAGGGATTTGTCGGGGCCGCCACGGTACTGGCGCTGTTCGGGCTGGTGTTGATATCCGGCATCCGGGCGGCTCTTGCGGCCCGTGATAAGTTGGGACGGCTCATTGCCGTGAGTATAACAGGTATGATTTTCTTTCACGTCTTCGTGAACATCGCGATGACCATCGGGCTTATGCCGATTACCGGTTTGCCACTGCCTTTAATGAGTTACGGAGGTTCATTCATGATCAGTACGATGCTGGGACTCGGCATCGTGCAGAGCATATTCATACGACGAGACCGTCGGTAAGGAGAGGAATTATGTGGGAGTATTTACGCATGTTGAAGTCAAAGAAGAAGAACAATAAAGAGATTATTATTAACGAAGAGGGGCTTGAAACCCGTGTGGCCGTTCTCGAAGAAGGGAAGATGGAGGGGTTTTATGTCGAGCGGGCCAGCGAAGATCGCATCGTCGGGAGCATCTTCAAGGGCAAGATTCAGAATATCGAGGATTCGCTGCAAGCGGCGTTCGTCGATATCGGGATGCGCAAGAATGCGTTCATTCACTATTGGGATATGATCCCGGAAGACGCCGCCCGGTTGGAAGCGGAGGAAGGCGTGTCCAGGGCGCGTGGTTCGCGGAAAAAGAAGTATGCACCGGGCGAAATGGTGAAAAAATTTCCCGTAGGTTCCGAGATCGTGGTCCAAGTCACGAAAGGCGCAATCGGCACCAAGGGGCCAAGGGTCACGGCCAACCTCAGTGTCCCCGGACGCTATCTGGTCATGATGCCCGGTAGTCGCCTGAAAGGGGTCTCCAAGAAAATTGATGACGGGAAGGAACGGGAACGATTGAAGAAGGT
This sequence comes from Kiritimatiellia bacterium, assembly GCA_007128275.1. Classification (GTDB taxonomy): domain Bacteria; phylum Verrucomicrobiota; class Kiritimatiellia; order SLAD01; family SLAD01; genus SKZA01. The sequence continues at coordinate 3,506 of SKXR01000047.1, forward strand.
GCTCGCGCGACTGCCCGCTCCGCCGGAACTGGGTTTGATCGTGCGTACGGCCGGTGCCGGCGCGCGCCAGATCAGTTTTGCGAGAGACACACGGGCGCTGGTCGAGACCTGGAAGGAAATCGAACGCGGCATCCGGGAAATGCCCGCCCCGTGCCGGTTGTATCAGGAACCGGCCTTGGTCGAGCGCGTGGTGCGTGATTCGTTGACGGAGGATATTGACCGTATCGTCATCGATGACAAGGAGGAATTCAACCGGATCAAGGAGCTCGTGTCCAAAATTTCGCGGCGCGGACGAAACCGCATCAAGCTGTACGACGGACACGTGCCGATCTTTGAACATTTCGACGTCGAACGGCAGCTGGAGAGCGCGTTTCAGCGCAAGGTCTGGCTGAAATCCGGCGGCTACCTGATCTTCGATGAGACGGAAGCCTTGGTGGCGATTGACGTCAATACCGGTCGGCATAAAGGCGGGAAGACACAGGAAGAAGCTATTCTGGAAGTGAACCTTGAGGCGGCCGATGAAGTGGCGCGTCAATTGCGGTTGCGCAATGTGGGTGGACTGGTCGTTATCGATTTCATCGACATGAAATCACGTCGCCACCAGAACTCGGTGTACCGGACTTTGAAAGAGGCCGTGAAACGGGACAAGGCCCGGACGAATGTGTTGCCCGTCTCCGAGTTGGGCTTGATCGAAATGACCCGCCAGAGGGCGGAAGAAAGCATCCGGTCGGCCAATTTTTCGGATTGTCCCTATTGCAAGGGCCGCGGCAAGGTGAAGTCCGCGTTGAGCATGAGCGTGGAGATTCAGCGACGCCTTGCACAAATTATGCGGACACAGAAGAAGAGCGATGATCTCGCGTTGCGTATCACGGTGAACCCGTCCGTGCTGGACCGCTTGCGGAGCGAAGACGAGGATATGCTCGTGGACCTGGAGAATAAGTACAGCGCGCACTTGGCGTTTGTCTCGGATCCGAACATGCATGTGGAGCAGTTCAAGATCATCCAGCCAAACACCAACGAGGAACTCTACCCGGCTGGCAGCGCACAGGAATAACCGCCTAGGAATAATACCAAACACGAACCTCTTTCCGAGTTCCACATTGGGACACCCCAACGTGATACGTGTACTTGGCAAGAGATAGGGCTGCACGAGTAGATGTAGAAGTAAGGGGAGATATTCCGCACTGGTCAAGCCAAAGCGGCGTCGACGCTTCGCTCTGCCGCCGCAGTCCAAAAAGGAACGACAGAGCAGGTCGCCTCAAGGGAATGTGGACTGCGGTGGCAGAGTCCTCTGTAGCGAAGCGGAAGAGGACGGCGACCCTCCTTCGCCAAGAGGCTACGGAGGGCAAGCACCGGAAGGCGCTTTGGATGAAGA
>SKXR01000230.1 GCA_007128275.1 Kiritimatiellia bacterium
ATCCTCTTCTCCTTTCGATGTGTTTCTTGGTCGAACCACTCGAAGGATGAATGATGCCGCTTGCTGTTGCACTTATAATGGGACTCCGCATCATTGGAAAAATCGGCTCAAAAAGTTCCAACGATTGGAAAACAGTGCCCCGGAACGTTCCAACGATTGGAAACGCTCATAGCGCTATTTCCGTTGGCGCCGGATCTGCGCCAAGTCGTTCAACAGGTCATCCTCTTTTTTCGCGGACCAGTGGCTGTAGGCGCTGACGATCGCGGAGACTAGAGCGCCCACCGCCAACAGGACGGCGGTGTACCGGTTATAGGCATAGAACTCGTATAATCCGAAGTCATGCCAGGCCTCGGGAAATTCCGGATACCGTTCCAGCCAGCGCGCTTGCGGAATCCATCCGTCCATAAAATGCCATACCGCCAGCACAAACAGCACCACCGCTAGAATGCAATAGAATTTCGCGTCGCCCAGCTCTGTTTTCTTTACCATCCCAACACCTCTTCACGGCTGACCATCGGCCGTTACGATCAATCAATTCCTGTCCGTGTTCAATATATAATCAGTCCATCGGGCGGCGTTTCTGGGGGGCGCGTCGCTCGGAACCCCCAAAAGCCTCGTAATTGTGTTGATCTTTGGGCGGTCAGGACCCATCCTGCGCCCTTCCCTGATTCAGGGGCCCCGATGTTTGCTGCAGGAAAAGTAATCGGTAGTGCGTTTCCTGCAGTCAACGATAGGTGGTTCAATGAAGTTTACCGACATGGGGCTCAGCCCCGAGCTCCTCCAAGGCATAGCCCGGCTCAAATTCGAACATCCGACACCGGTCCAAACGGCGGTCATTCCCGCCATTCTAAACCACAAGCGGGATCTCGTCGCGCTCGCCCAAACCGGGACCGGCAAGACCGCTGCGTTCGGGTTGCCGATCTTACAGATGTTGAGCCGGGACATCAAGACGCCTCAAGCGCTGATTTTGTGTCCCACCCGCGAGCTCTGCATGCAGATTGCCCGTGATCTCGAGCATTTCGCCGCCGCCCTGCGGGGCGTTCGGATCCTGGCCGTATACGGCGGCGCCGATATTCGCCCGCAACTTACGGCCATGGCGCGCGGCGTGGACATCGTCGTTGCGACGCCCGGGCGTATGCACGACATGCTGCGCCGCAGGCGGGCCGACTTCTCGCGCATTCAACGCGTGGTCCTGGACGAAGCCGACGAAATGTTGAACATGGGCTTTGAGGAAGATCTCAAGGCCATTCTTTCGGAAGTGCCCGACACCGCCCAAACGCTGCTCTTTTCGGCCACCATGCCCAAACAGGTCGCGGCGATCACCCGGAAGTACATGAAGAATCCGGAAGAAATCACCGTGGGCACGCGCAACGCCGGCGCGGATAATGTCCGGCACGAATACGCGGTGGTGCATGCCCGGGACCGCTACCCCGCCTTGAAACGTCTCGCCGACTGTTATCCGGACATGTACGGCATTGTGTTTTGCCGTACGCGCCAGGAAACCCAGGACATCGCCGACCGCCTCGGGCGTGACGGGTATAACGCCGAATCCCTGCACGGCGACCTGACCCAACAGCAACGCGATCGGGTGATGAAGAAATTCCGCGCCCGCGAAATAACGATGCTCGTCGCCACCGACGTCGCTGCGCGCGGCCTCGACGTGGATGACCTGACGCATATTATCAATTACAGCCTGCCCGACGAACTCGGCAGCTACACCCATCGGAGCGGCCGTACCGGACGCGCCGGGAAAAACGGCGTATCCATCGCGCTCATCAACATGCGCGAGCATTACAAGGTAAAGCACATTGAAAAAACGCTCGGGCGCACCTTCGTGCAGCGGTCCGTGCCCACCGGCGTCGAAATCTGCGAAGCGCAATTGCTTGCCCTGATGAAACGCCTCGGCGAGGTCTCCCCGGAACCGGGACTGATCGATGACATCCTCCCGCTGCTCTGTAAAAACCTGGAAGGCGTATCCCGCGAGGATCTATTGCGCCGGTTCGCCTCCCTGGAGTTGCATCGCATGCTCGACTACTACGGCAAGGAACCCGACCTCAACGTCGAACCGCTATCACAACCCGGAAAACGCACCGGCCGCAGTCGAGGGACCGGCGACGGCGACATGATCGAGCTGGTCGTCAATCTCGGCAAACGAAACGGACTGAGCCCCAAGAAACTAATGAACCTGATCAACGCCTCAGATCGCACAAGCAGCGTCGACATCGGCCGCATCAACATCAGTCAGATGCAGACGTACTTCAACGTCCCTTCCGCCTCCGCACAGGGGGTCATCGACAGTTTCGCCAAGAAGCCGTGCGAATTCGACGGACGGAGCGTCAGTGTCGCCCGGGCCGGCACGGGGGATCCCGCCAAGCGCGAGCAGAAACGCGCGGCCCGCCGTAAAGGCGGCCCCGGGAAACGCGGCGCCGGACATGCCAAGAGCGCGCGTTGATTGTTGGCACATGACGCCCCGTATGCACTTCCGTCGATGATGAAGCAGCGCGCCTCATTCCCTGCTTGAAAGTGTCTGATCTGTGTTTCAGAATTGCACGGACGATGAAAAAACGAAAGAGCATGTTGAGCCCGGCCGAGCAGACGAAGGCCATTGCCGAGCTGCGCAGGGATCATGCCCGGCGTATGGGCGGATACCGCGAACGGGCGCTGCGTCTCTTCCCCCATCTCTGCGCCCGGTGCGGGCGCGAATTTTCCGGACGGCGCCTCAAGGAACTGACCGTGCATCACAAGGATCACAACCACGAGAACAATCCGCCTGACGGCAGCAACTGGGAATTGCTGTGCATCTATTGCCACGACTTCGAACACGAGAAGTTCAAACTGGCGGGCCACTACACCGCAACCGCCGAGGATACCGCGCCGGGGCCCTCCGACTTCCGGCCTTTCGAGAACCTGCCGGGACTCGGCAATCCTTAGAGGGTCGCAACGGTCCGCCCGCCCCGCCCATCACCGCTTTCTGATCTTGCGCGAGAAAGCAGGATCGGCGTCGTGTAGCAAGGCCCATTCATTGATATGATGCCGCGCTCGAATGGCTTCGAAATCGTCATCCGGCTCCACGTCCAGCAACCCTAAGCGATAAGCCAACGCGTCCGACTTTTCCGTCAGGAGCAACGCGAGATTCCAGCGAATGGGGTTTTCAGCGATCTTGTTCACATGCTTGACCAGACTGGTGGTACAATTGTTTACGAAGGTGTTGTAGAAGGCCGGTTGATCCTTCAGGCGATTCACCTCGTCGATAATACTCGTGAACATGCTCTTCACCTGTTCCGGCTCTGCCTTGGCCGGATACAGGTACACGTTGTTGCCACGCTGGTTGGCGCGCAAGCGTATGATGTCGCGTTCATCGGCCAGCACGTACATGATTTCATAATGACGAAACGCGCCTTTCAGCGCGGAGTACGCGACGCCCTTCTCTCTGCGCGCCTCGACCGACAAGGTCACAAACGTGTCCCCTTCAAATTCAAAACTCAGCATCGTATGCGCCCCGACCTTCTCGCCGGAAAAGGGTTCCACGATGAAATACACCCGTTTGAGTTTCCGGAGATCATAGGTGCGGTCGTAATAGGCGGGCGTATAATCATCCGGCGTACGATACTCGAAATTCCGGATGTTATGGATGGTGACAAGATCTCCCTCGATTTCCGCATGCGGAAGTAGGGCCTGATCCGGGTTCCACACTCTTTCGTTCGAGGGCGCTTGGAGCAAGTACCACACCCCCACGACGGCGAGGGAAACGGTCGTCGCGAGAACCCATCTTGCTTTTTTCGCGGATCTGCGCATATCTGCGGATCATGATGAACAAAGCCGCCCCCGGTCAATCTCAAGCGCCGATGCACACATCCGGGTTAGGGCGCGGATGCGGCCGGACGGACACGGATGAGCATGATTTGGTGCCGCCGTTCCCCATCCGTTATGCGAGACGGCCCGCCGATCCACAGCCATTGATCCGGTGTGAACGTCGGGGTCATGTTCCATGAACGGGTTCTGAACGCGGGCAATTGCACTTCCGCACCGCCGGTCGCGGTGTGCGGGCGCCAGTTGTCCAACACGGTTTGCTCGATCTGGAATTCGATTTCGAGGCGGTCCGGCCGTTCGTCCAGCAGCTCGGCTTCGATGCGGAGACCGACACCCGTTTCATCATACCGGGTCACCGCGCCAACCTCGTCGAATTCCATGCCGTATCGAATCGGCCGCTGTTCGTCCACTCCCGTCTTCTCGCCCAACCGCAGGGGGAGCACGGGGAATGCCACCACGTCGTCGGCATACGTGCCCATGAAGGCGCGCGCAGTGCCGTGATCCACATAGGTGGTGACGGCGGCAATAAGATTGGTGGGGATACTCCAGGACCGTTCGTGCAAGGATGCTTCGGCGACTTCGCAGATGTACGCCTCGAAAAGATAGTCGGCGGCGCGCGCCGGGATGACAATCAACGCCATAAGACTCACGCCTGCCAGGATGCGGATTTTTATGGCGCGTTTCCCTTGCACTTGGCCGCCGACCCCGTGTGAGTTTTCTTCGGTATTGCGCACGACGAGAGCAGTCTAAATTACCCGCACGAACCCGTCAACATGAGCGTCGCCCTCCAAGCCGAGGCGAACCGCGCGAGCTGGAGGGCGACGCTCTGCGGAGTGCGCGGCTCGGCAGAAGCCTCGCCCTCCAGGCCGAGGGCTACCGCGCATGCTGGAGGGCGACGCTCCGCGGAGCCGGAAGATAAAGCGAGGTCACTGGACCGTGCGCGGCTCGGCAGAAGCCTCGCCCTCCAAGCCGAGGGCAACCGCGCAAACTGGAGGGCGACGCTCCGCGGAGCCGAATGATCGAGCAAGACCACTGGACCGTACACGGCTCGG
>SKXR01000078.1 GCA_007128275.1 Kiritimatiellia bacterium
CGGGGGTCGCAGAGGGCCACGCGCACGACATCACGATAACCAAGGACGCGCCGAATTACCGGTCGCGATCGTAGTTGACGTGCGTGCCGACGAATTGGAGGGTCGAGCTATGCGAGACCGGTTTCCGCCTTCGCAGCTTGCATGGTCACCCTGGGCTTGGAGGGTCGAGCTATGCGAGACCGGACGCTGGATTGCTTATGACTTGATCCTTATCAGGAGCCCTCCCCATTCCCGGCGTCGCGGAGCTCCGCCCTCCAGCATGCGGACCGAGCTTGACGCCACGCTGGAAAAGGGCGCTACTGATGAATCATGAATGCCACACTAACCATCGCTCTGATTCAGAACGCCGCCGGAGCCGACACCGCAACCAACCTGCATCGACTGGATACGTTGCTGAAACACGTCTCCGATGTGGATCTTATCGCTCTTCCCGAAGTCTTTGCCGCGCGCGGCGGCGATGACGACCTGCGTCGCGCCGCGCAACCATTGACCGGCGACACCGTGCAATGGCTCCGAAGTCTCGCATCGGAACGCAAGGCGTGGGTGCTCGGCGGCAGTGTCATGGAGCTGGACGGCGACCGCATCTTCAACACCTCCGTGCTCATCAACCGCGCAGGGGACATTGCGGCCGGCTACCGCAAGATTCATCTCTTCGAAGTGCATCTGGAAGACGGGAAAACCGTTCGCGAAGCGGATGTCTATTCCGGCGGGGACACACCGGTCATGGTCGATATCGAGGGATGGAAATGCGGCCTCTCGATCTGTTACGACTTGCGCTTTCCCGAACTGTATCGCCATTACGCGAAACACGGATGCGATCTCTTGTTCATCCCGTCCAACTTCACCCAACGCACGGGTAAAGATCATTGGAACGTGCTCGTCCGCGCCCGCGCGATCGAGAACCAATGTTTCGTCATCGCGCCGGGCCAATGCGGCATCATGCCGGGCCACGAAATCGAGACGCACGGGCACAGCATGGCCGTCGGCCCGTGGGGCGAAGTCTTGTGTGAGGCGGAACAGAGTGAAACGGTCTTGGTTACCTCGCTCGACCCGAAAGAACTTGCCGCCACGCGCGCCCGGGTGCCCGCATTGGACCATCGAAAGCTGTAACCATGCCTGACATCATGGATATCGATCAAGGGCACGCGGCGGTTACTACAACGAGAACGTCGCCAGCAATGCACTGAGCCGGTCCAACTGAAACGGTTTCTGGAGGAAGGCCGTCAAGGTCTGACCGGACACCCGGCGCATGGCCTCCTGTTCGCTGTAGCCGCTACACAGGATAATCTTCACATGCGGATCGATGCGGCGCAATTCCCTGATGGTCGTCGCTCCGTCCATGCCCGGCATGGTCAGATCCAACAGCACGCCCGCAATCTGCCCCCGATGACGCAGGAACAAGGGCAAGGCTTCCCGCCCGTCATTGGCTGTCAACACGTTAAACCCGCATCGTCGAATCGCACTTTCACACAACTGCCGGATCGCCGGCTCGTCTTCCACCACCAGGACGATCCGCTCCTCATGGACCGGCACGCTCAACGGTTGCACGGATTCCGTGGCGGAGGGCGCCGCCTCGACCAGTGGCCTATGAGGTTCCGCTACGGGGAAGAGGACGCGGAATGTACTACCCTGGCCGGGCTTGGTGTCGATGAGGATCGCGCCTTCATGACCGCGTACAATGCCCAACACCGCGGATAGGCCCAAGCCGCGCCCCGTGAATTTCGTGGAAAAGAAAGGATCAAACAAACGTTGCAACACGTCCGCGTCCATTCCGCACCCGGTATCGGTCACTTCCACCCATACGAAATCGCCGGGCGCCGGCTTCTCTCCCAAGTAACTGCGGGCGAGATAGGACGCACTGCATGAGCGGACACCGGTGGCCAATGTCACCACGCCCGGCTGCTCACCGACGGCTTCTGAGGCGTTGGTGAGCAGGTTCATGATAATTTGCTGGATCTGCCCCGCATCCGCTCGAATCGGGGGCAGCTCGTCCAGCAATTGCAGCTGGAAGGTTACGTTCTTCGGGACGGCGGCTTTGAACATTTGCGCGTTGCTCTCAAGCGCTTCGTTCACATTGAGATCGCCCACCGTAAACACGCCTTTCCCGGAATAGGCCAACATTTGTCGGGTTAGCTCGGCGGCGCGTTTCGCCGCCTGCATGGCCGCCTCAACCCCCAACCGAGCCGGCGTGCCGACAGGCGTATCCTTGCAGGACAATTCGAGGTTCCCCAGGATGACCATCAGCAGGTTATTGAAGTCATGTGCGATGCCGCCCGCCATGATACCCAAGCTTTCCAGCTTCTGAGCATGCTGCAGCTGACGTTCCATATTCAACCGTTCTTCTTCCATACGTTTGCGATCGGTGACATCCGTAAAGATCGACGCGAATTGGCCCGGTTTCGGAGAATAGGCGACAACCTCAAAGATCTTATCTAGCGGAGAGAACGTGTACTCCCGCCGCGTGGGTTCCCCCGTCATCGCCACATGCAACCCGGCTTCGATCCATTCGGGAGCAGTGTCCGGAAACACTTCAAGCATGGTCCGTCCCAACACCTGTGTGGGGCTCAAACCAATTTGTTGTACAAATGCGGGATTCACCTCAATGAAGCGATAATCGCAAGGTCGGCCCTCGCTGTCATACATGACTTCGTGCAACGCAAAGCCGCTGGTCATACTGGTGAACAGCTTGCGGTACATTTCCTCACTTTCGCGCAGGGCCTGCGCGGCGGAAACCTGAAGGGCAATCACCGACACCTTGTCGGCCACCTGCTCCATGAATTGCAGGTCGGTATCATCATAGGTAACGGTTCCCGAATAGTCCTGCACCAACAGCGCCCCGAAGGGTTCCCCTTCCCGCTTTAGCGGAATGCCGATCCAATCGTGCGCCATCGCGCCCAAAGGCGCATAGCCCGCCCGGGAAACGGCGTCGCCGGTGCCGGGCGCGGACCAACGCAACGAGCGGCCGGTGTCCAGGAGGTAATCCGTCAGCCCCTTGGCCGGAGGACGCGAAGGGGGCGCAGAATCCTTTTCGTCTATGAAGAAGGGGAAGTCGATCCAACCGGTCGCGTCGTTTCGCACGGCAAGCATGAGGTTCCGGGCTGGAATCAATGCATCGATCAAAGGCTGCATTTCCTCACAGAAGGAAGCCAGCGAGGTGGCCCTATCCGCAAGCTCTCCCAAGCGATGGAGGGCATCACGGATCTGTTCCTGGCGATACCGCTCGCTCGTCTCACGCGCCACGGCAATCACCGCCGGTTGCCCCAAATAGATCGTCGGCGTCAGACTCACGTCTTTCGGGAAAATGCTTCCATCGCAACGCCGTCCCCAGAACTCAAAGAACTGGGGCGTGCCGGACATCGCCGCACTCACTCGCTGCGCCAACTCCGCCCGATCGTTCTTACCGGGTGCGGAAAGGAATGCCGTAGTGTTTCCGATAAACGCCTTGCGATCATAGCCGTACATGCGCTCGGCGGTTGCGTTCACGTCGAGAAAGCGCCCTTCCGCGTCCTGCACGTAGACCGCCTCACTGACGCTGTTGATCAGGTTGCGATAGGTGGTCTCCGATTCCTTCTCGCGCGCGGCCGCCGTTCGTTGCGGCGTGATGTCCACAAAGGTACCGGTGCAACGCAGCGGCTTGCCGCCGCGCGCGCGTTCAATCACGCGGCCTCGGTCCATAAACCAGATCCATCGACCGTCCTTGTGCCGGATACGATACTCGGCCTCGTAGCGGTCGCTGTCCCCGCGCAGGTGCTCGTCCAGTATGCGCCGCACGCGTTCGCGATCGTCGGGATGGAGTAACGCTTCCCAGCCGTCGATATGCGGGCTGATCTCGGCGTGATCATAGCCCAGCAGTCGGCCATAGCCCTCATCGAATATGATCCGACCGCTGGGCACGTCCCAATCCCAGATGGCCAGGTCCCCACCCTCCAGCGCCAGGCGCAACAGGGCCGCCCAATGCTGCTCTTCGTTTTGACGGATCACGACGTACATGCCGAGCGTAAGCAACGAGACGAAGATCGTGGCCGCGATACTCATCATTCTGGCCTGAGCAATTGGCCGATACCAATCCGCTCGATCGACTGCCGCGCCGAACACGGCCAACAGGCGCGCGTTTTCAGGGGCCGCATAGAGAGGCACGAGGACATCAATCACATGGACGTCCGGTCGGTGCACGATCATCGGGGCGGCCTGTTCGACTGCCGATGCCAACGGAATTGAGACTTTTTCCTCTCGGGCCTTCCGCTCATGGAGGGCATCCGATCCGACGGCGATCCGCCATTGTTCCTCGACCGGGACCGCGATATAAAGACTTTCATAGAGCGGATGTGCCGCGGCCATCCCCTGCAATTGCTCGTGCAATCGCGCCTCGTCTTGAGCGCTCATGGTGCGGATACGCTCGAGATTCACCGCCTCGCTAAACGCCTTGATGACGCGCAGCATATCCCGATGCATCCGATCCGCCCGACGCGCTCCCAATCCGTGCGTCGCCAAGCCGCCCAAAAGGAGGACGACGATAAGCACCGCCGCGGCCCAGCGCCCGCTGGCCATATTCAGAGCGGCCATATACCGCCCGACCTTCTTTTCCCAACTCAGCTCGTATGCCCACCAGACGCCCCCGGCGATGAGCACCGCGGCCAGCATGCGAAACACGGGCACCGGCACACCCACCCCTTGGAACCAACGCTCACGGTCCGGCCAGAAGGGGGGCAGCAGTTCGTGAGGCGGAACGATGAATCCGGCCAAGAGGGCATACGCGAGCATGGATCCGGCAGCCAGCAACCAAGCGCGCCGAGGCAAATCCTCGGCGCGAACGGCCATGCCCCACAAGGCCCACGCCGCCAGCAAGCCGCCCGGCAACCCG
>SKXR01000225.1 GCA_007128275.1 Kiritimatiellia bacterium
GGAATTAGGTCGGAGAACGGGGGGTGGGTTGTTTGCACCCACAACGCCCGCCCCCATCCAAGATTCTGCCGGGATCCCAAAACACACGGTTGAACCTTGAAATTCCTGACAATCCGGTTTATCTTCACGGTCAGTGAAAACACTATACACAGTAGTGGCGCTGCTCTTCCTTGCCGCGCAGATGCCCCTAGGGCTGGCGTCGGCCTGTCCGGCTCTGCGGGGAATCGAATTGAGCTCCTGTTGCTGCGACCAACCGGTTGAGTCTGTTCCCGCGTCGGACTGTTGCAGTTCCGAACCGATAGACTCGGCCCATGCGGAATGTCCCTGTGCACTGGCCCCGGCCACGGAAGCGGACACGGCCATCCAGTCTTCGGCACCCACGCTCTCCCGCTCAAAGGTTCCCACCATTCTTCAGCCGAACGACGAGTGGGGTGCTGTGCCCGTTGCGTTTGATGCTTCTCCGCCTGTCGGGTCCCTGCACCTCTCGCAGAAACCTGATGCGCCAGCGTTCGGCGCATCGGTGGACACCCCCACCTATATTCTCCTGTGCGCGATCCTGCGCTGATCCGAACCATCCTCGCGAACTGAACGGCTTGACCTTCGTAGGCAGTCCGTTCGTCCCATGCGTAGCGAATGGTGATGGATCATGTTTTCCGCTGAACAGAAGAACTCTTCAATAGAATCGTCCGACGCCGATCTCGAAATCGTCGTTCGGCTGCAGTCCGGCGACGATCGGGCGTTCGACGAATTGATGGACCGGTACAAGCGCCCGGTGGTGAACTTCGTGTACCGCATGCTGAACGATGCCGGCGACGCCGACGACGTCGCGCAGGAAGTGTTCGTCCGCGTCTATCGGAGTATAAAGCGCTTCAGGGCGGACGGGCGATATCGATTCTCGACATGGCTGTTCCAGATCGCGCGGAATCAGGCGATAGATGTGTTGAGAAAACGCAAGCGTCGCCCGCTGGAGATGCGCGCTTTTCACGAAGAGGACGGCGACGAACCCGTTTCTCCGGGTAGGTCGGCGGACCGGGAAGCGCACGTGAAGGAGGTGGGTGAGGCCGTGGCCCGGGCCGTGTCCGTCTTGCCCGAAAAACAGAAGACGGTGCTGATCCTTTCCGAGTATCACGACCACTCCCATGCGGAAATCGCTTCCATCATGGAATGTTCCGTCAAGTCCGTTGAATCCCGTCTTGCCCGTGCACGCGAGGCCCTGCGACGGAGACTCGCATATCTGGAGCCCTCTAGTGAATGAGCGAACGGCGGCGATAAGCGTATCGGGGTCGGAAAGAGAAAAAGGGGAAATGAAACGAGGGATTTTCCGTTCCTGTGCGTATGACTGGATAGAACGCAGTCATAATGCCATGAAAAAAGGAGAAGACGATGAAGAAAGCAGCAACAGGAGCGATTATCGCGGTGGCCACCGTATTGGCCGTGCAATCGGCGGATGCCTGGAAGGATACGCGCAGGGCGCAAAGGCACCATGGACGTACGACCGCTTCAAACGAGGCGCAGAAGGACCGGACGCAATTCGATTGTCGTGAAGTGGTGGGGTACAAGATCAACCGCACCTCAAGAAGCCGGGGGATTCAGAGGATTCCTATTCGCGAATGCCCGCATGTCGAGGCGATGGAAGCCGGTTTGTGCGAAACGCACTGGTTCCGGGGAATGCGTTGCACGGGTTGACTCGATTTGTCATCTGATATGACGATCGTCAAAAGGAATGACAAATTGAACCGATACGGTCGAAAAAAACGAGGGGTTCGGCCCCGCCGGACGTACGACTAGGGTGAACGCAAGGAAGTGCAGAATGCGGAACCAAAACGACAACATTAAAGACTCGCTCGGGCAATGGCGCGACATTGCGCCCCGCCCGGGATTCGAGGACCGTGTATGGCGTCGAATCCATGCGGTACAGGTCCGCCCCGTACCCGCATTCTGGGAGGAGTGTAGAGCGTGGTTCACGATGCAGCCGACCTACGCAAGCGTGGCGTCTCTCCTGATCGGCGCCGCAGTCGCTTTGGGATCGCTGTGGTATCTGGATGGAGGGGGGCAGCAACAGGCCTCGTATGAATTCAGCCTGTTGCGGTCGGGCACGATCACGGGAACGTACGCGCAATTCGCCGAGCATGGAGGGCGAAGATGAGACGGATCCTACCCATACTCGTGGCGGGCATGCTGGTGGCCATTGTTTCCTACATGGCGGGCCTCCACGCCGCACACCGCGCACAGGCTCCGGTCATGGCCGAGCTGCAAGACGCGCAATGGCTGAAGAAGGAGTTGGGATTGACCGATTCCCAGGTGGCGACCATTGGGAACTTGGAAACCGCGTATCGAGCGCAGCTGGCGACACTTTGCGAGGGGCATTGTTCCGCGCGAAACGAACTGGCGGAACAGCTGCTGCGCAGGACGTCACGGCGGGAGACCGAGCGGGCGTTGTTGGACGAGATGGCAAGAGTGCAGGTGGATACGGACGCCGTGACCCTCGAGCATATCCGGAACATTCGTCAGGTGCTCACGCCGGATCAGCGGATTCAGTACGATCAGTTGATCACGATGCGACTTCAAACTGCGTGTCCACACCACTTGCATCACGGGAGCATGGCGCGCACGGACGGAATTCATTAAGGAGGCAAACATTCAGCAATCACGCGTAAGGTAATGAAACATCACAGGGTCCCGATATAGCTATCGGGGCGAACAGTAAGGAGAATAGGCGATGAAAGCATGGACAGAAGGAATGGCGCAACTCGTGGCGGCGTTGATGGTCGTGGGGAGCGTGACGGTGTACGCGGGTGGGGAGGAGAAAAAGGAGACATATCCCGTCGATGTCTGTATCGTATCCGGTATGAAACTTGGGTCCATGGGCGAACCCTACGCACATGCGCATGAGGGGCGAACCGTGCATTTCTGCTGCGCCGGCTGCATTGACCCGTTCGAGGCGAACGCGGAGGAGATGCTCAAGAAGCTCGACCGCAAAATCGTCGCGCAACAGAAGGAAACGTACCCGCTCGATCGCTGTGTTGTATCCGGCGAAGAGCTCGGCAGTCATGGCGCTATCATCGACATCGTCCATGAGCATCGCCTGGTGCGCCTGTGCTGCGAGGGTTGCCTGACGGATTTCGAAAGAGATCCGGATGCGTTCTTGAAGAAACTTGATGCTGCGCGGGCGGGAGACGCGGGCGCTGTCCCGGTTGTCCATGAACAGGAGCATCATGAGCACCACCACGAGCATGATCACCATCAATAAGTGTCATCGCATACACCGGTTGATCCGCCAGCTCCTGCCGCTATGGATGTCGGCGGGACTGGCGTGGTCGGCCCATGCATCCGATCCGCTTCCCGCCTGGCGCGAACAAGTCATCGAACAAAACCAAGACGTGCTGGCGGCTCGCAAGGAATGGGAAGCCGCCGCGGAACGCATTCGCGCAACGCGCTCGTTCGACGATCCCATGGTCGGCGTGGACTTCATGCGCATGGACTCGACCGGATTCGATGACGTGGACGAAACCGAGTTCATGGTGAGTCAACGGCTCCCATGGTTCGGCAAGCGCCGCGCCCGCACGGATGCGGCCACGTTGCTGGCTGACGCCTCCGGATTCCGGTATCTGGAGGTCATCCGCAACACGCACGCGGAGGTCACCCAGACGTATTGGAACCTATGGCTGGCGCGTCGGGCTCTGGCGATCAACGAGGAGAACCGCGAATTGCTGCATGCCTTCTCCCGTATCGCCAAAGCGCGCTACGAGAGCGGCGTGGGCATTCAGGCGGATATGCTCAAGGCGCAAGTGACCCTCGCCGAACTGGATAGCGCACTGGCGGAACTGCGGGCCGATGCGGATATCGCGGAGGCGAAAGTCAATCGCCTGTTGAGTCTGCCTGCCGGTACGGAACATGTCTTGCCCGATGAGCCGGAGCTGCCCGTGTTGCGCTGGACGCTTGATGAAGCCTATGAGTCCGCTCGCCTCTACTGCTGCATCCTTATGTCCTATCTCTTGGAATGGGAGGCGCGTGAGGCCCTGATTCGCGAAGCCCGATTGGAATACCGCCCCGATATCGAATTTCGCGTGGCGGCCCGGCGACAGAGCGGTCGCAACAGCATCAACGAGTACGACACCGGCATTGCCATCAATGTGCCGTGGCTTTGGCGCGGCAAGTATCGGGCGGGCATCCATGAAGCTGAACAAGAGCGTGAACGGGCGGAGGCGGCGTTTCGGGCGGAAACGGATATGACGTTTCTGGAAACGAAGGAAGCGCATGCGGGCGCTTCGGCGGCATGGGAAACGGTGAACCTGTTCGAGGAGAGCGTGCTGCCCCGGTCGCGAGAACTGCTCCAGTCGACAAAGGCCGCGTACGAAAACGGCGAGACCGGATTCCTGGATCTCATCGACGCGCAACGCCAATGGAACACGGCTTTGCTTGCCGAGGCGCGTGCGCGTGCGCGTTATGCGAGCTTCATGGCCGCCCTTTCGGCCTTGGTGGAGCCGTGGCAGGAATACGAAATCGAGACGGGCCTGATCGGCGAGGAGATGCTGCATTGAGGGACACATCATGAACACATCCGCGAAAAAGAAGCGAAATTGGAAAATTATTGCCATCGCCGTACTGGTCGCGGTGGCCTATCTCTTCGGTCGCATGGGCGCAGGCACGCACGACCATGAGTCCGCCCCTGAAGCTGACCATGAACACGAGGCCGCGGCGGCGCAGGAATACACCTGTTCCATGCACCCGCAGGTACGATCCACCGATCCGAATGATCGTTGTCCGTTGTGCGGCATGGAACTGATCCCCGTGCCGAAGGACGAGGACGGGGACGACGACGGCGAGCTCCCGCGTTTGCGGGTCAGCGCGCGGGCCA
>SKXR01000186.1 GCA_007128275.1 Kiritimatiellia bacterium
CCTTGAACGCGATGCTCGTGACGGCTTGGGCTTGGGCTATGCAGCGCATGGATTCTCGTCGCATGGCGTGGTGTGCCGGCGCGGGACTTGTGGGGGGCGTCACGGCGCTCGGGTTTGCGGCCGCGTTGACGGTGGCGGGCGCCTTTCTGCTGTGGGAAGGGATTCGCGGCGTCCGAGCGCGTGCCGCGCCCTGGCGGGGGATGGCCGTGTTTGCGGTGGCCTTCGCGGTGCCGATCTTGCCCGTGGCCGTCCACAACAGTAAGGCGGAAGGTTCGTTTGTCTTGTTGACCACGCACGGCGGATTCAATTTTTACATGGGCAATCATGAACGGGCGACGGGATATCCGGTGCGTGTGCGGGATTTTCGTATGACCGCGCGCGCGATGCTCGAGGACGCACATCGGGCCGCCGAGCTGGAGGTGGGGCGTTCGTTGTCCCGCGCGGAGAGCTCGGCGTGGTGGACCGAACAGGGCCGCGCCTATTGGAGGGCGAATCCGCTGGAGGCGGCGGGTCTCACGCTGAAGAAAGCGGCGCTATTCTGGAATTTCCGTGATGTGGATGATCTGCGCATGCGGGAGCAACTTGAATTGACCGACGGCCTCTTTGCCGGCTGGTGGTGGCCGGGTTTTGCCCTTTTCAGTGTGTTAGGAATTGTGGGGCTGTTATTCGCCCGTAACGCCGTTGCTCCGAAGATTGTGCTCCTGAGCGGCATGGTGTCCCTTGTGCTTTTCTTCATTACGGCGCGCTACCGCCTGACCTTGATCCCCGTGATGGCGGCGCTGGGCGCGTCGGGGCTGTCCGCGTTGTGGCCGATGGCGCGTGTGCCCGTGCGCCGGGCGCTGTGGCTGATCCCGGCCGTGCTCGTGATCGGGTTCCCGTTTCAGGTGCGGGATTTGCGCGTATTCGATTATTACAATGCCTCTGTGCAGGTGTTGGGGGCGGGTCGCGCGGAGCAGGCACTGGCGCTGTCGCGTGAGGGATTGGCAATCGATCCGGCCAATGCCGACCTGTACCACGCCCAAGGCGGTGCATTGGCGCAACTGGATCGATACGAGGAGGCGGCACAGGCTTTTCAGTGGACCGTCACGCTCAATCCAAGGCATGCGACAGGCCGCTACAATCTGGCGCTAAGCCTGGCCCGCCTAGGCCAGGTATGCGAGGCCGCCGATGTCCTGGGCCCCTGGGTGGAAGCGGTCCCGCAAGATCGGCGCGCGGCGCAACTGTATGCCGACCTCCGGCAACTCTGTGACAATGAATAAGTTCCACCACCTTCGCGCTTCCCAACCACCACCCCGTACTGTCATTAAAATCTACGATCGTAAGTTTGGATGATAGTACATGACGTTCTCCGAGTGTGGGTGGGGGCTCGCGTCGTGAGGTCTTTTTGACGGATCTCTCGGGTTCGCCTGGGCCGGGTGTGCGAAGCCGCCGATGGGTAGAAGCAGTTCTGCAAGGTCGGTGAGCGGCGAAACGGTATGCCGACCTCCGGCAACTTTGTGACAATGAATAAGTTCCAGCACCTTCGCGCTTCCCCCTCATCTCCATACTGTCATCAGAATCCACGATCGTGGATTCTGATGACAGTGAAAGGCATTCCTCCTGTCTGTGGGCTAGTTGGGGCATGGAGGTGTCGAGATCATTGAAAAAGCGGTGTTCGGGGCGTATCGTGGCCTTATGGTGACGACCGTAAACCCTGCAGTGGTGTCGACGAAGTATTGGGAGAAACTCCCGAACGGGAGGGTGCAGTGTACCGTGTGCCCGAACTACTGCCGCCTGGCCGAAGGGCAGCGTGGCGCCTGTTTTGTCCGCATGCGGCAAGGGGATGAGATCGTGTTGACCACCTACGGGCGGTCCAGCGGATTCTGCATTGATCCCATCGAGAAGAAGCCGCTGAATCATTTCTTGCCGGGTA
Source organism: Kiritimatiellia bacterium (assembly GCA_007128275.1). GTDB lineage: Bacteria > Verrucomicrobiota > Kiritimatiellia > SLAD01 > SLAD01 > SKZA01. Next base: position 1,913 of record SKXR01000186.1, read on the forward strand.
CGCCCGTCCTTTCGTTCGGAACGGCCGGCTGCAATCTTACCTGCCGTTTCTGTCAGAACTGGGATATCAGCAAGTCGCAGGAAATTGATACGCTGGCGGACGAAGCCACACCGCAAACGATTGCGCGTGCTGCGCAGAAGCTGGGCTGTTCCAGCGTGGCCTTTACGTACAATGATCCCGTGATCTTCATGGAGTACGCCATCGACATCGCCAAGGCGTGCCACCAATTGGGTATCAAAACCGTGGCGGTAACCGCCGGATACATCAACGACGAGCCGCGCCGCGAGTTCTTCAAATACATGGACGCGGCGAACGTGGACCTGAAAGGGTTTACCGGGCGATTCTATGAACAGATATGCGGGGCGCTATTGGAGAACGTCCAAGAGACGCTGGTCTATCTGAAGAACGAGACGGATGTGTGGTTTGAGCTGACAACCCTGCTGATCCCGGGAGAGAATGATTCCGAAGATGAAGTGAATGCCTTATCCCGCTGGGTGCTGGAGACGTTGGGACCGGATGTGCCCTTGCATTTCACGGCGTTTCATCCCGACTACAAGATGATGGATGTGCCGCCCACCCCGCCCGCCACGCTCTCCCGGTCACGGCGCATCGCGTTGAAGAACGGGCTACGCCATGTCTACACCGGCAACGTGCATGATGAAGAAGGGGGGAGCACCTATTGCCACCAGTGCGGGCAAAAACTGATTGGGCGGGACTGGTACGTGTTGTCGGACTGGAATCTGACGCCGGACGGTCATTGCATGGCCTGCGGAACGCCCTGTGCCGGGGTATTCGCCGGCCCCCCGGGTCAGTGGGGCGCCCGCCGCATGCCCGTGCGGCTACGCGATTTTGCTCTTTGAACGTGGTTGGGCCGTGGATTGGGGGACAGGTAGAACTGGGGGACAGGTACATTCCTGGGAGCCTCCTCGCCACAAAGTGTCTGTCCCTCCGCGAGGCTGTTTTTCAGATCGCAATCTGACGATATTTCTGCATATTTCCATTTGACATATAATGAAGAAACACATACCCTACTAAATCGCTAGGGATATAGTTGTTTTGATTGCGAGTTGGTGCATGCATGTGAAGAGGTTGTTGTGGATACGTTAACCAGTCCCCTTACTCCGGATCAGATCCAAAAAGTCGAGGAATTGACCGGCACGCTTCGGCCGGACCAGATCATGTGGCTTAGCGGCTATTTGGCCGGGGTCGCAGGCGGTGTGGCGTCTCCCGCCCCTTCGGCCCAAGCGCCGGGCGGCCCTGCGCTGACCATCTTGTACGGATCACAAACGGGCAACGGCGAGAAACTCGCCGAAAAACTGCACGCCAAGGCGATCGAGCAGGGGTACCGGGCGCATCTGAAAAGCATGTCCGATTACAAGAAGAACGAGCTGAAGAAAGAGGAGAACCTGCTCTTGATTCTCAGTACGCACGGGGAAGGGGATCCTCCGGATACGGCCCTTGACCTGCACGAGTTCATTCACTCCAAACGCGCGCCCAGTCTCGAAGGACTGCATTATTCGGTGCTTGCACTGGGAGATACGTCCTACGAGTTCTTCTGCAAGACCGGACAAGATTTTGACAATCAACTGAAGAAACTCGGCGCGACCCCGCTGTACGAACGCAAGGATTGCGATGTCGATTACGAGGACGACGCCGAAGCGTGGATGGATGGCGCCCTGAAAGCCTTTGCGGCCGTACTGAACGTCGCGCCCGTCTCCGCATCCTCCGCGCGCGTCGCCGCGGCGGTCCCGCCGCAACCCACGTGGACGAAGAGTAACCCGTTCATGGCTTCCATCTTGGAGCGCATTAACCTGAACGGGCGTGGCTCGGAAAAGGAAACGCTGCACATTGAGCTGTCGCTGGAGGATTCGGGGTTGACGTATCAGCCCGGTGATTCCATCGGCATCCTTCCGAACAACCGCCCGGATCTGGTGTTTTCGCTCATCGAACTGTTGGGCGAAGATCCTGAAGCGCCGGTGACCATACCCGATGGCGAGGTGACTTTGCGCGAGGCGTTAACGCGTCACTATGAAATCACGGTCTTGACTCGGCCGGTGGTACAGAAGTATGCGGCGCTCTCCGAGGCGCGTGAACTGCAGGATCTATTGGCGAACGGACGGAACAAGGATCTGATGGCGTGGAGCGACGGGCGGGACTTGATCGATATGCTCAAGGCGTATCCCGTCAAGGGACTGACCGGTCAGGCGCTGGTGGATATCTTGCGGAAACTGCCGCCGCGCCTATACAGCATTGCCAGCAGCCTTGAAGCGCATCCCGAGGAAGCGCACCTCACCGTAAGCATTGTCCGCTACGCGCAGCACGGGCGCGATCGCTACGGCGTGTGCTCCAACTATCTTGGCGATCTGGAAGAAGATGCGCAGATCCCTGTGTATGTTCATGAAAACCGGAACTTCAAACTGCCATCGGATCCACAGGCGCCGGTGATCATGATCGGTCCGGGCACCGGGGTGGCGCCGTTCCGCGCCTTTATCGAGGAGCGCGAAGCGCGCGGTGCGAGCGGCCCCAACTGGCTGTTCTTCGGCGATCAACATTTCACGACCGATTTCCTCTATCAAACGGACTTGCTGAAGTATCATAAGGACGGCATCCTGAAACGACTGGACGTGGCTTTCTCGAGGGACCAGGAACACAAAGTGTATGTCCAGCATCGCATGAAGGAACAGGCGCAAGAGCTGTTTCGTTGGATCGATGAAGGGGCGTATGTGTATGTGTGCGGGGATGCGAACAGGATGGCCCATGATGTGCATGCGGCGCTCTTGGCGATCATTGCCGAACAGGGCGGGAAGAGCACGGAAGACGCAGAAGAGTTCATGAGGCAAATGATCAAAGAGAAACGTTACCAGCGGGATACCTACTGAGCCATGACCGATACCCATGACGATAACGAAGACGTGTCGCACGTTGAAATCATCAAGCAGAAGAG
>SKXR01000277.1 GCA_007128275.1 Kiritimatiellia bacterium
GGTGGGGGAATCCGTTTGCGGGATTCCGCCAAGTCTTCCAGATGCAAGGCGATGGCTTCCCGAATCAACTTGCGCACTTCCTTTTCCGTGCGAGCAACGGCCACGCAGCCGGGCAAATCCGGCACATAGGCGCCCCATGTCTTCGGGCCCTTTTCAATGATAACCGTATATTCGCGCGTCATGACTTCACCTTGATTCCGGCCTGCTTTCGTACACTGTTCAATGTGCCCGGCGGAATGTCAAGGCCGGGGGCGCCGGCAATGGTGACGGTCCCGGATTTTGATTTGTGGTGGAATTGCCGATGGCTACCGCGCTGACGAACCAAATACCAACCCTCACGTTCAATCATACGTATAGCCTCTCGCACCTTCATCGGGTCAGAATATCCTCAACGTGAAAGCCGGAGCAAGCCGATATGACGATGCGTTTGGCGCGAAAACGGAAGAGTTGAACCACGGACGCGTCAGGGCAAGCCTGATGAACATAGCGCCGCAAAGCCGCATCCAAGGAGTTTTTCACCACGGAGGGCACAGAGATCACGGAGGGGAAGGTGAGTGGGGATGACGTTCACTCCGCATGCGGAAGTCAGAGGTCAGAAGTTGGAAGTGAGAAGTCGGAAACGTCCAACATTCGTATACCGCCTGATGTCTTGGCTCGGGGATTTCTCTCTGTTTAGTTGTGGACATGATGATCCAACTTGCCATAAGAGGTATATATGCAGGATTCAGGAATATGGACGACTAGCAGGGGGATCGGGGTATGACGGACAGCCCGGCCGTACGGTTCAGTGATTTCGTTCATCCGGAGAATGTGCTTTGTGCGTTGAAGGCGCGTAACCGCGATGAAGCGTTGACGGAAATGACGCAGCTTCTCCATCGCAATGTGAGCGGGTTTGACCTGAACGAAGCCGTGGCCGGGGTCATTGAGCGCGAAAATGTCGAGCCGACCCTGATTGAAACCGGTCTGGCCCTTCCGCATACGCGCATGCGCGGCTTGGCGAAGCCTTTGGTTGCGGTGGGGCTCTCGGCGGAGGGCATTCCTTTCGCCGTCGACGAAGCGCCCGCCCGCATCATGATTCTGGTCCTGACGCCCCAAGAGGATCCGAGCGCGTACCTGCGGCTGGTTGCCGCGATCTCGCGGTCGCTGGGTGAGGAACGAAATCGGCGTCGGCTGATGGCTTGTTCGACGCCGGACGAAGTCGCTTCCGCGCTCGAACACGGAACGGACGAACTGCCCGCCTATCTTTCCGCGCGGGACCTGATGAACCCGAAGCCGACGGTGTTGAAGGAGAACGATACATTGGCCCATGCCATCCACACGTTTGTGGCGCGTCAGGTGTCCGATATTCCCGTGCTGGATGATGAGGGCGACGTGAAAGGGGTCATCTCGGAAGAGGACGTTCTGCGGTTAAGTCTTCCGGAACATCTGCTCTGGATGGAGGATCTTTCCTCCATCATTCATTTTGAGCCTTTTGCGGAGGTTCTGCGCAAGGACGAGGAAACCCAGGTGGCGGATATCATGCGCGAGGAGTATCCCTCGATTCATCCGGATGCGCCTGCGATCGAGCTCGCGCGCATCATTGCGCGCGACGACGTGCGGCAGGTCCTTGTCATGGAGGGGCGCCGCTTGCTGGGTACCGTCGGCCAGCGCAGTTTCATCGCCCAGATCTTTTGGGCCTGACGGCGAGGAGAAGAACGATGCATGGAGCCGAGAGTACGTCGGGATTGACCACGAGCATGTTTCTGAAGCGCATGGCGCTGCTGCTGGCCATCAGCAGCGGGGTCGGCCTGCTCGGGCGCCAGGCGGGACTCGATACCCAGCAATGCGTCGCCACATCCGTCTTTCTGGCCATCATCCTCGGCACGCTTTTCTTCTGGACCTTTCGGCTGGCCATCGCGTTTCTGGGAATCGGCGTGCTGATTCTCACGCGCTCACTGAACATACCGCACTTTGTCGAGGCGGCCGCCCTGCCGGTGATCCTCTTCCTGGTCGGCATGATGATCGTGGTGGGTGCGTTGCGCGATCTCGGGTTCTTCACGTGGGTGGTACAGTCGATCATCTCAATACCTCGACTGACCGGCCGTAAGTTCATGGGCGTGACCGCCGTGACCGCGGCGCTGTTGGCCTGCGCCGTGGACGAGGTCACGTCCATCATTTTCATCACCACGCTGGTCTTTCAGGTGTGCAGTCGTCTGAAGTTGAATCCCACGCCGTTTCTGATTATCTGCATCATGTCCACCAATGTCGGCAGTTCAGGAACGATGATCGGTAATCCCGTGGGGATCTACATTGGAACCCACGCCGGACTGACCTTCCAGGACTTCATTCAATGGGCGTTCCCGATCATGGTGGTTGCGTTGAGCGCGACGGTGGTGCTCCTCATGTGGTGGTATCGGCGCGACCTGGACCGCTTTGACGAAGCGCTGGCCGAACGATTGAAACGCAACTTGAGTCTCGCGCCGAAGATCAAGGTTCCGTATCGGCAAGCGTTGGCCATCCTGACCGTCACGCTGGTGGTCATTGCGTCGCATCATCATGTCGAGGAATTATTGAATCTGGACAAGAACAGCATGTTGCTTGTTGCGCCGCTTGCGTGTGCCGGCATGATCATGCTGCTGCGCCGGGACCGTGCGCGTCATTATGTGGAACATGATGTGGATTGGTGGACGTTGCTCTTCTTCATGCTGTTGTTCGCGATCGCGGGAACATTGGAATATACCGGCGTCACGGCGCTGACGGCGGAATGGTTTGTCGAGGCGTTCGGTGCGCGTCCGACCACGCTGATCCCGGCGATCATGGCGACCACGGCGTTGGGCTCGGCTTTCGTGGACAACGTGATCTTTGTGGCGGCGTTCACGCCGGTCGTGCAGGAACTGGGCGCGCAGACCCATGCCATGCCGCTTTGGTGGGCGTTCCTGTTCGGCGCCTGTTTCGGCGGCAACATCACCCTGATCGGAAGCACGGCGAACATTGTCGCGCTCGGCATGCTCGAGAAACACTTCCGCGTGCGGATCGTGTTTTTGGCTTGGCTCAAGATCGGGGCCTTGACCGCGCTGGTCGCCTGTCTGATCGCTTGGGGATTGCTGCTCGTTACGAGTCCGTACATGCCGCACTGACGTTGTTCGTACACGCACTTGGCTTTCTCTTCCACCGTCTCACGACGGCGGCGACGACGATGCGGAGTTCCGTAGCCGCGTCCGTGAGGACGTGGAGATCGGGCCGTGTAGGTTAATCATTCACCGCGTTACCGCAGCGGCGATCCGTCAAGCCTTCCGGCAAACACGAATTCTTCCACCGGTCGGCCGCCTATGAGATGTTCCTGAATGATGCGCTCGAGCACCTCCGGCGTGCAGGAATGGTACCAGACCCCTTCCGGATAGACGACGGCGATGGGACCTTGTTCACAAATGCGCAGGCAATTCGCTTTGGTCCGGTAGATACCGCCCTTCCGCGTCAATTTCAGTTCGTCGAGACGCGCTTTCAGGTATTTCCACGATTCCAGTCCGGCCTCCTTGGTGCAACACGACGATTCCGTCTGGTCGCAACAGAGGAAGATATGCCGCTGGATCGATGGAATAGCCAGGTTGTCGGCGATGGCCTTAAGTGACTCGCTCATGGTGGGATCAGCGTACGGCGGCCAAGGCGGCTTCGTAATCCGGTTCCTCGGCCAGTTCGGGGCCCTGTTGCGTATAGAGCACCTTGTTGTCCTCATCCAGCACGACGATCGAACGCGCCAACAACCCGCGAATCGGGCCTTCCTCAACCAGGACGCCGTAGTCTTTGCCGAAGTCCGGCGAACGGAAGCTGGAAAGGGTAACGATGTTTTTCAGGTTGTTGCTTTCACAAATACGTGCGGCGGCAAACGGGAGGTCGGCCGATATGTTGATCAATACAACCCCGTCCAGTGCGGCAACCTTTTCGTTGAATTGCTTGGCGGAATTCACGCAGACACCGGTATCCAGACTGATGACGATGCTCAATATCTTCTTCTTGCCCGAGAAATCGGCCAAAGTAACGTCTTTCAGCGAACCATCGGTCAACACGAAGTCCGGCGCGGTGGTCCCGGTGGCGGGCAGCGAACCCGCCGTGCGAATGGGATTGCCCTTGAATGTGATTTCAGCCATGATGTCGCCTCCTTGATTGATATTTCATTGTTCGCAAGGAGTATACGAGTGTCGGGGGGTATTTCAAACGCTAATTGGTGTTTGACAATACGGTGATCTGTGGTACTTATCACCGCTCAATTTTTCGAGAAGATTCAGGAGAATGATATCATGTCCATGCATCGCAGTTTGAAGTCGGCCAGCAAGATTGCCGCAAAACGAAACGTGCTCAAGCGGTATGAGCGCGTGGATGTCTTGCGCGCCAAAGGCGATTGGAAGCCCGGCGACAAAGTATACGGCCTGCGCAAGACCAATCCACCCACCTGATGTGCGCTTACAGAAGTACCTAGCGGCTTGTGGTCTCGGTTCGCGAAGAGCCTGTGAACAACTGATTGCCCGGGGCGTGGTGGCGGTGGACGGGAACCCCGTCACGGAACAGGGCGTTACCATTGATCCCGATCGCCAGTCCGTGACCGTTGAAGGGCGCCCGGTCAACCCCGAACCGTTTTGTTATCTCCTGCTGAACAAACCTTCCGGTTATGTTTGCACGAGCAGCGACCCGGAAGGACGGGACACGTTTCATGCCCTGTTGCCACCCGATCTCCCGCGCGTATTCTCCGTCGGCCGGCTGGACCAGTACAGCGAGGGACTGCTCTTCATCACCAACAACGGTGATTTGGCCAACCGTCTCCTGCATCCGCGTCATCAGGTTGTGAAGACCTATGACGCGCTGGTGGAACGGGCGTTAACCCCGCCGGAACTCCAACGCATGCGCCGCGGTATCGCCGACGGGGAAGAGGTCCTTCGGCTGCAATCGATTCAACTTGTCAAAACGATCCGGGCCGGCGCGCACTACGAGATCACGCTCACCGAAGGAAAGAACCGGCATATCCGCCGCATGTTTGATGCCCTGTCCGTGCGGGTGATGCGGTTGCGTCGCATCCGTATGGGGCCGTTATCGCTCGGGGACTTGAAACCGGGCGAGTACCGACCGTTGACGGAAGCCGAATTGGCCCGGTTGAAACGGGATCATGCGTGACTATGCGTCACGAAGTGATCCTCGACATACAGGCACGCCTCTTCCAGGGACGGCAGGATCTTCGTGCAGAAACGCACCATCCACGGACTGCTGTCCTGGAAGCTGAAGGGCGAAAAGGCCACGACGAACTTCTGTAGGTCGTGCGAAGCATAGAACACCTCCATGGAGGTGCCTACGGAGGATTTGTTGTAGTTGACCAGCACGATGTCCGCGTCCCTGATGTCTTGTAAATCGAACTCGACGATTTCGTTGGCGCTGTCGACTTCACGGTCCTTGAAGTTGCGGCGCATGGGGTCGAGCAATTTGAACTTGCCCGCCAGCATTTTCTTGGCTTCTTCTCGCCAGGCACGGGCTTCGCCCTCGTGTTCGTCCATGATGGGGCCGCACAAATAGATCTTCTTCATAACGCCGCTGGTCTCCTGTTGATGGGATGAATGATGTCGCCCCATTCTTGCGCCTCGGGAAGAAAAATCAAATCAAAAGACTGTTCACTGCCCGCGCAACATGGATTCCAGTACGAGTTGCAGGTCGCGAAATCGCAGATCATTCCGAATGGCGTCCAGTTGCGGGTCGCCCAGTGAGGCGAAGGCGGATGGAGGATCGCTTTCCGCCGCTTCCAGAAGATGGGCGATGGCTTGCTCGGTCTCCTCTTTCATGCTGTACAGGCAAGCGAGGTTGAAATGCACGCTGAACAGCAACTGTCGGTGCTGGATCAGTCCCCGTTGGATCCCCTGCAACGTTTCCAAGGCCGCGTCCAGGTCGCCCAGCGTCATCTGGGCGGCGGCCAGATTGGATGCCGTAGCGGGATCGTTGGGTTGCAGGGACAGGGCCTCGGCCATATGGTGCGCAGCCACCTCGTAGTCTTGCCGCCGAAAGGCCATGGCGCCGAGTCGGCGATGCAGGGTAAAGCGGGAAGAATCATACCCGGCCTTGTCCAACGCGCCCTGCAACAGGAGTTCGGCGCCTTCGTCGTCCCCTTGACGAGCGAGCAGATTCGCTTCCTCCATCAATAACTCTAGGCGGACTTGCGCCATGCGCTCTTCCAACGTGACCTCGTCCACGGCCCGATATTCGCCGAATTCCGCGATCCGGCGTTCTTCTGCGGAAGGCCACGTGTCCGGGGAGTCGGCGGCGTCGGTTTGCTTCAATCGTTCCAGCGCCAGGCGTGCGGGATCGGACGGGGCGGATTTGGGTTCGGGCGCCGAAGAAGCCGCCGCATTGGTGGCCGCGAGACCGGAGATCGAGTGACGGGTCCAGGTGGGGCCTTCGCTCGCGGCTTCGACGGCGTGCAGAAAGGGGAGGGCCATGCATAAGGACAAGAAAAGACGGAAACGGATATACGCCCTTGTTCCGCGGGAGGGCGATGGTGTAAGTTGATCCCCTTGTCGCGCTCGGGCAAGGAAGTCGGCTGTAGACGAATGGATGAACATGGCGCCACGGTAATGCCGCTCGGTCCGCGTTTCAAGCGCAGAGACCGCGGTTGCCGGGGCGTACGGGAAGGAGATCGGATGGTGCGCTGGACTGAACAATGTATACCCACACTGAGGGAATCGCCGCAGGACGCGGAAATTCCCAGCCATCAACTGTTGTTGCGGGCGGGCATGATCCGAAAGCTGGCCGGAGGGCTGTACACGTTCTTGCCGCTCGGATTGCGGGCGTTGCGGAACGTGGAGCGGATTGTACGCGAGGAAATGGACCGGGCCGGCGCCCTCGAAATCCTTATGCCGGCCTTGCATCCCCGGGAGGTGTGGGATCGTACGGGGCGCTATGACGTGTTGCGGGATGTCATGTTCAAGATCAAGGATCGCCAGAACCGTGAACTGGTCTTGGGCCCGACCCATGAGGAAATTGTGACCGATCTGGTGGCGCGTGAAATCAATTCCTACCGGCAACTGCCCAAGAATTTCTACCAGATTCAGACCAAGTTTCGTGATGAAATTCGTCCCCGGTTCGGTCTCATGCGGGCCAAGGAATTCATCATGAAGGACGCGTACAGCTTCGATGTGGACAGCGACGCCGCGGACAAGAGTTACAAAGCCATGTTTGACGCCTACGTCCGGATCTTTGCGCGTTGCGGGTTGCGCACCAAGATCGTTGAAGCGGATACGGGCGCCATGGGCGGGTCGTCTTCGCACGAGTTCATGGTCCTCGCCGATTCCGGGGAAGACGGATTGGTGGAATGCGATGCGTGCGATTACGCCGCCAACCTGGAGCGCGCGGAATCGGTTTCCCATGCGGCGCGGTCGTTTGATGGCGCGGAGGGCGCCGTCGAAGAGGTGGACACACCGGGCGCGCGCACCATCGCGGAAGTCGCGGCCTTCTTCAAGACCGACCCTGCGCGGATGATCAAGACACTTGTTTATCTAGCGGATGGAAAACCGGTCCTCATTCTTGTGCCGGGCGATCGCGACGTGAACGAAATCAAGCTGGCACGCGCGCTGCAAGCATCGGAATTAGTGATGGCGGACGATGACCGGGTGAAAGAGATCACCGGCGCTCCCGTGGGCTTTGCCGGGCCGGTGGGCTTGACCGGTTTCCGCCTGGTGGCGGATGAAAAGCTCAAGGGCTATCGCGGAGGCATCACGGGGGCCAACAAGGCCGACAAGCATGTCATCAACGTGGATTTGGAGCGCGATGTGCCCGGATTGGCCTATGCGGATATCGTGTTCGCGCGCGGCGGTGACGGGTGCGCCCGGTGCGGCGGCACCCTGCAGGAGAAGCGGGGCATTGAAGTCGGGCATGTCTTCAAGCTCGGCACCAAATACAGTGAACAGCTCGGCGCCCACTATTTGGACGAAGGCGGGAAACAGCATCCGGCCGTCATGGGGTGTTACGGGATCGGGGTCACGCGCACCCTGCAGGCCGTGATCGAGCAAAGCCATGACAAGGACGGAATTATCTGGCCCCCGTCCGTCGCTCCCTATGGGGTGGAGATTCTCGTGATCAGCGCGCAACACGCCGAGAGCATACAGTTAGGCGAACGCTTGGCGGCGGAGTTGGACGAGGCGGGGGTCGATGTGTTGTTGGATGATCGGGATGAGCGGCCGGGCGTGAAGTTCAAGGATGGCGATCTGATTGGGTTGCCGGTACGGGTTGGGATCGGCGAAAAATCCCTGGCCCGCGGGGTCATTGAAATCAAGATTCGCGCGACAGGCGAAATGCGGGAATGTTCGCCCGAAGCCGCGTTGGAAACGATTCTGGAAATGATCGGTGCGAACGGACCGTAGACTTGAATCATCACGCATCCGCGTGTAGGGTCCGAGACCCCGTATGAACGGCCATGGAAGAGGAAAGCGATGCCGAGAAAATATGAAGTCGAAGGGACGAAGGCCTACCTGATTGCGGCGGTGGTGTGTGCGTTGCTGGCGGCATGGCACATTTTCGACGGTTGGGTCCCGCAGGAACGTTGGCTCGAAAAATACCCGGACTTTCCCGCGAGTTGGCATGATTTCAGTCTGCACGAATTCTACGCGTACAATCGTTGGACGGGCGTCATTTTTGCCGTGGTTGCGGCCATTTGCGCGTACATTCACAAAGTGGTCAAATAGATCCTTTGCGGGGGCCCCATCTCTTCCGATAAATCGCCTTGACCCTCTTTCGCATCGGTCTATGATGCAAGCTGATAGCAATACACGAATGAGGGTTGCCGGGGCATTATTTATTACCGATGGGGCGGCGTTTCTTCGCGTCGCCCTCGTTGCTGAACAGTTGGAGGCTTCATGACAAAAAGAGATATGGTTGTACGCATTGCGGAAGAAACAGGTTTGATCCAGCAGGATGTCCACACGGTCATTCAAAAATCCTTGGATATGATTGTGGAAAGCCTCGCCGCCGGAAAGAATGTGGAATTGAGAAACTTCGGTGTGTTTCAACTGAAGGAACGGAAGCAGCGGATTGGCCGCAACCCGAATCGGCCGGAACAGGTCGTCACCATCCCCTCCTGCCGCATCGTGAAGTTCAAGCCCGGCAAAGTGATGAAGCACCGGGTCTCGGGATAAAGCGCCTCCGGACCTTATGACATCTGATTCCTTCCAGCCCATTCAGGGCATGTCCGACTTGGCGGTTCCGGAGATCCATCTTTGGCAGCGTCTTGAAGACACGGCCCGCGATCTGTTATCCCGCTACGCCTTTCGCGAGGTACGCACACCGATTCTGGAGCGGACCGATGTCTTCGAACGCTCGCTCGGGGACACCACCGATGTGGTCCGGAAGGAAATGTACAGTTTTGAAGACCGGGGCGGGCGGAATCTGACGCTGCGTCCCGAAGGTACGGCGGGCGTGATTCGGTATGTGGCGGGGCAGGGCCAGGACGCGCAGGAAGCACGGTTGTACTATATCGGGCCGATGTTCCGGAGTGAACGGCCGCAGGCCGGGCGTCGCCGCCAGTTCCATCAATTGGGCGTGGAAGCGATTGGCGCGCCCTGTCCGGCGGCGGATGCGGAAGCGATCGCCTTGCAGGCGCACCTGCTGGGCGCGTGGGGGCTCGACGAGTTCCGTATGGAAGTGAATACGCGCGGATTGCCCGAAGACCGCGCGCGCGTGGCGGATGGATTGCGCGACGCCCTGAAGACGAAACGCGCCGAACTGTGCGAGGATTGCCACCGTCGTTATGAGGAAAATCCCTTGCGGATTCTGGACTGCAAGAAGACGGAATGCCGCGACGTGGTCGCCGGGTTGCCGCCGGTGACGTCGTTTATGTCTGTGGAGGCCCGCGATTATTTGCGCGATGTGTTGCAGATCTTGAAGCGCTTGGAGATTCCGGTCACGGAAAATCCGCGGTTGGTGCGCGGGTTGGATTATTATGTGCATACCGTATGGGAGGTCACCCATGTCGGGTTGGGTGCGCAAGACGCGCTCTCCGGCGGAGGACGGTACGCATTGACGCTGGGGAACAAGACCGTGGAAGGCGTCGGATTCGCCATGGGCCTGGAACGCGTCATTGCGGCGCTGACCGGACAGGGAATGGACCCGAAGAGCTTGGCGGAGCGTCCCGATGTATGGCTGGTCTCGCAGGGCGCCTCCGCCTTTGACGAGAATCTGGTGCTCATGCAGACGCTTCGTATGCGGGGCGTTTCGTGCGGAATGGATTTGCAGGGCCGCAGCATGAAGGCGCAGATGCGCGCTGCGAACCGAGCCGACAGCCGGTATGTCATCATCCGCGGCGAGCACGAAATGGAAGAGGGCACCTTCCAACTGAAGAATATGGAAGACGGCGTTCAGGAAGAACTGGATATGCCCGACTTGATACAACGATTGACCCCGGCGACGGATATTGCCTGGCCGGATTCGGAGGAGAAGAAGTAGTTGAAGATGCGAACACATACTTGCGGGGAATTACGGAAAACGGATCTGGATCAGCGAGTCCGCTTATGCGGATGGGTGGATACCGTGCGGGATCATGGCGGCGTCATCTTCATTGATTTACGGGATCGGTACGGCCTGACCCAGATCATTTTCGACCCCAACGATTCGCGGGAAGCGTGGGACCTCGCGCAATCCACTCGCGGCGAATATGTGATCCAGGCTGAAGGCGTGGTGGAATCGCGCCCGCCCGAGATGGCGAATCCAAGGCTGGCGACGGGCGAAATCGAAGTGCGTTGCGATGCCATTCGGCTGCTGAACAAGAGTCGCACACCGCCATTTCCCTTGGATGATCAGGAAGCGGAGAAGGTCGCGGAAGATCTCCGGTTGACGTATCGCTATCTGGATCTGCGCCGTCCGCGCATGCAAAACAACATGCGGGTGCGGCATCTGATGTCCCACGCCGTGCGCCGTTACCTGGACGACGCGGGTTTTACGGAAGTCGAAACGCCGATTCTGACCAAGAGCACCCCGGAAGGCGCGCGCGATTATCTCGTGCCGAGCCGCGTGATGCCGGGCACGTTTTATGCGTTGCCCCAGGCGCCCCAACAATACAAGCAGTTGCTGATGATGGCGGGCGTGGACCGGTACTTCCAGATTGCGCGCTGTTTTCGTGACGAGGATCTGCGGGCCGATCGCCAACCGGAATTTACTCAAATCGACGTGGAGATGTCCTTCATCACGGCGGACGACATCTACGAGCTGATCGACGGGCTCATCGCCGACGTGATGAAAGCGGCGGGGAAAGGCGACGTGGCCTTGCCGATTCCGCGGTTGACCTATGACGATGCCATGAACCGTTACGGCAGTGACAAGCCGGATGTCCGGTTCGGCATGGAACTGGTCGATCTGTCCGACGTCTTTCAAGGCAGCGATTTCAAGGTATTTCGTCAGGTCCTGGATAAGGGCGGCGTGGTGAAGGCCGTGAATGCGAAAGGACTGGGCGGCGTGCCTATTCGCGTCATGGACGAATGGACCGGGGTGGCCAAGGAGTTGGGACTGGGCGGACTGGCCTATGTCCGGGTGCAGGAAGACGGCGAATGGAAGTCGCCGATCATCAAGTTCTTCAACGAGGAAGAGAAGGCTCTGTTGAAGGAACGCCTGGTTATGGAACCCGGAGACCTGGTCTTCTTTGCGGCCGACAAACACGACACGGCCAATCATGCGCTGGGCCGCTTGCGATTGCTGGCGGGTGAAATGGCGGGCGTCATCGACGACGATGTATTCGCTTTCACGTGGGTGACTGATTTCCCCTTGTTCGAGGCTTCCGAAGAAGGACGCCTGGTGTCCATGCATCATCCCTTCACGGCGATGCACCCGGACGACCTGCAGTACTTGGAGACCGAGCCGGCGCGTATGCGCGCACAGGCGTATGACATTGTCGTGAACGGCGTGGAATTAGGCGGGGGCAGCATTCGTATTCATGACCCGGAAACCCAGTCGCGCGTGTTCAGCGCGTTGCGTCTGCCCCAGGAAGAGATTACGGATCGGTTCGGCCATCTGATTCGCGCGTTGTCCTATGGCGCGCCGCCGCACGGCGGCATTGCTCTGGGCTTCGACCGTTTTGTCATGATGGTTGCGGGGGAAGACAGTATCCGTGATGTCATCGCGTTCCCGAAGACTCAAAAGGCGGTAGACCTCATGATGAACGCGCCGGCCGGCGTGGATGCCAAGCAGCTGCGCGACGTGCACATCAAGCTCGACCTCGTGGAGGAATAGCCGGCCATTCTCATTTTGGCCTCCGCCTCATCTGCCGGCATAGTTTCATAGTAAAATGGTAGGGCGAACCCTCTGGGTGAGCCGCGGAGGCCATAATGAGAACGGCTGAGAAGTAGCCTTCGATGTTGAACGTCCACCGTTCAATCGAAGATACGGTCAGGTCTTGGTCTCTTCCTCGCCCGCTGTTTCGGAGGACTCTTCTTCCTCTTCCACCTCGTCGACGGGTTCTTCGATGACGGGGGGATGGTCGGCGGGGTCTTCCGCAGGTACGGACGGTGTAAAGTCGCCGGATTCATCGACGCCGAACTCGCCCATGGCACGAAATTTTTCGTATCGCTGTTGAAGCAGTTCATCCTCGGATAGCGCGGAAAGCTCGGCGAGTTTTTCGAGCAGCACCGATTTCAGCGTGGCGGCCATCGCTTTGGGATCCGTGTGCGCACCGCCGTAGGGTTCCTTGACGATCTCGTCCGCCAACCCCGATGTAATGAGGTCCGGCGCCGTCAGTTTCAACGCTTCCGCCGCCTTGTCGGCGTAGGTCCGGTCTTTCCAGAGGATGGCGGCGCACCCTTCGGGCGAGATGACGGAGTAGTAGGCGTTTTCGAGAATCAGGATCCGATCGCCCACGCCAATGCCCAGCGCGCCGCCGCTGCCGCCTTCACCGATGATGGTGACAATGACAGGGGTGGTCAGCTTGAACATTTCGCGAAGATTCACCGCAATGGCCTCGGCAATATGCCGTTCTTCGGATTCGATGCCCGGGAACGCGCCCGGCGTATCGATCAGCGTTATGATGGGGACGCGGAACTTGGCGGCCAGCTTCATGAGGCGCAGGGCTTTTCGATAGCCTTCCGGATACGCACACCCGAAATTGCAGGCGAGATTGCTCTTCGTGTCGCGGCCCTTTTGCGTGCCGATGATCATGACGGGTTGCCCGTCGAGCTTGGCAAATCCGCCGATGATGGCGCGATCGTCTCGATGAATGCGATCGCCGTGCAATTCCTGAAAGTCGGTCGTCATCGCCTCGATGTAATCCATGGTATAGGGGCGCAACGGGTGACGGGCCACCTGCACCTTTTGCCAGGCGGTCAGGTTGCTGTAGATACTTGCGCGGGTTTCTTCAATCTTCTTTTGCATGCGCTGTATTTCCAGAGAAACATCGATTTCCTGGTTTTCGCTGAAGGTCCGTAATTCTCTCAGTTTGTTTTCCAGCTCGGTGATGGGTTTTTCAAACGGCAACATATAGACGGACACAGGACTACCTCCGAATCAAAAAAGTCAGTTTATTCCACGATGACGACGGGGATGCCGACGGGCACCAAGGTGTACAATTCCTCAATATCTTCATTCAACAGGCGGACACAACCGGCGCTGGACTGGTAGCCGATGGATTCCGGTTCCCACGTGCCGTGAATACCGTAGCCCGGTACATCGATGGATAGCCAGTGCGTGCCGAGCACGTTGTTGGTGGTTCCATAGGGCACCGCCTTGCCGTCCGGTCGCCACCAGGTGGGTTGCGGAATGCGATCGGTGATCTTGAATTCGCCGACCGGAGTACGCTGGAATTCGCCGGTGCCGACGGGGTAGCGCTTGAAGAACCGATCATTCATATAGAGCACCAGATCGTTTCTCGATTTGCTCACCTCTATGGAGAACGTTGCGTCGAGGATGCGCAGGCGGTCGCCGACACGAATCATGGGGCCGGATAGCCGGTTGCTGCGTTGAATCAGTTCGATGGTGGTATTGAATCGGCGGGCCAGCGCGCCGAGCGTGTCTCCGCGTTGGATCGTGTAATCGACCTTTTCCGGCATGGGCCAAGGGTGCATGACCAGTGTGATGTTCACTTCATTCAGGATATTCTCGGCGGCCTGGCGCGCGCTTTCGTTGCGGGATTCGTCCAGAATGCGCAAACTCAGGTCGCGCGCGGCGAGATAATCCTCGCGGTCTTTCGCGGCGCGGGCTTGCTCCAGCAGTTGCCGTCCGGGATCGCCGGCGGGTGTGATTTCCCGGGGTTGTTCGGGCGCGGGTGTTTCCTCGGCCTTTTCCGGCACCGGTTTCTCGGCCCGGACCCTCGGTTCCGACGCCGGTTTTAGAAAAAGGAACAAAGCCGCAGCCACGCCAATGACGGCCAACGCGATCAGCACGAAACAGCCGGTACGAGAGCGGCGCCGATCAATCTGGTTGAGATACATATCCGTCATGATAAGGAATCAAGGGTTTTTACGATTAGACTCATGGAAGGGTAGCGTCTATCCACGTCCTTCGCAAGTGATTTGAGGATAAGGTCCTTCAGGACCGAAGGGGCGTTGGGCGCGTATTTTTCAAGCGGCAAGGGGGGCGTGTCCGGGTTCATTTGCGCCACACGCGACTCTTCCAGCGTGTCGCGTTCGAAAGGCTTGCGATGGGTGAGCAACTCGAAGCAGATGACGCCGAAACTGAAGATATCGGCGCGTTCATCGGCGCGCTGGGTTGACAAGATCTCGGGGGCGACGTACGCCGGGGTCCCGGGATAGTCACGCAAGCGAACGGGTTTCCGGTGCCGTTTTATGCTCAAATCGAAGTCAATGACGGTCAGGTGGGCATCGTCGGGCCCGATCAACAGGTTCTCCGGTTTAAAGTCCAAATGCAGGTAGCCGGCATGGTGGATGAAATAGAGGACGTCCGCCATTTGCCGGATGAATTTCATTCGGTAATGCTCGAGGAGCGGATCCCGTTGCACCAGGAGTTCGCGCAACGTTTTGGATTCCACATACTCCAGTATCATGTAAGGGATTTTCTCCTGTTGCCCGGAATCGAGGATACGCACAATGTGCGGGTGACGCAGCTTGTGCAGAATGGCGGCGCTGTGGAGGAAGCGCTTGCGTAAGCCGCGGTTTCGGGCGTATGCTTCCTTCAGGAAGCGAAGGACCACGCGCTGCCCGTCCGGCGCGGTGGCTACGTAGAGGTCGGTCATGCCACCGAGAAAAATCGGACGCACGATGGAATAGCCTGGAATATCCCTCTTTTGCATGAAGTGGAAATATATCGTATCCTATGCGTTCTGAAAACAGGGATTCGTCGGTGATAAGGCTTTTTCCCGCGGGCGCACATGCGCCGGCCGGCCGGAGACGATGAAGAAGGGATGCGTTTTGTACAGGCCCGGTTATACCAGAGAATACGGACTATTCGCCCAGCCGCTGACGCCTGCGGTGCGGGCGTTGCTGATCGCAAACCTGTGTGTTTTTATCATCCGGATCATGGTTCAGCGTCAGGCGCCCGGCGCCTTTGATATCCTGTTCGGATTAAGCGAAGACATCTACAAGAACGGTTTCTTCTGGCAGATCTTCACGTATATGTTTCTCCATGCCGGGATCATCCATATCCTGTTCAATATGCTGATCCTCTATTTTCTTGGGACGGAAATCGAGCGGACGCTTGGGGCTCGAAACTTTCTCGTGGTGTATTTTGTTTCAGGTATGTTGGGCGGCCTGGGCTGGCTGCTCTTGACCGCCGATCCGGGCATTCCCTGCATCGGCGCCTCGGGGGCGGTGTTCGGTTTATTGGGGGCCTATGTCGCTCTATTCCCGCAGCGCTATATCACGGTTCTGGTATTCTTCATCCTCCCGATTACGCTGAAGGCGTGGATGCTGGCGACCCTGTTGGCGGTCATCGAGTTCCTGTTGATGACTGCGCGCGCCGAAGATCAGATCGCGCATTCGGCGCATCTGGCGGGTCTCCTGGCGGGCTATGTCTTCGCGTTTGTCGTATTTCGCAAGGGCGGGTTCCGTAAAGGCGGGTTCCGGGTTCGGATCGTGCGCGACAAGAACCCCGCCGGACTGAAAGTGTTGCGTCGCGAAGACGCGCCGCTCGCCGTGTCGCCGGAGGAGATCGACCGCATTCTCGACAAGATTGCCAACGAAGGCATGACCAGTCTGAGCCATCGCGAAAGATCCATCCTCGAGAAGGCCAGCACGGAACGGCGAACATAAGACTCTTAACCCGCCTCCCGCTTTGCGGACCCCTCCCGCCTTCGCCACGGCTACGGCGGGCAGCCAGAGGAGGGGAGATATTCCGTACGGGTCAAGCCAAAGCGGCGTCGACGCTTCGCTCTGCCGCCGCCGTCCAAGAAGGAACGACCGAGCAGGCCGCCTCAAGGGAATGTGGACTGCGGTGGCAGAGTCCTCTGTAGCGAAGCGGAAGAGGACGGCGACCCTCCTTCGCCAAGAGGCTACGGAGGGCAAGCACCGGAAGGCGCTTTGGATGAAGA
>SKXR01000083.1 GCA_007128275.1 Kiritimatiellia bacterium
AAGGACCCAGTGATTTCGGGCAAGGAGCTGAGGAAATCCCTTGGCCTATAATATCCTCTATAAACGCAGCGTCGCAAAAGACATTTCGCGCCTGGACAAGCGTGATGCAAAACGCATCCTCGACAAGATTGAGAAGGATCTCAAACCTCATCCCGAACAATACCCCTCACTCAAGGGTGAATTCGAAGGACTTCGCAAGCTGCGTGTCGGCGATTTCCGCATTATCTATTCTGTCATCGACAATGACGTCACAGTGCTCAGAATCGGGAACCGCCGCGACGTCTACAGATAAAGGGATCGAACCAGAGCATCGAGCCTACCGGTGACACGCGGGCGGGCGATTTTGACGAATGACTGAGCACAGGGCCGCGTGTCACCGGTCGGCTCATGCTTAGCGTTCGGGGAATTGAAATATTTCCGGCATAATATCCCATGTGGACACCACCTTTCCCCTGTGGTAGAGTGGCATCATGAGGACGTTCACAGCCATTATCGAGCGCTGCCCAGACACGAAGCTATATACCGGATATGTTCCCGGCTTCCCTGGAGCACACTCCCAAGGCGAAACACTTGAGGAGTTGCACGCGAATCTCCAAGAGGTTCTACAGATGCTTTTGGAAGATGGGGACCCCAAGCTCGAAGCCGAATTCGTGGGCACCCAAGCGGTCATGGTGTAGTCATAGGATCGCTTCCGGTCCTGAAACCTAAAGAAGTCATCAGAATTCTTACTCGTCTTGGGTTTGAACAGATTCGTCAACGAGGATCTCACCGTCAATTCCGTCATCCCGACGGGAGACAAACAACCGTACCGGATCACGGTTCCCGAGACATTTCCCCCATTCTTCTCCGTCAGATTGCAAAAGACATCGACCTGACCGCAGAGGAATTCCTGAGACACAAATAAGAGCCCCGAACCAGCATGGAGGCGACGCGTGAAGGCAAACCATGATGGCCGCGTGTCACCGGTAGACCGGACCATGAGCACGACACCGAACAAAAGGAGCCCACGCCCCCTTGACAGATAATGCCCTCATACTTATAGTGGCATTATGACTGAGCCGCAATTTGAATGGGATGCCGTCAAGGATCAGAGAAATCAGCAAACTCATGGCGTCTCTTTCCGAGAGGCTGCAACCGTATTTCGAGATGAGGAGGCGCTATTGGAATTCGATTCGCGCCACTCAAGCGGCGAAGACCGATTCGTCCTTCTTGGGTTGAGCGCATCCATGCGCCTCCTTGTGGTATGCCACTGCTATCGAGAGAAAGCGAATACGATCAGAATTTTCTCCGCCAGACGCGCAACAAAGAAGGAACGACGGCAATACGAGGACAAACGATCATGAAAAAAGAATACGACTTCTCAAAGGCAAAAAAGAATCCCTACGCAAAGCTCTTCAAGCGCCAAGTGACGATGAGGCTCGATGATGAAGTCATCAAGTACTTCAAATCACTTGCCGAAGAGACCGGGATCCCCTACCAGAACCTGATTAACCTCTACCTCAAGGAATGTGCCCACAACCAAAAGAAGCTCAAATGGGCATCATAAGAGACCGAACCAGCATCGAGAGTGCGGTACGCGGGCGGGCGATTTTGGCCAAGACTGACTCCATGGCCGCGCATCACGCGCCGCCTCATTCTTAGCGATCGGTTTCAAGAACTTCGTTCCTAAAGTGCTCAGCATCGGTCTCTAGATCGGCGTCCTCGTATTCATTCTTTTTCTTTCAGATGAGGGGGAGATACCGAGGTCACCAAATTCACATGCTTGGCATGATATACTTTCTTGATTTTGTGCTCTTTCTGGGGGGATGTGCCGCAATGATCGGCGCAAGCCTTTAATGTGCCCAAAGGAAACCGAAGCAAGGGCGGCTGCCGGGCAAGAGCAAGCGGTTGACTAGGACACGGCTACCCATACGTCACTTCGCTTCTTTCCAGCCAAGCCCATCGGCGTGCAGGCTCTGCACATAGAGGCGATCGGCCGTCTCGGTGACGGCGGTTGTCTCGGGGTACGCGCCCGAAGGGTCCTGCAGGTCGGCGACGATACGACCGTCTTCGGTAAAGGCGACCACGTGACCATAGGGCTCGGGCACCGGCCATAGCGCGCGCGGCAAGCGCAGCGTCAGTGCACGCAGCCACGGTTTGTCGGCCATGCTGTCGATCACCGCGCTGCGAGGCTTCGTGAAGCCCATCCATATTCGCCCCCCTTCTCCGCGCATCAGGTTGTCCGGGTAACCGGGCAAATTATCGAGCAGCACCCGCGCCTCGGCCGACGGGCCATTCCGCAGGTCGAGGTCTGTAGCTGTGGCGGCAATCGCCCACACGCGATAGCGCCCGGTTTCAGCAACGAAAAGCGATTGCTGGTCTTCCGACAGCGCAATGCCGTTGGCAAAGGAGAGGCCCTGAGCGACAACGCGCGTCGTGTCATTGGCCGGATCATACGCAAGCACACGGCCCGTCGCCGATTGTTCAAAAATATCCAGAATACTGGCCACAAACGTGCCCCCCACGTCCGCCGGGCTGAAACGCGTCGTGGAGTCGGTGAAATAGAAGAGTCCGTTGTGCGCGACAATCACCGAATTGGCATAGCGGATCGGATCGCCCTCGACGGCGTCCACCAATACCCGCACCACACCGCCCGGCGTAATTTCGAGCAGCCCCTTGTACGCGTCGGCCGCGATCACATTGCCCGCGGCATCGAAGTCAAACCCCAGCACGCGGCCACCCGTATTCGCAAACACCTCCAGCACCGAACCGTCGGCATTCGTGCGTAACAAATTGCCGCCGGCCACCGCGATGTACAGATTCCCGTCCTTGCCGAAGGCGACATGCTCCGGCCCCACCTCCCCACCGAGGTCAATCATCTGCAGCCCAGCCAAATGTTCATTGGCCGCATGCACACCGACATAGCCGGGGGCAACCGGCGCAGGCCAACTCACCGGACGTATCGGCACGGGCCACAGCAAAAGGTAAGCCACAAGGGCCAATATAATCAGAACGGCAATCCCACAAATTCGTTTCAACATGTCATTACGTTCCTAACGGCCTGGCGGATTTTCCGAGTCTGTCCAACTCATCCCTCGAGGGCTTTTTCGTAATCTTGATATCGCTCATAAACCACCTCCCCATCTGATTCGCTCCGGATTCTACGGGCTCCGCACGCCGGGCTCAAGCGCTGAACAGGCGCCGCACTTTTCTGTCAGGTTCGCGCGCTACAAAAGACATCTACGCAAAGGCATGCACATGATCCATATTCATTCACATTCCGGCATCTACACATTGGAAGCGGAACAGGTCCTCCCGATCTCCCGCGAGGCGGCGTGGGATTTCTTTTCCGCGCCCGAGAATCTTGGGAACATTACTCCGCCTTATATGGGGTTCAAGATCACGTCGCGGCCGGACGACCGCATGTATGCCGGACAGGTCATTACCTACTCCATCGGTCTGCTCCCCGGGATCCGCAGCCCATGGGTAACGGAAATCACGCATGTGCAGGAAGGCCGCTTCTTTGTAGACGAACAGCGCTTTGGCCCCTATGCGTTCTGGCATCATCAGCACTGGTTCAAATCGCGCGGCGACGCAACCCACATGACCGACCGCGTTTCCTACAAATTGCCGTTCGGCCCGTTCGGCCGCCTCCTGCACCCGTTCATCAAACGACAACTGATCCGCGTCTTCACCTATCGCTACGACACGCTGGCCCGCCTTTTCCCGGCCCCGGCAACTTCCGACATCCGCTCGTCGTGAAACCGTCTGGCGCGATCCGGCCGTCGAATAGCTTCAATTCATCCGCCAGATTGCGAAATTCAGTACAGCCGCAAACGCCACCCACGCGGCGTACGGAACCATAAGAAAAGCTGCCATCCGATCAACCGGACGGAATGCGCGGATGGTCAGTATAATAGAAACGAGCAGGACAAGGATTTCGACAAACGCCCAACCAAGCCGGTGCAGACCGAAGAAGAGCGGTGTCCAAAGCGCGTTCAGGCCCCATTGAATCAGGAACAGCGTCAACGGTGTACGCTGCGTTTTCCAACCACCCCGCAGCCAGACCCGCCAAGCCGCCACCGTCATCATGATGTAGAGCACAGTCCAGACCGGGCCGAAAATCCAGTTCGGCGGATTCCACGCGGGCTTGTTCAATTCCGCGTACCAGCCGTCGGTGGACACGAAGATACTGGTCAACGACGCCGCAAAGACCAGCGCCAGCCAGGCGATGAGACCCAGCCATTTACGCATCACCTCACCCCTATCCTTTCCGCCACATCTGCATAACCGGGATCCTGCGCGTACAGCTTTTCAAGTTCACCACGGGCGCGGGCTTTTTGTCCCAGCTCTTCGTACACCCGTGCCCGTTCGTAGGCCAAAGCCTTCAGCAATTCTTCCGGGCGATCCTTCTTACGTCGCACCCCGGCGGTTAACGCGTCTCGTGCCGCGGAATACAGGCCCAGCACCCTTAACGCCCGCGCCTTGTACAAGAGCAACGCTGCATGGATTTCACATTCGTTCTCCAATTGCGCCGTCATCTTCACAATGTACTGCGCGTGTTCCTTGTTTTCCGGGTCGGTCGTCAATAGCAGCTCGGCCAAGGACAGCTTGATCACCACGTCGGAAGGGAGTTGCCGGCGTAGTTCCAGCAGCGTGTCCGCCGCCTCCTGATACCGTTCGCGGCGCTGCCAAATTTCCACCAGGCCCAATAGCACACCGCGCCGGTCGCAACTTAACTGTGCAAAGACTTCGTCGGTAATGTTCAGGCCCAGAGACAAGCGCAAGTCGTATTTGGCCAAACCGCGTCCCAACTTTGTGTGCCTTGCCAATGCCGCCTTGAACGCCCGTTCCGCCAAATCAAGATTCT
>SKXR01000066.1 GCA_007128275.1 Kiritimatiellia bacterium
TCAGGCCCGGGAAGGCCGCCAGTTCGCCCATAACATGAACACATTTGATCTCATCGTTGCCGCGTCCCACCAGATAGGCCGCCATCGACCGTTCGACCTGTTGCATCAGACGTCCCAGCGCGGGCCGCACGATCTCGCGAGCCTCGCGCGATTCCTCGCCTGCTTCGTCACTTAACCGGGCGAAGATATCCGCAGGCGTCCACTCCGGATGGCGATTGTGCAGGATATCCATAATCGAGTTCATCCCGGTAATGAAGACCCGGTTCAACACAACGTGCCCTCTCGAATTTATCTGCAACGAAGACGCCTCGTCGCCGACATACACGCACAGTGACGTTTCCTCGTTCTGGATCCAACGTGTCTGATACAGATTGCGCATGGCAAAATGCGGAATGACAATGCCGTCCAACGGATAGGCGGCTCGACGAAACAGATCACGCAGCGCGTCCACATCCGCCTGAAGCACCGCATAGGCCGTCACATCCAGGCGCCGCGGCGCACCGTCCTCCACGCTCCCCTCGGTATCGTAGTCAAACGTTGTCAGCGCGGCATCGAAAGGGATCTCCTTGCGGAACTGCCAGTACACCAGGTTCGAAAGCTGACCGGCTCGCGGCTTGGGGATGTTCAGGAAGCGGACCTGCAGACTCGGGAACGCGCCCAGCGCCCATACCCGCGCCTCGCGCCGCACGGCCTCGAAGGGTTCCAGCGCGCGCTTCAAGGTCTGCGGCAGGGCGGCGGGATCCCCGCGATCGGCGGGCATGGCTTGGTTGGCCCAGCTCGTGATGCGCCCATTCAAGACCTCTACGACCTGAATGGCGTTGCGATCCATGTGCACGCCGATCGTCAAGCGCCCACTCCGCTCCCGCGCGTCCACTCGCGCATATTCCTTGTTCATACCATCCTCCCGACGCGCCGTCCGCGCATCCTGTTATCTCGCCATTTGACTGATCGCCCACTCATTGGCCTTGTCCTCGTGTACAAGCGCCTGTTCCATATTCCCCGTCGCCATGTAAAAGCGAGCCAGCGACCGCATCATCATCGCCTTCTGCCCTGCGTTCGCCGTACGGCTACGCTCCAGCACGTCCGCGGCGCGCATCAGGAGCGGCCCGGCTTCGTCGTAGCGTTCCAACGACACCAACAGCAGACCCAGATTGTGGAGCGGCGCGGCCACGTCCGCACGGTCACGCGATCTATTCTTCTGTCCGTCGAAAATGGCGATCGCGCGGCGATAACACTCTTCCGCCTCGGCATACTGTTCCTTCGTACGCAAGATGTTCGCCCGGCCGTTCAGAGCCGCGGCCACGCGAGGATGATCGGCGCCCAGCGCGACTTCAAAAACGTTCACCGCGTCACGATATAGGCCCGCTGCCGAGTGCACGTCGCCCCGCTGCCCGCGCAGATCGCCCAGATGCTCGAGAACGGTACCCCGCGCCACATGTTGCGCGCCCACAGTATTCTCCAGAATGGCCAACGCGCGCCGATACAACGGCTCCGCTTCCTCCAGACGACCATCCGATACCAGCAAGAGGGCGACGTCGTTCAGCGACCACGCCAGCGCCACATCGGAGGTGTCCAATAGGTGCTCGCGCATCACCTCGCCGCGCCGCACCGCCACTTCATCCTGATAGATCCGCTGCAACGAGCGGACCTCGTCCTGCCACTCGCGTCGTTGCGCCTGCATGGTCTGCTCCAATTCATCCCGCTGCCGGCGCGCGGACTCGAGTTCCTGCGCCAACGCGTCGTGTTTCTTCTGCAGGTCCGCCGCCTGCCCCGACGCCGCACGGGTGGCGTCCGCCCATTCTCCGCGGAGCCGGTCCAAGGCCGCTTCCTGCTCCGACAACCGCTTCGTTGCATGATCCCGCGCCTCGGATGCGGCACGCAGATCGGCCTCCAGCTTCTT
This sequence comes from Kiritimatiellia bacterium, assembly GCA_007128275.1. Taxonomy (GTDB): domain Bacteria; phylum Verrucomicrobiota; class Kiritimatiellia; order SLAD01; family SLAD01; genus SKZA01. The sequence goes on from SKXR01000066.1 coordinate 1,901, forward strand.
CACCCGCCCCCCCCAATCCAACTGCGCTTTCGTGTGCGTGCCTTCCAAGGAAGCCACCAGTTTCTGCAAACGCTCCACGTCCGCCGTCAACGACTTCTCCCGAGCGCCCGCCGTACGCGCGTCCGCACGAACCGTCGCTTCCAGTTCTTTCATGCGCGCCTCCGAAGCCGCGCCCTTCTCTTCCGTGGCGGCCTGCTTGCGCTCGGCAGTCTGGAGGGAGCGGCGAAGCCGTTCCTGCTCCTTCTGCATTTCCGCAACCTGCCGCGATCCCGTGCGCGTTGCATCGGTCAACTCCTTGTTCGTCTGTTGCAACAGCGCTTCCTGTTCCGCAGCCCGTTGCGCGCTGGCATCCCGCGCTTCCGTCATGGTCCGCAGCTCTGCTTCCAGGGTGTGCACGCGCGTCGCCGACTCCTGCCGGGCCTTTGCATGCGTACGCTCCAACGAAGTCACCTGTTTCTGCAGACGGTCTACGTCCGCCATTAACGCCTTCTCTCGATTTCCCGCCGTACGCGCGTCCGCGCGCAGCACCGATTCCAGCTCCTTTACCCGCGCCTCCAAGACGGCGCTTTTTGACTCGGCCGCACGCCGCCGGCCTTCCGCGTCCGCCACTGCCTTTTGAAGACGTTCCTGTTGTTTCTGCAAATCCGCCCGCTCACGGGAGGCCGCACGTCCCGCGTCCGTCGAATCCTTTTCTAGGTGACGCAAGGCCACCTGCCGCTCCTCCGCCGTTTGCGTCGCAGCGTCCCGCGCTTCCGTAACCCTACGCAGCGCCTCCTCCAACTGCCGCGCACGCGACGCCCACTCCTGCTGTGTCTTTGCATGAGTGTTTTCCAGCGTCACAAGTTGTTTCTGCAATCGGTCCCTGTCGGCCGCCACGGCCTTCTCTCGGTCTCCCGCAGTGCGGGCATCGGCGCGTAGCGTGGCTTCAAGCTCATTGATCCGTGTCCCCAAGACGGCCACCCGCTCTTCGGCCTCGGTCTTGGCGCGCTCGGCCGCAGCAAGCGATTGCTCGAGACGGGAGACGTTCCGTTGGGTTCGAGTCAGTTCCCGTTGCAACGACCGGTTAGACGGTTCCGCATCCGTCATCGCCCGATTGTCCCCGCGCGGAACGCGCTGCGTGATCTGTGGATCGACCTCTTCGCCCACCGCGGCACTCCACGGGATACCGCTCATACAAAGCACACCCAACGCGATGACTCTGATTCGAACCTTATACGCGTTCATGTTCCGGCCCTCCGCTTAACACCGTTGTTCGTGTGTCCCACTTGATGTCTTCCGTGATTCCTTCGCCATCGCCGTGATTCAGCACCGAGGTCTCGCGCATGGCGACCCCCAGCATACGCGCCAACTCGCGCGGGCGCGGCGAGCGCTCCAAGGCGACGTCCTGATCCAGCAGCCCCTGACTGACCATCCGCTTCAGCGACTCGTTCATCGTCACCATCCCTTCCGCTTTCCCGGTTTGCATGACCGAGTACACCTGTTGCAGTTGTCGTTCGCGAATCATGTTCCGAATCGCGTTGTTCACATTCATCAGTTCGTACGCCAACACACGGCGCGCCTGATCCATCGTGAGCAGCAGCGCCTGTGAAATGACGCCGGACAGGACCATGGAGAGTTGGGTATAGACCTGTTGTTGATGCGCGGGCGGGAACACATCCACAATGCGGTGAATGGCGTGGACGGTATCCTGCGTGTGCAACGTCGCAAGAATCAAGTGTCCGGTCTCGGCCAACGTCAAGGCCAGTTGCATGGTCTCGATATCGCGCATCTCGCCGATCATGATCACATCGGGCGACTGACGAAACACGCTCCGCAACGCATCTGTAAACGACGGCGCATCGGCATAGATTTCACGTTGATCGATGACGCTCGTGCGGTGCGCGTGTAGATACTCGATGGGATCTTCAAGACAGATGACGTGCGCGTGGCGCTGTGTGTTGATGTAGTCAATCATCGCCGCAAGCGTGGTGGACTTGCCGCTTCCGGCGGGTCCGGTCACCAACACCAGTCCATGCGGACGCAGCGCAAAGTCGCGAATGATTTCGGGCAGACCCAGTTCTTTGAAGGAGGGGATGCGATTCGGAATCAAGCGCGCGGCCATCGCAAGTGAGTCGCGCTGATAGTAGATGTTGAAACGAAAGCGCGTGAGCCCCTCGAACCCTTTGGAAAAGTCGATGCTCCGTTGTGTACGCAGATGTTGCGCTTGCGATTCATTCAAGAGCGAGAACACCAACCGTTCGGCGTCCGCCGCGGTCACCACCTCCTTCGCTTCGGTACGCAATACACCCAGGACCCGATATTGAGGAGGAGCGCCTACCGTGAGGATAAGATCGGAAGCGCCGATGGCTGACATACGCGCGAGGAGTTCCTTCACATCGTTCATGGCATGCCCTTTCAAGAGATCCACACCGCCGTCCAATAGCGACCAAGATGACATTTTTTGTATTTTTGACAATCAGGGCAATTCCCAAACGGGCCATGAGCGATGGCCTTATGAGTACTTGCAATGGATCCCCTGATAATCCCATAAGACGACAATTCGTGATGGATGCATGCCTCACGCAAGCATCATAAGGGCCGATTAATGGAGCCCGGAATACGCGTAAGTAAGCAATCTGTTGATTGTGAAGGAATAACAAGGAATTCGAGGATGAATTGACGCCCTCCTTGCTATGACGGGTTTCCTCAACAGGGCTACAGCTCAGGCATATTCCTGCGTGCGCCCGTGGAGAATCGATGAATAATGCATCCGCTGACATCAGCGTGACCTTGCTTATCAAATTCTCATCCCTGACAATCCCAGGGGCTGATTCTGCGGGAAAGCGGGCAATCCACCCCGAATATTCGCCACAAAGGCGAGATATCCATTGGAGAATCCGTGATTTGTCCGCTATGGTACCGCCCCATGATCGAATTCAAGAACGTCTCCAAACATTACGGCCCGCAA
>SKXR01000051.1 GCA_007128275.1 Kiritimatiellia bacterium
CATACGAACCGCCGGGGAAGAACTTAATCGCCACTTTACGGCCCGTGGATTTCTTGATGGCGGAGAAGATGATGGCTTGGCCTCCGCGCGTGATTTCGCGTTGGAGAATATAGCCTTCCAACTCCAGTTCCAGTTCATCCGAATGCGGGTCCGCCGGTTCGGCGTCATCCGGGAGATCGTCTGTGTGTTCGTCGTCCATAAGGTTCCGCTATCGAATGGGTCACACTAATACCATGATGATCCCGCGGGTGCAAGAAGCGGCGAATGCCGGATGCACATTCGGCATTCGGCATTCGAAATTCGGCATTCAGAAGACGCCAACTGGGGTGAGTGACGGGACTTGAACCCGCGACTTCTAGGACCACAACCTAGCGCTCTAACCAACTGAGCTACACCCACCGCAATTGAGTTTCGCCCATTCTATACCATGGCCCGCTGCGTTGCGCAAGCGGAGATGAATCCAGCGAAAGATCTTCCGTAGCCCCTGCTTTCAAGGGGAGCAAAGCGCCGGTTGCAAACCGGCGCTACGGAGACGCGCGTGCAAGCGTCCATAATACAAGAAACTTCCGGGACACGACACTTGAACCAATCCCAAAACCGGCTCGACAGGAGTCTTGCCCTCCATGATGCGGGCAAAACGCCTTGGTTTCTTCTGGAGGGCGACGCTCCTGCGGAGCCGATTCCGGGTGTTGGGATAGGTTCTACCAGCCCAGCCACCGTGTCGCCACCCAGAACGCCGCCCAATTGGCGGCGAGGCTGTACAGGCTGGACGCAACGTCGTCGAGCGTGATGCCCGCACCGCCGGGGATACGCTCGAACTGCCGCGCGGGCGGCAGCTTCAAGATGTCGAAGAAGCGGTTCGAGCAAAACGCCATCGGCAACAACCACCAATAGTCATAGATGTACGGCGTCAAGCCGATCAGGCAGAGCGGAAAGGTCAGGTACTCATCGGCTACAATGCGTCCGTCGTCTTTCTTCTGAAACACCTGCTCCGCGATGCCGCAGAGCGGGATCGCGATCAAGACGAGTCCCACGCTCATCAGGATGTACCGGGCCAGGCCCAACTCCAGTGCGGTCATGCCGAGGACGATGACCACGCCCCAGAGACTGCCCACGGTCCCGGACGCAAACGGGCTGTAACCCAATCCCAATCCGGCGGCGATACATGCGACCGCCCGCTTCACGGGGCCGGCTTGTGTGCGTTCTTCATTCATTCGTTGTTGTTTCCTTTCTCGCCCAAAGCGAATCGCAAACTTAACCAGCCTTCCTCTTGGTTCAACCACAGCGACACCCCGCCCATCGGTTCCAGCGTGTCGATCCACGCGCGGATTTCGTTCAAGCGTTGACGCGTCTCCCGCGATCCCTGCGGATCGTCGAACAACAATTTGACGGAATACGCCGAGAGCGCCAGCCGCAATGTGCGCGCGCCCCCGCGGACATCGAGATAGCCGAACGCCGCGGCGTTGCCTTCCCGGACGTCCTGCTGCCATCCGCCTTCATCGGCTTCAAAAATCGCTTCGGGACGATCGTAACGGCCGAGGATTTGCATGAGCGGAAAGGTATGCGTGGAAACGACCAGCCAGCCGTCCACCAACGAGAAAGCCATGCGCTCGCGAAAACGGAATGCGGCGTAGGGGGTGTTGGCGGTGCTTTCAACCACATAGACCGGCCGGTTGTCGACGCGCGTTTCGGTGGTGACGAGTCCCCACCGGAAAGCCGCGTTCAGGCGATCCAGCAAGGCGCGCATCCGAGCCAGCGCTTCCGTCTCGTCCACCACCGGCCACGCGGCCATGACCGCGGGCACGGATATGCCGGCCATGGTGCCCGCATACTCGCCGCCCGTGGCGGCGAGCAGAAGCAACCCTTCCATATCCGTTTCGTACAACCCTTGTATCACCGACTGCAAGAGGAACGGCAATTCGTTTAACCACAGCGCATAGCCCGCTTCCGGATTCATGCCAACCACCATGAACGGCACCCCGCCGAACAGGCGCGATGGCACCTCGATATCCATCGTTCGCATGGCCGGCAAGGCGCCCGGCTCCCGGCGGCACAACGCCCCGCGAATGCCCTGAGGATCCACCTGCTCAAGGCCGAAGAAGTAGGCCGCCTCCTCGCCCCGTTCGTTCCGTCCAAGAAACCAGCCGCGATCCGGGTTCGTTGCACGGGCACACGGCGCCGCGTCCCACGCGCCTTCGCGCGCCAAGGCATGGCCTGGAGCAATCCCGTCATACACATCCAACACATAACTCACCGCATGGGGGTCTCTGGAAAACACACCGATCAACATGCCTTCCACGACGCTGACGGAAAGGTGATCCTCGTTCTCGTCCCCTGTGTCCGCCAGCCAGTAATCGCCACCCACATGACGGCGGATATGCTCGAGGCCGCCGAGTTTCCCGCGCGCCGCCAGCCATCGCAAGCGTGTGCTTTCGCCTCCGATCCAACCGACCAACACCCAGGCGGGCTCCCGGCGCGGCCCCAACGCGGGCACATGGACAATCAACAAATCGCGGGCAAGCAGTTTATCCAACCAGACGCGGGTCGCCGGATCGTCAGTCCACTCCCCCAATTCGTCCAGGTCCAAACCAATGGATGTGAGTAACGCGCGCGCCAGCGGGCTGGCCAGGAATTCGTCCCAGCGGTCAGCGAGCTTGTGGTGGTGACTCACAAAGACGGCGTTCGAAGGGATCACCCGATAGAGGTCGGACGGCCGATACGGCACGTAGAAGAACCAGCCGATTGTCAGCACCGCAAACACGACCAAGAGGCCCCAGAATATCATTCGTCTTTTTTTCACAATAACACCGTCCCTACCAACTCCCCTACCGATGACAGGCCGTGCCGATCGAGGTATTCGGCGATCCCGTCCGTCACCTCCAACGCCGTCGCCGGATGGGTGAACGACGCGGTGCCCACCGCCACGGCCGATGCGCCGACCATCAGAAATTCCAGTGCGTCCTCGGCCTTGGTGATGCCGCCGATGCCGACCACGGGGATGTTGACCACCCCGGCCGCTTCCCACACCAACCGAACCGCCACACTATGAATGCCCGGACCCGTCAACCCGCCGGTCACGTTCGCCAAACGCGGTTTCCGCGTTTTGACATCCACCGCCATGGCGGGCACGGAATTGATCAACGAAATGCCGTCCGCTCCGGCGTCTTCCGCGGCGCGCGCGAACACTTTGATGTCGGACACGTTCGGCGCCAATTTAGGGATCACCGTGAGTTGCGTCGCACCGCGCACCCCGTCCACCACGCGGCGAAACATGTCCAGATCCGTCCCGAACAGGGCGCTGCCTTCTTTAATATTCGGACACGAGACGTTAACCTCCAAGGCGTGCACGCCGTCCACGTGATCAAAGCGGCGCGCCACCTCCACATATTCCTCAACGGTCTTGCCCCAGATATTGACGATGACCGGCACATCGTACTGCCGCAGAAACGGCATGTACTGCTCCACAAACCCGTCCACGCCGGGATTCGGGAGGCCGATCGCGTTGATCAAGCCGCTGGCCACCTCCACCGTGCGCGGGGTTTCGTTGCCCTTCGTCGGATGCAACGCAATCCCCTTGACCACGATGGCGCCGAGCTTGTTGAGATCCACCAGCTCGGCATATTCGGGACCGTACCCGAACGTCCCCGACGCCACCATGACGGGGGTCTTCATGTGGAGGGTTCCGATTTGTACGCTTAGATCAGACATGGGTTTTGGGTGCTGGGTTCTGGGTCTTAGGTTTTAGGTTTTAGGTTTTGGGTTTTGGGTTTTGGGTTTTGGGTTTTGGGTTTTGGGTTTTGGGTTTTGGGTTTTCATCTTGCCCAACAACCTAAAACCCAAAACCTACAACCTCTCTTCTTACGCCTCCGAGCGTGTACTGATTTCATCCGGCTTCTTCCATCTCCCAGCAAATTTCGCGGCATTCAAATACGGGCCCCTCCTTGCAGGACCGTTTCCACGCCCAGCCACCCTCCTCGGAGCGCACTTTCAGGACGCAGGTCAAACAGGCGCCCACCCCGCAGCCCATATTCCGGTCCACGGACACCCACGCCCGCCAATCGCGTTCCATGGCGCGGCGCGCCACGGCGTGCAGCATGCCGTTCGGACCGCAGGCATACGCCTCTACCGGTTCAGCGTCGGCGTCCCGCGCCGTCCACCACGCGTCGATGACTCCGGTGATAATGCCACGTTCGCCCCGGGTACCGTCTTCCGTGGAAATCCGCACCTCCCACCCCAGCGCCTCAAACTCGTCCACGCACAAGATGTCCGACGCCGATTGTCCCCCGAAAAAGGCCACGCCTTGCACGGGCAATGCGCGTGCCAGCAGGTAGAGCGCGGCCATCCCGTATCCGCCCGCCACGAGAATCGGGTAACGCCCCGTGGACAAGCCCGGATAGCCGTTGCCCAACGGGCCGATCAGGCTTAACTGATCACCGGGCCGCAGGTACGTCATCGTGCGCGTCCCTTTGCCGACGCCCTTGTACAGGATTTGCAACACGGGCCCATCCGCCTTGTACACACTGAACGGACGACGCAACAGCGCCTCCTCCATATGCGGAACGAGCACATGCACGAACTGGCCGGGCCGGACATGCGGCGCGATGCCCGGCGCATCCAGCCAGAGCAGACGATAGCCGCCCTGTACTTCGTCCTGATGAACAACTTTTACGGTTTCGCATTGCATGGTGAAAAAAGTCCCGCGAGTGTGCTCAGTTTCATGGCGTTGGTCAAATCAGATCAATGCCTAATTCGATCTGACACATTAACCAACCCACCCCGGCCCCGCCCAGGCGCGGGGACGGCGGGTTGATTGTGTACTGATGATGAGTAGTGCATGGGATCAGATCATCCGAACACGAACGGCGGACTTTTTATTGTGGCATCCCCTCTCTCATCGTGTATACACAATGGACAGCGCGGAGGTTGAAATCAATGGGACGCATCAAGAATCCGAAGAAGTACAAGTCACTGCCCTGCTTTGAATGCGGGGCCAAGTGTTGCCGTTACGTGGCGGTGGAAATCGATACGCCGAAGACGAAGAGGGAATTCGACGACATTCGTTGGTATCTGCTTCACGAAAACATCTACGTGTTTCTGGATCACGACGACGCGTGGCACATCGAGTTCCAAACCCGCTGCCGCTCGCTGGCGGACGACCACAGCTGTATCCAGTACGAAACGCGCCCGCAAATCTGCCGGGACCATGGCTGGCCCGTCGGCTCGTGTGAATTTTTCGATTCCCCCTACAAGGTCCGCTTCAAGACCCCGGAAGAATACGAACGGTATATGGACCGGAAGAAAATCGATTGGCGCTATAAGCGGCGGCCACGGACCGCCAAGCGTTAAGGCGTGCGGGGCGGCCTCGGCGTTCCCGGCCATGCCATCATTGTATTGTATTGTTGCGTCGAACGGGCATAATGCCCGCTGACTTTCAAGGGGAGGGGTCCCGAGACGTCACTGTTTCGCGCCACGATGTTTGGGTAGACGAAATGGGCAGCGGATGAAACGCTTGTGCAAGACAGAGAGGACACGGAGGTACGGCTTAGCAATGAACCTGCTCCCATATTCTGGGGCGGTGGTACCTGCAAACACCTATGACAGCAGATGCCTATAAGAACGAGGACCGCCAAGCGGATCCCGCACACGTCACCACCCGCGAAGAGGCCGAAGCGGTCACTGAGTTCCTGCTGAAGCCGGGCCTGTTCGGCACCCCGCTGACTCCCGGCGAGACTGCGCTGTTTCGCGAACTTCCCCTCGCCTCCGTCGGACACCCGCACGACACGTGCTGGTACTTCCGCAACGGGGACGACCGGCTCTGTGCAGTCCTCGGCATGCGCCATCATCACAATCACACCGGCATCTATGAAGTTTACGCCTTCGCCGTGGATCCATCGAGCCGCTACCAAGGATTCGGGCGCCGCTTGCTGACGTGCGGCTTGCAATACATCGCTTCCGTCCAAGGGCGCGGCATGATCGTCGACACGTCCGCGCATCCCTCGTACGCGCCCATGCACAAGCTGTTGGACTCGCTGAAGTTCGCGCTCGTCGGGCGCTTTCCCGATTTTTACTATGCCGGCGAAGACACGCTGTGGTACTATCATGCGGTTAATTCGGGGGGCTCGTGACCAATTCCAGATCACTTCTAACGCGACTTCTTCCGGTCGGCCTGTTTCTGGCCGTGCTGGTGTTGGGCATCCTGCTGGGCCTGCAACGGCATCGATTGGCGGACGCTTTTTCCCTGGCCGACACGATCCCGTTCGAAACGATCTCTAAGGTCGCGATGGCGGACGACGGCACCTACGCCGTCGTCTTCGATTCCAATAAACGCATCGCCTTGGTCGAACCCGACGGCTCACTCGATGTCCTGATCCATGCCCGTAACGTGCCGGAACGCGGGTTCTACTTCGCCACCGAGCTTGTCTTCGGACCGGACGGCTCGCTGTATGTCGCGAGTACCTATATCGACACCGAAACGCTCGCGGTCAACCGCGAGTGCATCGTTCGCTTCTCTCCGCGCGGTCGCCATGAGGCCGTCCTGTACTCCATCGACCACGAAACGGAAGATTATATCGACAACATTGGGGTGTTCCGCTCGCTGGACTGGACCCCGGACGGCCTTCGCTTCTGCGTGGTCGGGGACGGCGGCGTCCAGTCGCTTCTGCTCGACCCGCAAACCGGCGCCGTCCTCGAGGACATCACCACGCCGGTCCCCGAAATCGTGGGCCGGGTCACCTATGCGGCCGTCACCGCGGATGGGCGGCAGGTGGCCTTCACCACCGCCGCGACCGAAATCTACACGGGCGCCACCGGAGAACGGCCGACGAAGCGCTACGACGGACGCGATCTGCCGCCGAACGAATATTCCATGCCCGCCGACATTCATTTCCTCGGCACGGACATTTACTTCTCCGACCTCGGCCGCGACGCCATCATGCAATTGGTTTCCGACGGCGTGGCCGAGCCGGTCTTCAACGAATCGATTGCCGTCGCGCTCGGCTACCAGGACGACTTCTACGAATGCAAGAGCTTCCAGATTAAACCGGGCCACCTGCTATTGCCCAACAACGACAAACTGGTCCACATGCGCACCGACGAGCCCGCCTCGATTCATGTGCTCGAGGAAGCGCGCGGCGACGAGATGATGTGGATTCGGCGCATTGCGATCTGGTTCCAATTGCTATTGCTGGCTGCGAGTGTGCTCGCGCTGCTGGTGCTCATCATTCGCAACGCCACCCATGAAGGACGCCGAACGGCGCGACAAGTCCTGCTCGTGGCCGTTATGATCGGGACGGCGGTCAGCATGACCACCTACATGATCTTCACCAACATGAACCAGCGTCTCGAGGCCGAGGCGGCCCAGAACCTGCGCGGCTACCTTGAAATGGGCCGCATCCTTGTGGACGCCGACACCGTGGACCGGGTTCGGCACGTCAACCACTTCATGAACGAGGACTATCAGAACATCCTTCAGCAACTGCAACAGACCATCACCCGCGACGGATCGATCGATTCCAGCATCTATTCCGGCGTGTACAAGGTCATTGACGGAAAAGTCACCGCCCTCGCCTATCATGACGGTCTTTACAGCATCTTCTACCCCTATGACTACAACTACGAGGAATCCTTCTACGCCCAAGTGGCCGAGACCCTGGAGCCGTATATCGACGAAATCGTCGATATCTACGGCGTGTGGCTGGTCGGCGTGGCCCCGTTGATTAATTCGGCCGGCGACGTGGTCGGCTTCCTCGAAGTCGGCGTGGATCAGTCCGCCCAACGCGAAGCCAACCGCTCGCTGTTCCTCAGCACACTGGCCGAACTGGCGATGGTCCTGTTCGTGCTCATCTTTATCTTTTTCGAGATCGGTTTCTTCAGCTCGCACGTGTTTGACCACGATCATCGGCGCGACGAAACCGCCATGCAGCGCTACGACGAAGGCGCGTTGCGTTTCGTATCGTTCCTGGCCATCACCGGCGTGTTTCTCTCGGCTTCTTTCCTGCCGCTCTTCTCCCAATCGCTCGCCATCCCGATCGGGCCGCTGCCGTTCGATATGGTCATCGGCTTGCCGCTGGTCATTGAAACGTTGAGCGGCGCGGTCATTGCCGTGCTCTACGGACACATACGCATCAAACTGGGTTTGAAAACGGATATCGTGCTCGGGTGCCTCGTCGTCGCGGGCGGCATGGCCGCCACCGCCATGGCCGCCACGTTCCAGGCGCTGATCATCGCACGCGTCATTGTCGGCATGGGCATGGGCCTGCTGATGATCTCGTTCCGCACCTATTTCCTGATTGAATCGAACGCCATCAAGAAAGAGGCGGGCATCATCGCGCTCACCGCCGGGGTCGTGGCGGGCATCAACACCGGCTCGGTCTCCGGCGGCATGCTGGCGGCGCGGGTCGGCATGCAATCGGTCTTCTGGCTGCAAGCCGGAATCCTGGTCCTGGCGGCCTTGGTCGGCTTGCTCGCCCTGCGCAACCGGAAACGTTTGTTGCCGGACCACGGCGAGGGTGTTGTGTCGCCCTTCACCTTCCTGCGCGAACGCGCCGTCTGGAGTTTCTTTATCTTCGCCTTCCTGCCGATTACCGCCTGTGGCCTGTTCCTCGGGTTTCTGTTCCCGCTGTTCGCCGCCGCGCAGGGCTTGTCCACCAATGAAATCAGTTTGGCGTTCATGTTGTTCGGCATCGGGAGCGTCTATCTCGGCCCGGCGCTGACGCGACTGACCACCTTCCTCTTCGGCGCGCGACGCGCCATGGTTTTTGGCGCCCTGGTCATGGCCGGCGGCCTCCTGCTCTTTGCCGGCCTACAAACCCTGATGGCCGCCTACATCACGGTCATCCTGTTCGGCCTGACCGACAGCTTCATCTTCAACCAAGGCCTTTCCTACTTCTCCTCCCTGCCCACGGTTCGCCGCATTGGCGAAGACAAGGCGATGGGCGTGTACAACGTGTTTGAGTCGAGCGGCGAGGCGCTCGGCCCGCTGGCCTTCGGACTGGCCATGGGCGTCGGCCTCGGCACCGGCATTACCGCCATCGCTGCGGCGCTTAGCGGCTGTGCCCTCGCCTTCCTGGCCTTGAGCCATAAGCGGAAGGACCGCGGACCGTGAAGTCCCCGTACTGGTACCGCAAACAGAGCATCCGGCGGAAGATCTTCATTCCGTTCTTCGCCATTACCCTGCTGACGACCACGGTCTTCACCATCTACGGGTTCATCCAGAACAACCGCGCCATCGTCAACGACATCGACCGCCGCCTACTGATTGCCGCGCTGACGATGGAACAACTGCTCCCGGAAGACTACTTCGACCGGGCCATCGAGCCGGATGCCATCGACGACGTGGAACACGACCGGAATTCGCAGGTGCTCAACGTCTTTCTCGAAAACGTCGGCGCCACGTACCTGTACGCCCTCACCAAGGAAGACGGCCGCTATTACTTCGTGGCCTCCGCCGAGGTCGGCTGGCCCTACTGGGAGGAATACGTCAATCCTGCGCCCAACATCTTCGAACTGGAACGAACCGGGCGGGTCCACGTCTCCACCACGGATGATCCGGATTACGGCCTTCTCCGATCGGTTGTGCGTCCCGTCAAGAACGCGGATGGACGTCGCTTCATTATTGGCGCGGACATCAACGCCCACGAAGTGACCGCCCTGAAACAGCGCGCGCTGATCAACTTCCTGGTGATGGGCGTTGCCAGCTTTCTCGGCGCGGTGCTGTTCAGCTACCTCGCCAGCGTGTCCATTACCCGCCCGCTAATGCGCCTGTCCAGATTCACGCGCAACCTGGTGGAAGGCGATTTCTCCGCGGCGATCCGCCTCGATCCCGCGCTGTTCCCCGATCGCAGCGAGACCAACGATGAGACAGCCCTGCTTTCGTTTGACTTTGACCTGATGCAGCAGAATCTGGAACAGCACATTGAGGAACTGAAGATCACACAGTCCGCACGGGAACGCGCGGAAAGTGAACTCCGCATTGCGGGCCGGATTCAGGAAACGTTTCTGCCGGGCCCGTTCGACACCGACCCGTTTGGCGGACGGATCCAGTTGCATGCGGCCATGCTCACCGCCAAACAGGCCAGCGGCGATCTCTACGACTATTTTGCCATCGACGACACCCACGTCTTCTTCACCCTCGGCGACGTCTCCGGCAAGGGGATGCCGGCGGCGCTATTCATGTCTGCGGTCGTCGTCCTGCTGCGGTCCACCGCCCGGCTATTGAACGATCCGGCGGAGATTCTCGTCCGCATCAATGACGCCATGGCGGAGCGCAACGAAAGCTGCACGTTTGTCACGATCTTTGTTGGAGTGCTGAACACACGAACGGGTGAAATCCGCTTCTGCAACGGCGGCCACAATCCGCCCCGCCTACTCGGCGCGGATGGCGCCGTCAACCCGTGGCCCGTAAAGACCAACACCGTCGTCGGCCCCATGGAAGGGTTTAAATACGTGAGCGAAACGCGAACACTTCAGCCGGGCGAAGGACTCTTCCTGTATACGGACGGCGTGACGGAAGCCTTAAACGAGGCCGGGGCGTTGTACGGCGAAGAACGCATGGACACCATTCTATCCCGCGCCGGCGCAGGCGCCATGGCCGAGCAAGTCAACCGAGGGATATTGGACGACGTCGCCGCCTTTAGTGGCCAATGCGAGCAGGCCGACGACATCACCCTACTGACGGTCCGCTACGTCGGGTCAAGCGGGCTCGACTGAGATCGCCGAAGACGCGCCCCTCCAGGAATGGGCCGCACGCGCTCTACTCCTTCGTCTTAGCTTCCTGCCAAAGGGCTTCCAGTTCTTCGAGCGTACAGTCGGTGAGTTTCCGGTTGTCTTCGTGCACGGCGTCTTCAATGAATTGGAACCGCCTGGAAAAGCGCGAGATGGTCAGGTTCAAGACTTCTTCGGCTTCGTGTCCGAGGAACCGCGTCAGGTTGACCACGGCAAAGAGCAGGTCCCCGATCTCGTCGCGCACCCGCTCCGCGCTTTCGAGGGCCATCGCCATCCGGATCTCGGCGAGTTCCTCTTCGATCTTGGCGAGCACATCCTTGCTTTCTTTCCAATCAAAGCCCACGCGGGCGGCCCGGCTTTGTACCTGCTGGGCCTTGTGCAACGCCGGCAGATGCCGCGGCACGCCTGCCACAGCCGAACGCGGGACATCCCCTTTTTCCATCCGCTTGATCTGTTCCCAGTTCTTCAACACCTCGTCGGAATCCGCCACTTTCGTATCGCCGAAAACATGCGGATGCCGACGAACCAACTTTTCCGAAATGGCCTGCGCCACATCCTGAAAATCGAATACGCCTTCTTCCGCGCAGATCTGCGACTGAAACACGATCTGCAGAAGCAAATCGCCCAACTCTTCGCGCAACATGGAACGATCGCCGCTCTCGATGGCGTCTATGACTTCGTAGGTCTCTTCAACAAGGTTCTTCTTGAGGGATTCGAGCGACTGTTCCCGGTCCCAGGGACAACCGTCCGGCGCGCGCAACCGGCGCATGATATCCAGCAATCGTTCCAGGGGACTCTGCTCGGAGGATTCGGTCATGAATGACGCGCAGAAAAGGGGGGCTTCAAATAAACGGTTTCAAGGGAGCCATCAGGTCGAGCAACTCAACCGCGTCGAAATCGTCCTGGGATTCCAAAACCGCGTCCGTACCGCTGAAATCTTGAAACGCCGTGAATTCGTCGGGGACCGCAATGCATCGCATACCCGCCGAAAGCGCTGTCTTGGCGGAAAAACTGCTGCCCGCAAGCACGATGCACTGGCGCGGCGTGCGCGACAGAGACTTGGCCACTTTCAACCACACGTCCGCGCGCGGGAACGGCTTGGAACCGGGCTCATACGCGAACAGCTTCGTGCGGGCATGGTTCCCGCCCCAGCGTCCGACAAGAGCCTGCGCCACCGATTCCTTTTCCCCGGTCAATATCGCCACATCCATGTGCCGGTCGTGCGCCACCGTCAACAACTTCCCGACGACCGGGTTCAAGTGGGCTTCCGCCGATGACAGATACATGGTCACCCCGCTCTTGATCTCCTTCGCGAGTTCGTCGGAGGCCTGCTTCTTGGCATCCAACGCATCGAGCAGGGCGGGCAGATAAACGGAGGGAGAGGCATGAATGCAATGTCGGGCGAAGAGTTGTTTCGGGACGTCCAGCTTATGGTCGCGTAACAAACTGCGCAACGCTTCGTACTCCGCAAGTCGCGCCTGCACCGCCGCCCCTTCGAGTTCGACCAGTATCGCGTAGGGAGACCTGGGCGCCTCGTCGGTCGTTTCATTCTGCTTTACGGCTTCAGCTTCGGCTGCCATGTTTGTTTTCCTCTCCTGATTCAGACGCCTGATCGCATCTCAAGTGGTCCCACTCTAATGGGAGCGGGAACAGGGGTCAAGCATCCAAACAACCGGGGCGCGAGGCATCGCGGGTCGGGGATCGGGCCATCCCGACCAGGCCGCTATTTACCGCGGCTCTTTGTCCGTGTATGCTTCGACTGCGGGGACAACTCATTAGGGATTCATGCACAGAACATGCGCCATTGTTTTCTGGTCGGCTGTTCTTGCCCTGCCGCTTTCCGGCATGGCAGGAGGCGGCCCGCAAAATGTCTTGGTGGTAGTCAATCAAGCCAGCGAGAATTCGATGGCGCTCGGGAACTATTACCGCGAAACGCGCGGTATCCCGCCGTTCAATGTGTTCGCGGTCAACGTGGACGTGACGAACAACATGGACACCGTCACGTTCAGCAACCAAGTCCGCAACCCGATCGTCGCCTACATCGCCGACGCCGGCTTGAGCAATCAGATCGATTACATCGTCTTCATGCGCGACATCCCGTACCGGGTGTATCACGGCATCTACACCAACATGCGCTTCAGCTCCATCACCTCCGCGATGTTCTATGATTTCAAAAGCTCTCCCGACGCGTTCGTGGAGGGATGCGATCTCGCCTCCGGAAGCGCCCACAGCTATTTCGCGGCCGAACGCGCATTCCGACGCGCCGTGGAGGGGGATCATTTCTATTATCCCAGCACCTACATGACCTCCTGGACTCCGGACCAGACCCGGGACATGATCGATCGCGCCGGCGGCGTCGACTTTTCCCAGCCGACCGGCCATGTCTACTTGGTGCACAGCATCGACATCCTGCGCAATATCCGATGGACGCAATACGAGGAAGCGCAATTCATCATGCGATTCATCGATACACCCCTGGACACATTCTTCGCCGAAAGTCCGCCGTCGAGCGCCGTTACGAACACCATGGGCTATGCAACCGGCGCCCGAACGGTTTCCGGCATCAGCGCTTTCGATCTACAGCCCGGTTCGCTGGCGGAACACTTGACCTCGTATGGGGGCAATCTGTTCGACAGCAACCAAGGAAAAGGTGATCCGAATCAAATGTCGATTCTACATTGGATCGGCAACGGCGCAGCCGGCTCGTACGGCACCCTGGTCGAGCCCTGCGCCAACACCAATAAATTCCCACAAGCCCGACTCCATGCCTGGTATGCGCGCGGCTTCAATCTCGCCGAAGCATTCTATATGTCGGTTCGAAATCCGTATCAGGGCATCGTCGTCGGCGACCCCCTCACGCAACCGTATGCGCAGCCACCCGTGGCCTCGATCAACGGAATCAATCCTCTCGACACGGTCAGCGGCATCGTCACCGTGACCGTGGTCGGCGCTTTCGCACATGCGGAGCAACAGGTGGACCAACTCGACCTCTTTCAGAATGATCGCCTGATCACATCGCTGACCAACGTGGCGCCGACCGCCGGCAACGTCATTTCCGCTGTGATCAACGGTACCACGCGGTCCTATACCATCGGAGCCAACGACACGATCTACGATGCGGCGCAAGGGCTCGCTGCGAGCATCAATGCCATCGTCCCGCCGCCACCGATTCCTTATACCGCCATCGCCCACGGCGATCGCGTGGAAATCGTGCAGGACGCCCTCGGAGAACCGGGCGCGGCGTTGTCGTTCGACGCACTTTCCGCTATGGGATCGGGCTCGGAATTGACGATCCGTGCACATCCGGTCAGCACCCAGTTTATCGAATCAACGGCTTCCGCCCTTCGCGCGGTACGCATCATGGGGACGCCCACCGCCGGTGATGTCGTGCGGGCCACGATAACGCGTCTGGACAACGTTATCGTTACCAACGAGATCACGGCCACTTCCGGCTCAACCGCGCGAACCATGATGACCAACCTCATGGAGACCATAAACAGCGACACGAACCTGCAGGACAGCCAGGGCGTCAGAATGGCCTTGTACGCGCAGAACCCCAATACCAGCAGCCAGGCCGAGGCGGTGTTCATCTCCCGCACAAACTCTTGGCAGAGTTACGCGCCGCATCTGGATTTCGAGGTGATCAGCTCCAGCCTGGAGGATACCAGCGCGTCGGGTTTGCTCAACGACAACGCCCATGTCCTAAGCGCCCGCGCCACGCTCTTCCTGAGCGCCGGACGCACCAACCTCTCCGCTTCGTACGTCCTCGACACCACGGCGCTGCCCGACGGACCGCACACCCTGCGGGCGGTGGCATACGACGGCTCGGGTACGCGCACGCAGGGGCATGCATTGCTGCCCTTTTCGGTGAATAATCATTCCGGCACATGCGCCATCGTTTTTCCGGAACACGGCGCGAACATCGCAGGGGGCAATGTGGTCACCGTGCTCGTCGACGTCGCCTTGTCACCCGGAACCGTCACCGCCGTTCAGTTCCATGCGCACGGTCAGCTCATCGCCCAAAACGACACGGCCCCGTGGACCTTCGCATGGGACACCGCCGAACAAGGCGCGGGGCTGATCGACCTGCAGGCCAAGTCCTTTGGCGACGGCGGCGAAGAGGTTTCGAGTGCAGTGAACACCGTGCGCGTCTTCATGGACAGCGACGGGGACGGCATTCCGGATTGGTGGGAATACGTGCACTTCGGAGGAAGCACCAACGCCGTGGCCGACGCCGATAACGACGGGGACGGGACGACGAATCTTGAGGAATACATCGCCGACACGGACCCCAACGACGATCAGGACTTCTTTGCCATCACTCAAC
This sequence comes from Kiritimatiellia bacterium, assembly GCA_007128275.1. Taxonomy (GTDB): domain Bacteria; phylum Verrucomicrobiota; class Kiritimatiellia; order SLAD01; family SLAD01; genus SKZA01. The sequence continues at coordinate 15,050 of SKXR01000051.1, forward strand.
TCGAACAGGGCAATGACGGCGACCTTGAATCATTCGTGTTCGCGTCCAGCACGGCACGCGTATATCGCGTGCATTATCTGGACGAACAACTGACCAACTATCCCGCTTGGACGCCGGCCCATGCCGTGTCCTTCGCGGGCGCCGCGCCCGACACAACGTGGGATACCACCAACGCGCCGCCGGCCACCAATGCGATGCGCTTCTTCCGGGTGGAAGTGTCCGTGCCGTGACGGAAGATCTTGGGGCGGCATGCTCTGCAACCCATACCCCCAAAGCCCAAGACCGGAACCCTTCTCCCCCTACCAATCCCTTGTGAACTCCCGCACCGCTTCCCCTTCGAGCTCGGCCAGGATCTCCTTCACGGTTTTCCCCGCGCCGGGCAACACCAAATCGGGACGGACATCCGCGAGGGGTTGCACCACAAACCGCCGCTGCGCCCAACGAGGGTGTGGCACGATCAACCCGCCGCTATCAATGTATTCGGCGCCGGCATAGAGGATATCGACATCAATCGGACGCGGCGCATTTCGATCGCCGACCCGGCGACGGCCCATATCGGATTCGATCTGATGCAGGCGCCCCAACAACGCCTCGGGCGACTGCGCGCTGTCCACCACCAGTACGGCGTTCATGAATTTCAGGTGCGCATGTTCCGGGGCGACCCCGACCGGCTCGGTTTCATAGAGGGGCGATTGCGCAACAAACACCACATTGGGAGAATCGAGTATCCGGCGCTTTGCATCGCGCATATTCGCAACCAGATCGCCGTGGTTGCTACCCAAACTGAAGCCCACTTCCATACAGGCTCCTACAATCCCAGGACATCACGCATGGAATAGAGGCCCGGCGCCTGCCCGTGCACCCAGGCGGCGGCGCGCAGCGCGCCGATGGCAAACGTGTCGCGACTCGTCGCGCGATGCGATAATTCCACGGACTCGCCGTCCGTCGCGAACATAACGGTGTGGTCCCCGACAAAATCGCCGGCACGCACCGCGTGAAACCCGACCTGCGTCGCGGGGCGCTCCTCTTTTTCCAACCCTGCACGGCCATGCCGGGCCACTTGATCGAGATCCAAGTCCATACCGCGCGCCACGGCGCGACCCAATCCCAGCGCGGTACCGCTCGGCGCGTCTTTCTTACGGCGATGATGGCGCTCCACGATCTCCACATCGTATCCGCGATCCTTCAACGCGCGCGCAGCGTCTTCCACGAGTTGGAACAACAGGTTCACGCCCAGGCTCATGTTGGGCGCCATAACAATCGGAATCTTCTCCGCCGCGGCACGAACGGCCCCAAGCTCGTCGTCGCTGAGACCGGTGGTCCCGATGACCCACGCCTTGCCCCATTCCGCCATGCGCG
>SKXR01000026.1 GCA_007128275.1 Kiritimatiellia bacterium
CGCGGCAAGGAGATGGACCTGATATCCCTGGAGGTGGCCTGATGTGTGATCATTGCGGATGTACCCTGGTGGAAGAGCATCGCCACGACCATGAGCATCCTCATGATCATGGGGAGCAGGACCGTCGCGTCCTGGAGGTGCGGCAATCGCTGTTGTCCCGGAACGACCGGTTGGCCGAACGCAATCGCGGCATGTTCATGGCGCGAGAGGTCACCGCGTTGAACCTGATGTCTTCGCCCGGATCGGGCAAGACGTCGTTGATCGAGCGTACGCTCGAAGAGGCCGCCGAACGATATCGTGTCGGCGTGATCGTCGGTGATTTGGCCACGGAAAACGATGCACGCCGAATTCAGGGGAAGGGCGCGCCCGCCATTCAGATTACCACCGGCACCGCTTGTCATCTCGACGCGCATATGGTGCACCACGCGATAGAAAAACTGGATCTGGAATCCATCGACCTGCTTTTCATTGAAAATGTCGGCAATCTGGTGTGCCCCGCTTCTTTCGATTTGGGGGAGGAAGCGCGCGTAGTCCTTATGTCCGTGACCGAAGGGGAAGACAAGCCGCTCAAGTATCCCGTCATCTTTCATGACGCGGCGTTGGTGGTGGTCAACAAGATTGATCTGGCGGAAGCCGTGGAATGGCGACGCGAGGAGGCGTTGGCACATATCCGCACCGTGGCGCCGCGCGCGCAGGTGCTCGAACTCTCCGCCCGCACGGGGCAGGGCATGGACGCCTGGCTGGACTGGCTGGGTGACCGGTTGCGTTCGGCATCGCCACAGTCTGTGTGAAAAGGGAAGCAGTCATGTTGAGACATCACTGCCACTGCGATGACGAACGTTAACGGCCATGCGAAAGAAGTGAAAAGCCCCCGGGTTGCGTGGGAACTGCGTGTTCTGGGGGCGGTGCAAGGCGTGGGATTCCGTCCGTTCGTCTACAGGACGGCGTTGGCCTACGGGTTGGGGGGCTGGGTCCGCAACGACGCCAACGGGGTGTCCATACATGTGGCCGGGCCGGAAAACGTGCTGGAACAGTTCCAACACGACCTTGTCGCGAAAGCGCCCGCTCCCGCGCGTGTGCGGGAAATCCGGGGCACGGCCGTCGAGGGCGCGGAAGAATCGGCCGAGTTTCGCATTCTCGAAAGTGAACAGGCCGCGGAGATCACCGCGGCGATCACGCCGGACCTTGCTATGTGTCCTGATTGTTTGCGGGAACTGTTTGACGTGAAGAATCCGCGCTATCGGTATCCTTTCATCAACTGTACGCATTGCGGTCCACGGTACAGTATCATTGAGCGCATTCCCTATGATCGGCCACACACCACAATGCGCCACTTCACCATGTGCGCGCGGTGCGCGGCGGAATATGAGGATCCGGCAAATCGCCGCTTCCATGCCCAGCCGAACGCGTGCCCGGAGTGCGGCCCGCAATTGGCGTTGTGGTCCGCGTCAGGCCGCGTGATCGCGGAGCGTCATGACGCCGTGCTGATAACCGCGGAAGCGCTGCTCGAAGGGAAGATTGTTGCCGTCAAAGGCGTCGGCGGCTTCCATTTGATGGCGGATGCGCGTAACGGAGATGCGGTGGGGGCCTTGCGCGAACGCAAACATCGCGAGGAAAAGCCCTTTGCGGTGATGTTCCCGTCGATGGCGTTGATCCGCGACGCCTGTGTTGTCTCTCCCTTGGAGGCGCAATTGTTGCGGGGGCCGGAAGCGCCTATTGTGCTTCTGTGGGATCTTCAGGAACTCAAATGCGGGCTTTCAAAGGCCATCAAACCGCACAATCCGTTGCTGGGCGTGATGTTGCCTTACGCGCCGCTGCACCACGTGCTGATGGAAGAGTTGGGGGTGCCTGTGGTGGCCACCAGCGGAAATCTTTCCGACGAGCCGATCTGCATCGATGAGCAGGAGGCGTTGACGCGCTTGAAAGGCATCGCGGACCTATTCCTGGTGCATGACCGGCCCATTGCGCGGCCCGTGGATGATTCCATCGTCCGTGTGCTGGACGGTCGACCCGTGATTCTGCGGCGCGCGCGCGGGTATGCGCCGCGGCCCGTCACCATGGGGCAGGCGGCGTCCGAGCCCATCATGGCCGTGGGCGCGCATCTAAAAAATACCGTGGCCTTGGCCATCGGTTCGGAGGCGGTCATCAGTCAACATCTCGGTGACTTGGACACAGAACCAGCGTTTCGCGCGTTTGAAGATGCGGTGACGACGTTGGAAGGGTTGTATGAGTCCGAGCACGTCCGGTATGTCTGCGATATGCATCCCGATTATGCCTCCACCCTGTATGCTCGAAGAACCCGCCCGCGGGACGACTCGGCGAGACGCCTCGCCCTACCTGCAAATGCTTGGAAAACATCGAGGGGTGGTAGGGCGAACCGTCCCGGTGAGCCGGGTTTCGAGTCAGACTCGGACGCTTCGCCCTCCACGGAGTCCGAACCGAGCGTGTTGGCCGTTCAGCATCACCACGCCCACGTTGTTTCCTGCATGATCGATAATGAACTCGACGGTCCGGTACTCGGTGTGGCGTGGGATGGGACCGGGTACGGACCCGATGGAACCGTGTGGGGCGGGGAATTTCTTTTGGCGACTCGGGGCGCGTACCGGCGTGTTGCGCATCTGCGCTGTTTCAACTTGCCGGGTGGTGAAACCGCCGTGCGCGAGCCACGCCGCGCCGCCCTGGGCATGCTCCACGAAATTCTTGGCGAGACTCTCTTCGACATGCATGCGCTTGCGCCCGTACGCGCGTTCGACGCGGAATCGTTGATAATCATGCGCCAGCTACTGAAGCGCGGTGTCCAATCCGCGCGCACATCCAGCGCGGGACGACTCTTCGATGCGGTGTCGTCGTTGCTGGGCCTGCGACAGGTGAATTCGTTTGAAGGGCAAGGGGCCATGGAATTGGAGTTCGTCGCCTACAAAGGTTCAGACGCCACGGCGCCGTATCACATTCCTTTCCGCGACGAAGTGGCGGATTGGGCGCCCATGATTCGCCGGATCATGGTGGACCTGCGTAACGGTCGCGACATCGCCACCATCGCGCGCGCTTTTCATGAGGGCCTTGCGCATCTCATCGTGGAAGTCGCCCAAGCCGCCGATGAGAAGCGCGTGGTGTTGTCCGGCGGCTGTTTCCAGAATTCGCTTTTGCTGGAACGGTCCCTGGACCTGCTGCGCGAAGCCGGATTCGAACCGTACGGGCACCATCAAGTGCCCCCCAACGACGGCGGCATCTCCCTCGGCCAGTTGGGCATCGCCCTAAACCTGAAACCTGAACCCTGAACCCTGAACCCTGGAATCCAACCATGTGCCTCGCCATCCCCGGGAAACTCATCACCATCAAAGAAGGCGCTTCGGATCTGGATCGCACCGGCCGGGTCAGTTTCGGCGGCATTGTCAAAGAGGTCAACCTCGCCTATGTCCCTGATGCCGTTGTCGACGACTTCGTGATCGTCCATGTCGGGTTCGCGCTCAGCAAGGTGGATCCCGAAGAAGCCGCGCGCGTGTTTGAATACTTGAAGGAAATGGGCGAATTGGCGGAACTGGAGGAGTGAAGAGTGAGTATTCAGTATGCAGTGTTCAGTGTTCAGGGTGGCCGTTGGAATCGCTGTGTATTTTATGACGAAGAGAAGGTGCAGGGGCGCGGGTGTGTCTCGTTTCGGGACCACCCGCAGCGGCACCGAGCAAAACGCGCACGGTGGGCTGCGGCTGGTCCCGGCGCGAAGCGACCGGGACACAGCCGCGCTCCAAGCTGAACACTGAAGACTGAACACCATGAAATATCTCGATGAATACAGAGACGCCGACGGGGCGCGCAAGTACGCGGAGGCCTTGGCCCGGATCACGACGCGGCCATGGACGATCATGGAAGTCTGCGGCGGGCAGACGCATGCGATCGTCAAGTACGGCATCGACACGTTGTTGCCGGAATCCGTAACCCTGGCGCACGGACCGGGCTGTCCGGTATGCGTGACCCCGGTTGAGCTGATCAACAAGGCCATCGAGATCGCCGCCCTGCCGAACGTGATCTTCTGTTCTTTCGGCGATATGTTGCGCGTGCCGGGCACGGAGCGGGACCTGTTTTCCGTCAAAGCGCAGGGGGGCGATGTGCGCATTGTGTATTCGCCGATGGACGCGCTTGAACTGGCGCGAAAGCATCCTGAACGCGAGGTCGTATTTTTCGCCGTCGGTTTTGAGACCACCGCGCCGGCGAACGCGATGGCGGTCTATTGCGCGGCGAAAGAGCAGATCAAGAATTTCTCGATGTTGGTGTCGCATGTACTCGTGCCGCCCGCGATGGAGGCAGTGCTATCCTCGCCTCAAAACCGGGTGCAGGGATTCCTTGCGGCGGGTCATGTATGCACTGTGATGGGATACGAGGAATACCCGGCGCTGGCCGAAAAATACCGGGTGCCCATCGTGGTGACGGGGTTCGAGCCGCTGGACATTCTGCAGGGCATTTACATGGTCGTGAAACAGTTGGAAGAAGGCCGGGCGGAGGTGGAGAATCAATACGCGCGGTCGGTGCGGAAAGAAGGGAATCGGCCCGCCATGGAGATGATGCGGGAGGTGTTCACCATCGTGCCGCGCAAGTGGCGGGGCGTGGGGGAAATCGCGCGGAGCGGCTTGGGGTTGAAGGGACCCTACAGGGAGCACGATGCCGAAACGCGTTTCGGCGTGGCGGACCGGACGGCGGAGGAATCGAGCGAATGCATCAGCGGCCTGGTGTTGCAGGGCGTGAAGAAACCGTCGGAATGTCCCGCGTTTGGTACGCGGTGCACGCCGGA
>SKXR01000041.1 GCA_007128275.1 Kiritimatiellia bacterium
AATTGTTTCCAGATACGCGCGGCTTCCGAGGCGGGGAAATACAGTTCGTATCCCCATTCCCCGGTGTAGCCCGTACGACTCAGCAGGCACGGCATCCCCTCGATGGCCCATTCTGTGCAGTAAAAGTATTTCAGGTCGGGCAGGGCGACGCCGAGCGCCTTTTCCGTTTCCGCGCGGGAGTCCGGACCTTGCACGTCCAGTTTCGCGGTTTCCGCGGAAAGGTCTTTGAACGTGGTGTCCGGCGAGAGGTGTTCCCGAATCCATGCGGCATCACCCTGTAGCGTCCCGGCGTTGACGACCAGGAAGAACCGGTCGGGCCCGAGCCGGTAACAGGTCAGATCATCCAGCACGCCTCCGTCGTCGTTCAAAAGGAATCCATACCGGCACTGATGGTCCTTGATCGTAGCCACGTTCTGGGTCAGCAGTCGTTCCAAGTCGAATTCGGCCGTCGGCCCGCTCAGCTCGAATTCGCCCATATGGCTGACGTCGAAGAGGGAGGCTTTTCGGCGGGTATGCAGGTGTTCCTTCAGAATCCCTTGGTACTGGATCGGCATGTCCCAGCCGGCGAACGGGGCCATGCGGGCGTTGTGTTGGACGTGTTCTTCGTATAAGGGGGTCTTGAGTTGCATAGTCGGCAGTATAGACAAACAGATCTCTCGCTGCGACCCTATTTTCTCGCTCAGGCCGGTCGGGTGCGGAGAAAGGCCTCATCGAAGAAGTAGACCACAAAGACCACCGCGGCGCCGACCGTGTTGGCGATCACATCCGCCCAGTCGGCCGAGCGCCATGGGATGTAGTATTGATACCATTCCATGACGGCGCCGTAGCTGGCCGCGTAGAGAAACGAGAAGGCGGTCGCCCGCATCATCTTCAGGGACGAGCCATGCCGGAAGGCGACGTACGTGAAAATGGCCAGGCTGCCGAACAAGAGCATATGCGCGGGTTTATCCGCCCACGGCGGCAGCCAGCCGGGCACATAGCGGTGTACCTTCCTTGTCAGAAGCAGGAAGATGAGAACCGTCCATCCGGCGGGTAAAGACCAGACGGCATACGGGATGAAGGCGCGGACGTTCATGGCCGAGCACGATACGTCCTTACTCCGCCTCCCGCAAATCCTTATTTGATTTGATGCCCCGGATTCGATACTGTAGGACCATCGAGTGAACTCAGTACAAGGAGTTGCGTTTTGAGCAAAGACATTTCGACGATACTGGAAGGGTGGGACTATGACCCCTCCCGGGTCTCGGCCCGCTGGGTGAAAGGGGAGGACGGAGGGACCAAGATCCAGTTGCGGCTGGATTTGGGCCTGTTTCAGCTGGAACCCGATGGTCGCCCGGACGGTACCCGGCCGCGCGGCTACCCGACGCTGCTGGATTGCTATCTCACCTTGGAACGCACCTCGCGAGGAAAACCTTTTCCGAGTCTGGACGAAAGCGCCTGTGCCGAATTGCAGCAAGAGGCGGTCCAATTCTATTACCGGTACCTGTCCCTGTATGCCCTGCGCCATTACGAGGGGGTTATCCGCGATACGCGGCATAACATGATGATCCTGGAATTGGTCGAGCGCCATGCCGAGGACGAGGATCTGGCGTGGGAATTTCTGCAATTCTATCCCTACATCCGTATGATGAACGCGCGCGCCTCCGCGGATCAATTCGTCAACGATAATCGCGATGAATATGAAATGGCCATCCTGGCCGTGGAACAGGGACTTGAGGATATTCGTGCGTTCTGGAAAAAGCACGACGACACCGAATACGACGCGGATATCACGACGGACGAAGAAGAGGTGTTGGCCGAGCTGCTCGATGACCTCCGCAAGCGCAAGCCGAAAAGCAAGAGCGAACGATTGCGCGAAGATCTGCAGCGGGCTATCGCCTTGGAAAATTATGAAAAGGCCGCCACCCTGCGGGATGCCCTCCGGCACATGGATAAGAAAGAGGTGAAACCCGCCCGGCAGGACGCGCGATGATCATCATCGAGCCTCATATCCATATGTTCTCCCGCACGACGGAGGACTACCAAGCCATGTACGAGCAGGGCATCCGCGTGACCGTGGAGCCCTCGTTTTGGCTCGGCGCGCAGCGGCGCCATGCGGGCACGTTCTGGGATTATTTCGAGCTGATTCTCGACTTTGAAGCCCAACGCGCGGAACGGTTCGGCATCGATCATTACGCCAATATCGCCGTCAACCCCAAGGAAGCGGAAGACGTTGCGCTCGCGCATGAGACCATCGACGGGATGGCCCCCTATTGGGAGCACGACCGCTGTCTGGCCGTCGGGGAAATCGGGTATAACCTCATTACGCCGAACGAAGAAGAAGTGTTCATGCGCCAGCTCGAGATCGCGAAAGCGCGGAACATGCTGGTCATGATCCATACGCCGCACGACACCCCGCAGGTCAGCAAGAAGACCGGCGTGGAGCGCACCATCGCCGTGTTGAACGAGCTCGGATACGATCACGACCGTATCATCATCGATCACAACACCGAGGACACCATGGACCTCACCCGCGACGCGGACACCTGGGCGGGCATGACGGTCTATCCGTATTCCAAGCTCAATCCCTTGCGGGCCATCGATATTCTCAAGAAGTGGGGACTCGAAAAGACCATGGTCAACAGCTCGGCCGATTGGGGCGTATCCGATCCGACCACCCTCCCGAAAATTGCCGTGCACATGGCGGAAAACGGGTTCACGGAAAAGCAGGTGGAAAAACTGTTGTTCGATAATCCGATGACCTTTTACAAGCAGAGCGGCAAGTTCAATCCGCGCCTGGATTTGCCCTTTATTCATCCCCGTACATATCAGCGCTGATCACGGCTCGGCAGGCGGACGCTCATGATGCATGAGGAAGCAGATCGTTCCAGGCTTCGTGCCTGGTTGCAGCTCTTCCGCGCACCCAATCTCTTCACGGTTCCTGGCGATCCACTCGCGGGCTATTTCCTCGCCGCGCATTCGACGGTCCTCGTGGGGTCCTCGCTGGGGCTGGTCCTCGCCGCGTCGCTGAGCTTTTACGCGGCCGGCCTCGCGTGGAACGACTATTTTGATTTCAAGGAAGACCGCCGCGCGCGCGCGAACAGGCCCTTGCCATCGGGGGATATCCGTCCCCGCACGGCGTTATGGGCCGGCTGTGCACTGGCGGGAATGGGATTGCTGTTATGCGCCCGGGTGGGCGGACCCACCTTTTGGATCGGCATGGTTTTGGCGGCGTGCGCGTTTACCTACAATCATTGTCTTAAATCCGTTCCCGGAGTGGGCGTCTTTACGATGGGCGCCTGTCGCGCATTGAGCGTGTTGTTGGGAGCGTCCGCGGTTCCCATGCGTCATCCGTTTTCGCCGCCTGTCTGGATCGCCGCCATCGTGGTGTTGTTGTATGTGGCCTCCGTGAGCCAGCTCGCACGGCGCGAAACGGAACCGCATCATCCCGGTATCGAAGCGTGGATGCCCCTGCTGGCCTTATTGCTCGGCGCGTTCTTTCTGGTGCCAACCCTGGCCGACGGGATGCCGGCTCGAGTCGGATTTGCGACGGCCTATGCCGCCGCCATGGCGGTGACGCTGCTGTTCGCTCTCCGCATGCGCGCGTACGCGTCCACCCCGAACCTCCCTTTGGACCTTGCGCGGAAACAGGCCATACTGACGGTGTTACCCGTCTGGATCGGCCGACTTATCGGAGTGCTGCTCCTGTTGCAAGTGGCCTTTATTCTGAGTGCGGGTTTCGGGCGGCCCGGCGCCTTGGCCGCAGTCGTCGTGCTCGCGTGCGGGACGGCAAATCGCTTGCTCGCGCGCACCTTCTATGCGAGTTAACGGCCAGGGCCGCGTATGTCGCGTGCTTGCCCTCCGTCCATGATCCCTCTATTCTGCGACCATGACTCTGTCGCGCAAACTCCTGGTGGTTCAGTTGGCCGCGTTTGGCGCGAATATCGCTGCGCGCCTTAAACGTGTGCCGGGCCATCTTGCCTTCCACTCGATCGATCCCGTATTCCCCGCCGTGACCTGCACGGCGCAAGCGTCGTTTCGCACCGGGACTACGCCTTCCGGGCATGGCATGATCGCCAACGGGGTCTACCATGATCGCTTGAAGAAGATCCTCTTTTGGGAACAGGCCGCGTCACTGGTGGACGGACCGCGCATCTGGGACGCGTTCCGCGCGCGCGGCGGGAAAGTCGGCATGATGTTCTGGCAACAGAGCCTCGGGGAATCGGTCGACCTGATCGTTTCGCCCCGTCCGATACACAAACACAGCGGCGGCATGATCCAGGACGTCTACACCACTCCGGGTGATTTGTACGGCCGACTCTGCGAACGGATCGGCCGGAAATTCAATCTGATGCATTATTGGGGGCCGCTGGCCTCGCGCAAGTCGAGCGAATGGATCGTGGACGCCGTATGCGCCGTGATGGACATGCCGGATATCGCCCCGGATCTGCTGTTGACCTATCTGCCGCACATGGATTACGACCTGCAACGGTACGGGACGGAGCATTCCAAAGTGGACCGGGCGGTGCACGAACTGGAAGGCTATCTGGCCACGCTCTACGACGCGGCGCAGGCGAAAGGGTACGACGTGCTGTTGGTGGGCGATTACGCGATCAAGACGGTGGAACACGGCGCGATCTTCCCGAACGGGGCCTTGCGTAACGCCGATTTATTTCTGACGCAGACGGTGAAGGGGATGGCCTATCCGGATTTCTTTGCGGGCAAAGCGTTCGCGATGGTGGACCA
>SKXR01000012.1 GCA_007128275.1 Kiritimatiellia bacterium
TCAAAGAGTGATATAGGAGAAGCCAAATGCGCAACGAGTTTACAGCAATAGTCGAACGGGATGAGGCTTGGTTCATTGCGTACTGCCCCGAAATCCCCGGGGCCAACGGTCAGGGCAAGAGCAAACGCGAAGCGCTCAAGAGCCTGTCGGCAGCTATAGAACTGATTCTTCAGGACCGGCGTGAGGATGCTATCCGCGGGCTTCCGGCCGATGCCGAGCGCGAACTTGTGGCCGTAGGATGAAACGTAGCGCGCTGCTAAGGCACCTTCGAAAAAATGGCTGCTTTCTCAAGCGCGAAGGCTCATCTCATTCTCTGTGGTGTAATCCGCAGACCGGTTGTGTTGAAGCGGTCCCCCGGCACACCGAGGTTCCGAACCGTCTTGCTCGAAAGATATGCAAATCCCTGTCCATACCGGCGATCGGATGAGTCAGAACAAGGCTGGTTGCGTGAGATGATGAATGGGGGGCGGCTTGGCTGTGGGCGGGATGCCAATCTGCCTCCCGTGATTATGTTTCACCACGGAGGGCACTGAGATCACGGAGGGAAGATGAGGTGAAATACGATTTCCTCCGCCTGCTCCGTGTCCTCCAGCGAAGCGGGTGGTAGAAAGAGGGTTGCCACGTGTGGGCGGAGCGCGCGGAGGAGAACGGATTAGAATTTCAGACCTTGCTGTCGAGAGGCGCATTTCGGCCTCTGAACGCTCGATTATTCTCCCCCTCAAGGCTTTACTTCCCTTTTGCCTGAGGTTATTATTAACACTGAATAGTCCTATTGATTCAGAAAGTGATACTGTGACAAAATCGTTTTACCCTGGTTCTACACGCAGGGACCTGTGTACCTGCACCTCGCCCATGGATTGGGGTCAATCCGGTGTGGTCAATAAGGGGAAGAAGCGCATGCCCATGGTCTCCCGCAAAGGCCGTCGTTTCTATCCGGTCGCCATGTTTCTTCTCGCGGTCCTGTACCTCCTCCCGAGCGCACGAGCGCAAACAACGTATTACCTGAACGACGGTTCCACGAATGGCACGTTCTTCACCACGGCTGCGGGCAGTGATGCCAACGCGGGGACGTCCAGCAATGCGCCCATGCGCACCCTGACCAATCTGTTGGCGACCTACACGCTGGGGCCCGGCGATACGGTGTACATCGATACGGGTACGTATGAAGAGGGTACGATATCCTTGAATGTATCAGGTGCTGATGGTGATCCCGTTGTCTTTCAGGGTGCGCCCTCTCAGGGGGGCACGGTGTTCCGTCGTAATTCTACATCAAGCGATGTCTTTGTGATCAATGGCGCCTATCTGCACTTTCGAAACATGACGGTGGCTGCCGGTCGCATCGGCTTCCAAGCTCAAAACGCGAATCATTTGCTGATCAGCGATTCGGTTGTCAAGGACCATTCGGTTGCCGCCATCTTTAGAGGGGGCGTACATGCAGTAAGGACAGTTTTTGCGAACAATACCCATGTCGTTAATGCTGTTAGCGGGGCAGGTCACACCTTTGATCGCTGTGTATTTTGGCTCAATGGCGCCACGCATGTACAGGACGATCGAGGTTGGGCGATTAGTAACAGCGCGATAGTCGGCGGTGCGTTAACCGGGGATTATACCGGTGATTACAATGTCTTTTATAATCTGAATAATGTCGTATACGGAGCCGAAATCGGCATGCCCAGCAGCGTCGTTGCGGATCCGGGTTTCACGGATCCGGATAGTCTTAACTTTATTCCTTTAACGAACTCTATCCTCATCGATTTTGGTGATCCGGCATCGACGGCCTGGACGAATGAGCCCATGCCCAATGGCGGACGCATCAACGCGGGGATATATGGCGGGACCACGAACGCGACGACGAGCCCGACCGATCCATGGTTGCGGGCCCTGACATTCAATGATGGCGGCGGCATCACAGGGACGACGCATAAGCTGGTTTGGAATTATGGCGCGTTTGATCCGGGAGAAACGGTGACGCTCGAATACCGAGCCGATGGCGCGGCGGGCTGGTCCAACATCGTTTCCGGAATCAACGTCACCAATCGGGTTTACACGTGGGATGTGTCCGCGCTGCCGCCGATGTCGGCGTTCTGGCGCGTGGTTTCGGACGATGATCCCAGTGTTTCCTCTCAAAGCGGGCAGCGGTTTTCGGTGAACGGGGCCAAGGTGCCCTATTACGTCAATGACGGCAACACCATCGGAAACGTGTACACCACGGGGGGGGGCCTTGACACCAACGACGGTCTCACCCCGGCTACGCCCATGGCCAGCATCACGAACTTATTTGCCACCTACAATTTCGGCGGGCATGACATCGTCTATGTGGATACCGGAGTGTATTCCGACTATACCGTCACCATTGGGCAGCGACAGGCGGGATCGGCGGCGAGTGGTCGCTTCACCTTGCGCGGCAGCACGAATCTCGCGGCGGGGGGGACGATCATCGATCGAAACGATTTGGGTTTCCGCTCGTTGCATGTAACCGCAGGACGGGTCAATGTGGAACAAATCACTTTCCGCAGGGGGTTGCGCGTAGACATTGCCGCCAACCATGTTGCTTTGCGGGATGTCCGGGTGTTCGGAATGGCCGCTTCGGGCAGCGCCAACATCATCAATATCGGAACCAGTGAGGGCGTAACGTTCGAGCGCTGTATCATAAAGGGCAGCGGGGTGGGGATCCGTACGGGGAGATGGCCCTTTACGGCGGATGGCAATGTGATGTGGGGGAATTCCGCGGCGTTTAACTTGGCCCATAATGATGCCCTTTCGACAACGATCAGCAATACCGTCATTGTGGGCGGAAACGTATTTCAGCCCTATGATCCGCCGCGTGTCGCCAAGGGAGACTACAACATATTATGGAATGCGCCTATCGGACCGGTGGTGTATCCCGATCTGAATGTGTTTCAGAAGGATTTGGATTCCTGGTGGCATAGCGCGACGTTGGATCCCAAATTCCATGACCCGGCGAACTCCAACTTCTTTCCTCGTAGCGTGGTCGGCCGATATGACCCCGACGAGGATGACTTTGTACCGGATGCGGAGCATTCCCCCCTGATTGATTTTGGCGACCCGGCCTCGATGGCGTGGACGAATGAGTCCCCGCCGAATGGAGAACGATTGAATGCAGGGGCGTTCGGCGGCACCCCATGGGCGAGTCTTTCACGCACGACGCCTTGGCTGCAGGTGTTGACCTACAATGCGGGCGGCATCCTGAATGTGGAGGAGAACGACCGGGTCTATTGGAATGCCGGCAATATGCCCACGGGGGCGACGGTTCGGATCGAGCTGGCGGCGTCGCCGGGCGACGTCTGGCAGGTGGCCGCGACCAATATTGACGCCACGGCGGGATTCTGGGACTGGGACTATGAGGAGCAAGGGTCCACCACCAGCGCGTTATGGCGGGTGGTCTATGAGGCGGACGAGACCGTCAATAGCGAGACCGCGTCCACCTTCTTTTTCCGTAACGGACCTTTCTTGTATTATGTCAACAACAGTTCGACGGAAGGAAATGTCTATACCTCGGAGCCCGGAGACGACGCCAATCTCGGCACCTCGCCCACCTCGCCCAAGGCCTCATTGAGATCCGTTTTGGATTCGTATGCGATGGAGCCGGGCGACGTCATTTATGTGGATACGGGGATTTATACGTTAGGGTCGGCAACGTCAGCTAATCCGGTCATGGGGTCGACCCATTCGGGGAGCACCAACCAATTTGTCTACGTTTACGGCAGCACCAATTATGCGGCGGGCGGGACCGTCTTCCGGCGGGGCGGCACCCCCGCAAGTGGGACCTATGGTTTGGATCTGAACGGAGCGCAATATGTTCTCATCAGCGATATCCGCTTCGAGAATCATCATGTGGGCCTTCGTTTGAACAATGCGACCGGTTCATGTGTTCTGCGGATACACGCCTATGGCAATGCGACCGATGGAATCCTGGTGGCGAACTCTCCGGAGGCCGAGCTTAAACGGGTCGTCAGTCGCAATAATGTCCGGGACGGCATCCGCCTGACATCCGGCGATGCCTCCGTGCTGCACAGCGTACTCTGGCGAAATACGCAAGCCGGATTACGCGTCACCGGCGGTACCGCCTACATGACCAACAGCATCGTGGTCGCCTCGGCGGTAACCTCTTTCGGCTATCATGTGGCCGCAACCAATAGTGTGGTAGCGGATTATAACAACATTCTGGCGGAGGGTGATGCCGTGGTCGGACGAATCGCGGCGCTGGGCAGAAATCAGGTGGCGCTATCCGCGTGGAGCACGGAAACGGGTCAGGATCGCATGAGCATGAGTGTGGATCCGCTTTTCGCCAATGCGCCGAATGATTTTCATCTGAAAACGCAGGTGGTCGGTGGTCGTTATGATCCGGCAACAGGGACTTGGGAAACAGATGCAGTCACATCGCCCTTGATTGCTGCAGGGGATCCGGCATCCGATGATTCCGAAGAGCTGGCACCGAATGGGGAGCGGGTGAACATCGGGCTTTACGGCAACACAAAGGAAGCCAGTAGAAGCCCGTCAGCGCCGTGGCTGCACGCGGCCTCGATGCGTCAAGGCGGTTGGGTGCGAGACACGGTCGCGTTGCATTGGGTAGCGAGAAATCTGGACGGCGGGGACTTGGTGCGTGTGGAATTTTCTCCGAACGGCGGTGAATACTGGAGTGA